>NZ_JALEGS010000074.1 GCF_022763345.1 Phaeodactylibacter sp.
AGAAGCACCAGCGATCGTGATACTGCCGCCGCCAACCATACAACTGTTACAGGTACTGTTGATAATGTCCAAGGATACATTAGGAGTCGCGGTTGAAGAGGTACACTCCCCAGGTTCCGTCACGCCGACCTGTACGCTGTTGCTACGGCAACCGTTAGCGCTGATTACAGAAGCTAAAATGGTCTGCGCCGGGCCATTCTGATCATATAACGGAAGGCTGCTGCTCCATACCGCGCCATTGTCCGTTGAGTATTCCAGCGTGCCGCCCATACCGCTCACCGTGCCGATGGCTATACTGCCGCCACTGAGCGAGCAGTCCGTGCAGGTGCTATTGGTGATGGCTAGAGAGCCGGTCGGGGCTGCGGGGGTCATGCACTCACCAGGCTCCGTCACGCCGACCTGTACACTACCGCTGCGGCAACCGCTGACGCTAAGCACGGAAGCCAAAATCGTCTGCGCCGGACCGTCCTGATCGTATACCGGAAGGCTGCTGCTCCAAGTCGCGCCGTTGTCCGTTGAGTATTCGATGGTGCCGCCGGTGCCACTGACCGTTCCAATGGCGATGGTGCCGCCGGAGAGGTTACAGTCGGTACAGGTGCTGTTGGTGATTGCCATGGTGCCGGTGGGTGCAGGGATTTCCATTCCCATCTGAACGGTATGCGGCCCATCGCTGTCCGTACAGTCAATGTCGTTCATATCCCGTACATACACCGTGTAGGTGCCTGGTGCCAGTGCGGTAAATACACCGGTAGTATTGCTGAAGTCACTGTTGTCAATGCTGTAACGAATGTCGGAATTACCGCCGTCACAAGAGCCTCAGGTGGCCGTTGCAGTGAGGGTGCCGTCGTTGGCCCCGGGACAACCTTCATCAGCGACTACTACGTTGTTAATAGAGATGTCGCAGCAAGTATTCAGCGGATCCTCAACCGTTATATTGACGGTACAAGGCGTCTCATTACCATTGCCATCTTTAAAGGAAAAAGTCGCCGGGAAAGTCCCGTAATCTTCACAGGTATACTGTACTTTAGAGGGGCTACCTACACCAATAATGGTAGGAAATGGTTTGCAATTATCAGTAAAGGAAGTAAGGATATTACTAGTAACAAAAAGAACGCTTAGGTTAAAAACCCCACTGGCATCCAAGGAAACAGTGACGTCTTGACAAGTAACACCTGTTGGGGCCATGTTATCCTGTACCTCTACATTGGCTGTGCAGGATGCCATATTGCTGTTGCTAGCCGTCACGGTCAGGGTTACGGTATTGTTGCCGATATTGGCGCAGTCGAAGCTATTCGGGCTCACCGAAAGCGAACTGATTCCACAGTTAGAGCTGCTGCCATTGTTAATCTCGGAAGCCGCCAGGCTGTAGTTACCGCTGCCATCAAGGGCAACAGTGACGCTTTGACAAATGGCAGTTGGCGCTTCAGTATCATTGACGACGACATCGAAGGTACACTGGCCGGTATTGTCGGCCCCATCGGTAGCGGTAACAGTGACTTGAGTCGTACCTACGCTGAAGATAGAACCGGAAGCGGGGCTGGCGGAAGATGTAGCACCAGCACAATTGTCGGTTGGGCTGGGAATGACGAAATTGACTATAGCGCCGCATTGCCCGGCATCATTGTTTTGGGTAATATTCGACGGGCAGTTTGCAGTAGGGTTTTCGGTATCATTGACGGTGACAATGGTTGCACATTGAGCGGTATTGCTTTCATCATCAGTAGCCGTAAACGTCACCGTTGAAATACCTACGTTGAATATGCCACTGGCGTCCGCTCCGCCACTGCCAGAAGTGGCTCCCATTATGGTGTGTGTGATAGACGGTGAAGTTGTGCAATCATCGGTGGCTGTAGCAATTAGGCCACTGACGCTGGCTGAACATAGCCCAGCAAGATTGGATGTGACTACATTGCTTGGGCAGACGATGTCGGGGTTTTCGGTGTCGGTGCAGGCGTTGCCCAAAAAGTTTTGAGTGCCCGAACCCGTGACGCTAAAGTCAGGGCTTGCCGGACAATCTAAAACATCGAAGAATAAACCATCGTAGTTTCCAATTCCATCGTCAGGTGGATTAGGAAAGGATTGATAGTTGCTAAAGCAAATCAATTGACTATTATTGGTATCGAAGAATTCCCAGCGCATAAGTGTATTGTTCCATTGAGCTAGCACATCTACCGTACTGTCTTCATAACGATGTCTTCCCGTGGCATCTGTATCAAGATAAGAAAGTGAAGCCGTAATACCACAGTTTTCTTGAGCAATAAAGCTAATAGTATTACCAGGTTGAGCAAGGAGAGAAGGTGCTGACAGTATCAGGAAAACTAAGAGAAATAAGGGGCAGAGCAGTTTTTTTTCACCTGAAAGCAACAATGTGTTGTCTTTGGTAAATAGGTTGATCATTGGGTTGGTGTAATGGTTATTCACAAGGGTGGGTTTGTTATCCAAGCTTAGTTGAATAGATTAAACTAATCCGTACCCTAACGGTAGAGTACGATTAACGAATACAGAATAAAGTCTTCGGGGGAGGGAAATCGATTCAAATACTCACACCACAAAGCTAGGGAATCTTAACTGAGATAATTAAGACAATATACTGGGGCAAATCTGCCATTTATGGATGATGTGGAGCATTTTTATATTGGTATACCTAGTGTGTTATTTTAAAAACTCAGAAGGTAGTTTACCATATCTAGCTCGAAACTGTCTAGAGAAATGTACTACGTCTTTAAGCCCTATAGCGTAAGCTGTTTCAGCTACGGTGTCGTATCGGCGTTCTTTCAGCAAATGAAATGCTTTCTCATACCTTAATTGCCGAAAGTATTGTTGGGGGAGCATGCCCGTTAATTTTTTGATTTTCCGGTTGAGTTGCCGGGGGCTGATATTCATAAGTGGGCCTAGTTGCTGCTGAGTGAAGTTAGATTCACTGATGTGTGTTTCAAAGCAGCTGTTTAAGCGCTTCAGCCATTCATTACTGTGATTTGGTACTGAGAGCATGGTGGATTTAGGTGTTGGGTTATGAACGGAAAATGGGTTGATGTTTGGACTTTTATATCCAAAGGTGGCTAGGAGCCTTTTCGATACATTGTATGGCGTTCTTCGGCAGGTGCCCTCAGCCACCCAAATTTCAGTTACAGCCATACAGTTAAATCGAGCTTCAAAGAGTGCGGTCTGCAAATCCGTGTAAGCATCCATCCAGGAAGTCCCATCATTGGCTCCAGAGGTAGCGTCAGCATCGACGTAATACCTATTATTGGTTGGACACTGTGCATGCAGCGCTTGTCCGGCTAGCAGCAAGGTAAAAAAGAAGAGTAGTATTTTGTTCATTATCTTAAGTTTCAGAGGTCTTTCCAGTAGCTTCACATTAGTGTTTGTAAGAGATTGAAATTTGTTCGTTCCTGATCAAGAATCTGGCTGAATATGCCTCGGCAAAATGAGGGCATTACCACACAGCTGATTCACCCACAAATCTAGCCCCACGCCCTCCGAAGTTGTTATTCAATTCGTTGCAAAGATTGGTCAATTCGTTGCATCGGAGATTTTTTCATGATGCAACGAATCGGTAAAAAATTTTATACCTATCTGACTATCAGTATTTTATTGGTTGCATAAAGAATTAAGGCTAAAAAGGGGCTACAGGCGAGCGGTTGCGTTCCGGTTTTGAGAATACCGGTACAGCGTAGAGGAAAACAAACCGTAAAAAGCGGGCTTTTGGGGTGACGGGAGTAGCCGAAAAATAAGCCTAACCTGTGCTACTCCACCACCACTTCCCGGCTCCACTTCTCCCAATCTTCCAGGTAGTAATCCAGCAACGCAGGCTGGTCCAGGCGGTTGGGCTCCAGGCCGGAAGGGCGGGCGGAATCGTCGGGGAAATGAAGCATGGCCTCCACGACCTCCCCGTCCAGATAGCGCACGGGCAGCTTGGTGCTGAAGGGCGTAATAGCAATCGGCTGTGGACCGGCCAGCACAAAGCCCCAGTCACCAAAGGAAGGTACGTAAGTATGATAAGGCAGTACGTGCCGGAAGCCGGTCGCCCGCAGGGTCTCCACGATGCACCAGAAGGCATCGCGGGTGTGAAAGGGGCTGGTGGCCTGCGTGGCTAACACCCCATTTGCCGTAAGGCGGTTACGGGCCATGCCAAAAAACCAGGTGCTGTAAAGGCGGGCCACGGCTTCATTGGAGGGGTCAGGCAAATCTACCAGGATGAGATCGTAGTAGTTTTCGGTTTCTGCCAGGAACTGACTGGCGTCCTGGGCTATGGTCTGCACCTTTGGATGGTCCAGCACGCCTTCGTTAAGGTCTCTGATGTAGGGTTGCTCCCGACCGAGGCGGAAGACGGCCGGGTCGAGATCGACAATGGTCACCTGTTTTATGCCAGGATGCTTGAGCACCTCCCGCGCCAGCAGCCCTTCTCCCCCGCCCAGAATGAGAACCTGCTCCTGATAAGGGGCTGCTTCCAGTGGGATGATGCCCAGGGCCTCATGGTAGCGATACTCGTCGGCGGAGGAAAATTGGATGACCCGGTTGATGTAAAGGCGGACGTCCGACCGGTTTTTGGTCACCGTCAGCTGTTGGTAGGGCGTGCGCTCACTGTACACGATGCGGTGCGGGTAGGAACGGCTGTCCCAATCTTCCAGAAGCGGTTGTGCCTGGTAAAGCAGGATGCCGAAAACCAGGCTGATGCCTGAGGTAACGCCAAACACCCCTCGGACCAGTGAGCGGGGCAACCGGCCCGCAAAATAGAGCAATATAAAAACACCCAGACTTACGTTGACCAGCCCAAAAAAAACTGAACTCCGAAATAGCCCGAAAAACGGCAGCAGCAGAAACGGAAACAGCAGCGTCGCCAGCAAAGCTCCGAAGTAATCCAGTGACATCACATTGGCCAGGTTCTCCCGCAGCGGGTAGTACTTTTTCATAATCCGCGCCAGCAGGGGAATTTCAAAGCCGGTGAGCACCCCGATGACTACAGTTAATCCCACCACCAGCCCCTGATAGGCCTCCGGTGAAACCCGGGTGAAGAAAAAATACAGCAGCGGCACGCTCGCCCCGCCTACCAGCCCCAGCAGGCCCTCCACGCCGATAAACCAGGCAGCCAGGCGCTCCTCCGGAAACCATTGGCTCAGGTAGGAACCCAATCCCATGGCAGCCATATAAAACCCGATGGTGAGCGAAAACTGGGTGATGCTGTCGCCCAAAAAGTAAGAGGAAGTGGTGCTAATCAGCAGTTCGTAAATGATAGAACACAGCCCAGCGATGAAAATCGCAATGCCCAGGACGGTTTTCTCAGCACGTTTTTTTTGGAAGGTCATGGAGTTTTACCTAATTTTACAATGTCGATTATAAGGCGCAAAGATAGAAGCTCTGTACTAATCATCAACACACATTTTCAACTTCCTAAACTGCATACTATGATTAAGTTACGTCCTGACCTTTGCTATGCCATAGCCCTGGCTTTCGTACTGTCCGCATGCGGTGGTGCCCAACGGGTTGACCAGGATGCGGGTATTATCACCACCGTAAGAGAAGTAAGTGAGGGCGAGTTCAAAATCGAAGACGAGCAAATGGTGGAAAACAAAAGTGCCAGCGCCATCATCGCCAAATACGCCGACAATACCACCGACACCATCCCGCTCAGCGAGATGCAGCAGATGATGAACGATAGCACCATGGCGCAGGCTGCTCAGGATACCACGCACCACCGGCACCGCCACTACCGCCGGCACAGCTCCATGTTCAGCATCGTCTCCTGGGGCATGATGGGCTATATGCTGGGCAGAAACCGGAGCAGTTTTCGCCCGCGCCCCAGTGCCTATGTTAACCAATCCACCTACCAAAGAGTCAGTAACACCACCGGAACGCGCTTTCGGAATGCAACTTCCAGAAGTACCTCTTCCCGCCCCTCAAAAGGGAAGTCAGGGTACGGAGGATCGCGCTCAACCCGTTCGTCCGGTGGATAATCGCTTTTTCTAACACCTTTATAATTTTAACTAAAACCACAGTCTACATGAAAATCAAATGGATTATTTATGGCGCGATTGCGCTTGTCGTAATCGGCGTCAACCTATGCAGCAGCGATGAGCCGGAAACCGTTACAGAAGAGGTAGCCATCCCCACCGAAGGCCTGATCACTACTGTTAAGGAAGTACAGACCGATCAGTTTAGGATTGAGGACGAGGAAGTCGTCGCCAATACCGAAGACAGCCGAATCATTGCCAAGTACATGGACAGCACCATTGACACCTTCACCCTGGATGAAGCGCAACTGGTCAAGGACACTACAACGACTGCCTACCGCCGTCAAAGCTCAGTAATGCGCATGGCTTCCTTCGGCCTGATGGGCTACCTTATGGGCCGCAGTATGGGCTCCTTCCGTCCAAACAGCTCTGCCTACGTAGACCAGAGCACTTATAACCGGGTCTCGAACGGTGCCGGACAGCGCATGCAGCAGACCGCACGTAAGACAACAGTGACCCGCCCCGCCAAAGGGAAGTCAGGTTATGGATCAGGATCAACCCGCTCCTATGGTGGATAATCGCCTGACCGAAATAGGCCGGCTCAGCCCGAAGCAGCTCCGCAAACGAGGCCTGGAATGGTTTATCGAAGGAGATAACCATGACTACTTCGCCCCGGAGCTGCTCCGGTTAGCCGATAACGAGATCGCTGCTTTCAGTCAGCCAGCCGGTGAACTCTACGAGCGCCTGCTCCTTGCTGCCCGAAAAGCCGGAGAACAGGAAATGTGGAAAGCGGCGGGCATACCGCCCAACGCAGTTGAGGCCGTGGACTATTCCCTCCGGCGGGAATGGGGCAATCATTTGGTCGGCCGTTTTGACTTCGCAGGCGGGCTGGACGGCGTGCCACTGAAAATGCTGGAGTTCAACGGGGACACCCTCTCGCTCATGCCCGAAACCCTGAGTGTGCAGCCTTTGATGCTGGATATGCTGCCGCGGCGCGAACGTAAAAATGCACGGCAGTGGAATCACCTGCGTACCGGACTCGTAAAGGGGCTGCAGAAAATCCTGCAGCGCTATCCCAACCGGCCCGCTAATCTGCTGCTCATCGGGCTGGGCCACGAAGAAGACTGGCTCAACCTGGATGTCATTGAAATGGCGGCGAAACAGGCGGGCTTCGAGGAGGTCCACCGCGCACCGATGGAGGAGGTTATTTTCTCAGAGGAGGAGGGCATCTTCCTGGAAGTGGAGCACGAGGAATACCTCCGCTACGATTTCGTATTCAAAATGGCACCCTGGGAGTTCATTGCCTACGAAGAACCGGAGCTGATGGGCCTGCTGACGCAAATCATTAAGCGCGACCTGTGCGTCATCCTCAATCCGGCTTACAGTATGCTGCTGCAGTCTAAAGCCCTGCTGCCATTACTGGGGGAA
Organism: Phaeodactylibacter sp.; assembly: GCF_022763345.1. Classification (GTDB taxonomy): domain Bacteria; phylum Bacteroidota; class Bacteroidia; order Chitinophagales; family Saprospiraceae; genus Phaeodactylibacter. The sequence goes on from NZ_JALEGS010000074.1 coordinate 7,380, forward strand.
TTGGGCGGCTTGCACCCGGCTATGCTGAAAGCCACTCGTAGCGCGACAGATTTTCCCAATCAGCGTTATGCGGAAAAGCCCATCTACGGCCGGACCGGAGACAACTTACGCCTGTTTGACGGCACCTCGCAGCCGGTTGCCGAGAATGACGGCGATTACGGGCATCTGCCCCGCATCTACCAAGAGCTCGCCCCCTTTAATGTGGACAGTGATGGCGACCGTTATCAGCCCAGCGTTTACATTGCCGGGGGAGAAGCCTGTGCGCTTTGTTTCCGGCGGCAGGATGGTCTCATCGTTGATGATGACGCTGAATTTGTCGGCCATTACGTAACAACCTGATTGAATGACGTTTGCAAACTATTTTACCTTATGACACGGCCGATCCAAAGACCTGCGGCTCAAGCTTTAGGCCGGCATGTACTGCTGGAGCTCTATCAATGCCCGGTGGAGCTCCTCAAAGCGGGGAATGAGCTGGAAGGCTTCCTGAAAGCCGCTGCGGAACGTATGGGGGCTACGGTGGTCACTTCCAATTTCCATCAATTCTCGCCCTATGGCATTTCCGGGGTCGTCATTATTCAGGAGAGCCATCTGACGCTCCACACCTGGCCGGAGCACCAGTACGCTGCCGTTGACATTTTTACCTGCGGGGAGATTGACCTGCAGGCAGGTATTGAACACCTCATTCAGGTTTTCCAGGCAGAAACGGCTGACTGGAAGCTTTACGAACGGGGAAAAGGGTTGTAAGACTGTGTTGGGATTTCACCCTTTGGGCTGCATTTGCCAAATTTCATCCTGCACTTCGTTGCTCTCCCGCCTGCCATAGTCTTGTACGGCGGGCAGGTCAGTCGCTTAGCTCAGGCTATGCTTCTTCATCGCGCCTTGTTCAGAATAAAATTTGACTACATTCGCTCCAAAAGCGAATTCCCAACACAGTCTGAATCAATACCCCTCCCACTCTACCTTGCGCCCACGCTTGCTGTTTTTCAGAATATCCGGTACAGCCTCCAAAATGGCTTTTTGCAGCAGGTCAACCAGCCGGCGTTTCATAAAACTGCGCCGCAGAACGATACTGACTTCCCGCACCGGTTGAGGATTGCGGAAGGTACGGACGTGCTTGTTGTACAGCTCTTCGGAAAGCTCCAGGGTGGCCAGTTCCGGCAGCAAGGTGTAGCCATATTGCCGCTCCACAATACGGCGGAGGGTCTCCAGGCTGCCACTTTCAAAACGCAACCCCCGCTGCGTATGCTGTTCCTGCTGATCGCTGCAGATGTTAACGACCTGAGAGCGAAAACAGTGCCCTTCCTGCAGCAACCACATGTCCTCCAGGTTGAGGTCCTCGAAATCAATTCGGTCCTTGTCCGTTAGCGGATGGGAGGTGGACATGTACACCACAAAGGTCTCATAAAACAGCGGGATTTCCGTGAAGCCATCGGAGCGGATGGGCGTTACGAGCAGCCCGACATCGAGTTGGTCGGCCTTGAGACGGTCCATGATTTCGTGCGACAGCAACTCCTGAATGTGGAGCTGCACATCGGGATAAGCCTGCATAAAATGGGGCAGGAACATTGGCAGCAGATAAGGGCCCAGGGTCGGGATAACGCCCACCCTTAGCTCGCCTTTCACCATTTCCTGTTCCTCCCGGATCAGCTCCGGTATGCGGCTCGTTTCGCGGATGATGGTCCGGGCCTGACTAACGATGCGCTGCCCGATATCCGTAGTCAAAATGGGCTTCTTGGAACGGTCGAAAAGCAGCACGCCGAGGTCTTCCTCTAGCTTCTTCACCTGCATGCTGAGGGTTGGCTGCGTCACCCGGCAGGATTTGGCTGCTTTTGCAAAGCTCTTTTCATTGTCTACAGCAATGATGTATTCTAATTGGGTCAGTGTCATGGTCTAAGGTTTCTTCCGCCCGGTAATCCGGACACCTCCGAGGTTACCGCCTGCAAACAGGTCCGCAATGGTTTGATAGAAGGACAGCCGGTCTTCAAAAAGGGCCTCCCCATAGAACGTACGGTGAGCGTTCTCATTGACTTTAAAATCATCAAACCGTTTTTTGGTCCATTCCCGCCAAAGGGTATCCATTTCTACGACTTCTAAATCTGTAAATCCAGCCTGCTCTAATGCTTGAAGGTACACCTCCGTGTTACTGACCGATTGAGCGCTCACCGTTTCCTTTAGCTGCCGGGCTTCCCTGGTACTCAGGGGATTACGGAGCACAAAATCCTCAATAAAAAACCGCCCGCCGGATTTTAGGGCTTTGTGGCAATGTGCCAGTACTTTGGCCCGGTCTGGCACGTGCAGGAAAACCAATAGGGAAATGAAGTGGTCGAATACAGCTTCCCAATCGTAATTCAGCAGATCGCCTGCCCGGAATTCCACCCGGTCGGAAAGCCCCGCCCGTTGGGTCAGCTCCGTGGACAAACGGCACAGCTCCGGTTGTAATTCCACGCCAAGGACACGGCAGCCGCTGCAATCAGCCAGCACCCGGGCCGTCCCTCCTACTCCGCTGCCGACATCGTAGACATAGTCGCTGTCTTCCAAACTCAATGCTTCGGCCACTTCATAACAGGCTTCAGCTCCGAGGTAATGGTACTGATCCAGGTGCCCGAGCCCGAGCAGATCGCTTAACTGAAGCGGGCCATCTGCCAGGCCTTTCTCCTCCAGCTTTTTGTAGACACTGTCCACCCGCCAGTTGTACATCACAGAGGACAGGCTTTCTTCCTCAAAGGTTACGAATGGGGCGCAAAGCTGACGGGGTGAGACCGGGTCTTCGATAATACCCAAGGCCTGCAGGTCGCCCTGTACCTTATCCAGTTCCGAGGCGGCAATCGCCGGGGCGCAGCTCCAGGTGGTCTGCCCGTACCAGTCGGCTACATCTTCGGGCTGCAATTTGAAGTGATCGCTAATGAACCTCAGTTTTTCCGTCCGGTCCGTATGATCCAGTCGCTGCCGGATATCATGCATAAGCTCCAGCAATTCGGGCTGATACTGTTCAACAATCTCCTCCCGGGCCACGAGTACAAAGCAGGGCCAGGGCGTTACGCATACGCCCGGGCGGCGCCATTCTCCGCTGTCCACAGTAGGCTTGGTGGTGTATTTTTCCCACATGAAGGCATCAATGCGGCCCTCCTGCATGGCTTGGCGGGCCCCTTCAAAATTACCGACTACCTCAAACTGCAGGGCGCTCGTGTCCCAGCCCAACTGCCGGGCATTAACATAAGCCATTAGATGTGAACCGGAAGTGTAACGGCTGATCCCAAAGACTTTTCCCTCCAGGTCATCCACCGACTGATAAGGGCTGCCGGCCGCTACGTGTATGCCCCAGGTCAGTGGGCTGGACACGTAAGTGCCAATGATTTGGCTGGGATTGCCTTTATGCAGGTCAGCAACCGCCCCTTCAGTCAGCAGGAGCGCAATATCCAATGTGCCATTCCGCAGCCCTTCGCACATGGCACCGGTGCCGCCGGGCTGTACCACCCACTCAAATTTAGGATGATCTTCTCCCGCCATATACCACGGGTAATTGAAATGCTCCGGTACACCGCCTACTCTAAAACGTACTGCTGACATTAAACTGCTTTTTAATCGTTTGAATACTTAACTAATAGGAAATCGCTTTCAAAGTTTAAGCTTCGTCTGGTAAGCTGTAAATTTTGGGTCTTTATCTTTATCAGTAAGGTTACAGGTAAAGATAGGATGGACCCCCTAAGAAAGTAATAAATATCACATTCCTAAAACGCACCCATGAAGCAGTTGGAACAAACCTGGCGATGGTTTGGTGATCAGGACCCGGTAAGCCTTTCGCATATCCGCCAGGCCGGAGCGACCGGTATTGTTAGTGCACTGCACCACATCCCAATTGGGGAAGTGTGGCCGGTGGAAGCCATTCAGGCGCACCAGGCGAAGATTGAAGCCGCCGGGCTGACCTGGTCGGTTGTGGAAAGCGTACCCGTGCATGACGAGATCAAGCGTAAGACGGGCGAATGGGAACGCTATACCGAACACTACCAACAGACCCTGCGCAACCTGGGGGCCTGTGGTATTCCGGTGGTGACCTACAACTTTATGCCGGTGCTGGACTGGACCCGTACCGATTTGCATTACAAAGTAGCCGATGGATCCCATGCCCTGCGGTACGATGCGACTGCACTGGCGGCTTTTGACCTTTTCATCCTGGAGCGGCCCAAAGCAGTGCAGCATTACGATAGTAAACAGCTGCAGCGCGCCAGAGGCTACTTCGGGCAAATGAAAGCTGCCGAAAAAGCGGAGCTGATCAACACCCTCATTGCCGGGCTGCCAGGGACGGATCAAGGCTATGACCTCGCAGCCCTACGCCGTAAGGTTGCCCTGTATCAGGATATTGGGCCAGAGGAATACCGGCAAAACCTGATTGACTTCCTGAGCGCCATTACCCCAACGGCAGCTGAGGCGGGCGTTTTTCTGGCCATCCATCCTGATGACCCGCCCTTCCCCATACTGGGCCTGCCCCGTATTGTGAGCACAGCGGAGGATGCAGCGGCAATTCTGGCGGGCGTAGACCACCCCAACAACGGGCTTTGCTTCTGTACCGGTTCTTACGGTGCCCGGGCAGATAATGACCTCCCGGCTATGATTGAGCAGTTTGGCGAACGCATCTACTTTTTCCACCTCCGGAATGTACGGAGAGAACAGGACGGCAGTTTCTACGAAGATGACCATCTTGCAGGAAGTACCAATATGTACGAAGTGATGAAGAAAATTGTCCGGCTGCAGCAAAGCCGGGAGCGCTCCATTCCGATGCGCCCGGACCACGGACATCAGATGCTGGACGACCTTGGGAAAAAGGTCAACCCCGGCTATTCTGCCATCGGGCGGCTCAGGGGCCTGGCAGAACTCCGGGGGCTGGAGTACGGATTATTGCAAACTTTAAACCATTAGCGCAGATGCCATCAACCATTACGCAACAGCAAATCAAGCCTTTTCTCAACGACGATTTCCTCCTGGAAAACCCGGTGGCCTGTGCGTTGTACCATGACTACGCCAAGGTACAACCCATCATCGACTACCATAACCACCTGCCACCGGATGCCATCGCTAAAGATGCACAGTTTGCCAATATCACCAAGGTTTGGCTGGACGGCGACCACTACAAATGGCGGGCCATGCGAACCCTCGGCGTGGATGAGCGCTTTGTCACCGGTGATGCGCCAGACCGGGAGAAGTTCCGGGCCTGGGCAAAAACCGTGCCTTACACCATGCGCAACCCCCTCTACCACTGGACCCACCTGGAGTTGAGGCGCTACTTTGGGGTAACCAAGCTGCTCCATCCGGATGTGGCAGATGAAGTTTACGATACCACCACTGAGCAATTGCAGCAGGCTTCCTACAGCGCCCGTGGACTGCTCAGGCAGCAGAACGTAGAGCTGGTCTGCACTACGGATGACCCCGTGGACGACCTGGCTTACCACAAGCAAATGGCAGATGCTGATACTGATTTACGCATGCTGCCGGCCTTCCGCCCCGATAAGGCCATCCTAATTGAAAAAACAACCTTTAACGACTATATAGACCAACTGGAAATGGTGGCGGGTACGGGTCTTCAGACCCTGGACCAGCTGCTGTCGGCACTCGAAGCGCGCATTGCGTATTTCCACGACCGGGGCTGCCGGCTGGCTGATCATGGGCTGGAGTGCGTGGATGCAGTAGAATGGACGATGGCAGAAGCCCGGCAGGCTTTTGCGGACAAGCGTGCCGGCAGGGAGTTGTCTGCGGAGGCTTGCGCCAAATACCGTACGGCCGTACTGACCGAACTAGGCAAGCTCTACCATCAGAAAGGATGGGCCTGGCAATTGCACCTGGGCGCCCTGCGCAACAACAGCTCCCGGATGCTGCAACAACTGGGGCCGGACACGGGCTTCGACAGCATGGGCGACTGGAAGCAGGCACAGGGGCTATCCCGCCTGTTCGATACCCTGGACCGCGATGATCAGTTGCCCCGGACCATTCTTTATAACCTCAATCCGGCGGATAATGAAATCTTTGCCACCATGGCGGGGAACTTCAACGACGGCAGCGTGCGCGGAAAGATGCAGTTTGGCTCGGGTTGGTGGTTCCTCGATCAGAAAGACGGCATGGAAAAGCAGATGAATGCACTGTCCAACCTTGGTCTGCTCAGCTGCTTCATCGGCATGCTCACAGATAGCCGCAGCTTCTTGTCCTTCCCCCGCCACGAATACTTCCGGCGCATCCTCTGCAACCTGATTGGCAGGGATGTTCACAACGGACAATTGCCCAATGATATCGAGTGGCTGGGTAAAATCGTAGCGGACATCTGCTACCACAATGCAAAAAACTACTTTAAATTCTAAAGCTGTTCAATCAAATGAAAAAGATCATCACTTTTGGTGAAATCATGTTACGCCTAACGCCGCCCGGCCACCGGCGCTTGTCCCAGGCCAGTTCCTTTGAAGTGATCTACGGCGGTGGAGAGTCGAATGTGGCCGTTTCTCTGGCCAATTACGGGCTCCCAACTGAGTTTGTCACCCGCCTGCCGGACAATGATATTGGCGAGTGCGCCCTAATGGAAATGCGTAAACGCAACGTGGGCACGCAGCATGTTGCCCGCGGTGGTGAACGGCTGGGCATTTACTTTCTGGAAATCGGTGCGGTGGCCCGAGGCAGCAAGGTGGTCTACGACCGGGCTCACTCCGGTATGGCTTCCATTGAGAAGGGTATGATCGACTGGGAGACCGTCTTCAAAGATGCGCAGTGGTTCCACTGGACCGGCATCACCCCTGCCATCTCTCAGGGCGCTGCCGATGCCTGCCTGGAAGCAGTACAAGCAGCCAATCGAATGGGCATTACGGTTTCAACAGACCTCAACTACCGCAAAAACCTTTGGCAATATGGGAAAAAACCTGCCAAGGTCATGCCCGACCTGGTGGCAGGCTGTGATGTCATCCTGGGCAACGAGGAAGATGCCGAAAAACACTTTGGAATCGAGCCCGAAGGCGTAGATGTCACTAAAGGAGATACCATTGATGCACAGGCATATACCTCGGTTTGCCAGCAGCTGATGGAGCGTTTCCCAAGGTGCAAAAAAGCGATTATTACCCTGCGGGGCTCTATTAGCGCCTCCCACAATACCTGGTCCGGTGTGCTGTACGATGGGAAAACCCTCTTCGAAGCGCCGACTTACCAAATTACCGACATCGTGGACCGCGTAGGTGGTGGCGACAGCTTTATGGGTGGGTTGATTTACGGGCTGCTGACTTATCCAGACGATGATCAGCGGGCGCTGGACTTCGCGGTAGCCGCCTCCTGCCTGAAGCATACCATTTATGGAGACGCTAACCTCGTTACGGTAGCCGAGGTTGAAAAACTAATGCAGGGAGATGCCTCCGGGCGGGTGAGCCGCTAAAACAGTACCGAAACTAAAAGAATTTTGTTTCATAAACTACTTTGGTCATTTGGTTGCGCCCCGTGCGCGACCAAATGGTTTAATAAGTGACGGAGAAAAATAAACCTTTTATGGCCAAATATTCAAGAATAGAAGTCGCGGTAACGATGGCGGAAACCGGCCTCGTCCCCCTGTTTTACCACAGTGATACCGAGTTGTGCAAAAAGGTGCTCAAAGCCTGCTATGATGGCGGTGCCCGCATACTGGAATTCACCAACCGGGGGGACTTCGCTCACGAGGTATTTCAGGAACTCAATAAATATGCCCTGAAGGAATTACCGGGCATGATGCTGGGCGTAGGCTCGGTGACGGACGCCGGCACCGCCAGCCTGTACCTACAGCTGGGCGCAAACTTTGTCGTCACACCAGTACTGCGGGAAGATATTGCCATCGTTTGCAACCGGCGGAAGGTCCTCTGGTCGCCCGGCTGCGGCAGCCTAACCGAAATTGCCAAGGCAGAAGAACTGGGGGCAGAGATTGTAAAGGTCTTCCCGGGAAGCACCCTCGGGCCGGGCTTTGTGAAAGCCATCAAAGGCCCCTGCCCCTGGACCAGCATCATGCCTACCGGCGGCGTTTCACCCGATCCGGACAACCTCAAATCCTGGTTTGATGCCGGGGTGACCTGCGTGGGCATGGGCTCCAAGCTGATTACCAAGTCAGTGCTCAAACGCGGGGACTTTGACCAGCTGACCGCCGATGTCAGGGCCACCCTCGACACGATTCAGGAAGTAAAGCCGAAGCAGACATGAAGTCATCCCTCCAATTAATACTACTCCCGGTTGCGTTCCTTTTGTTTAGTGGCTGTAGCCAGCAAGATGCTGTGACCGCTATCAAACTGGCGCACGGATTGGATATTTCCCATCCTGTACACAAGGGCATGGTCTATTTTGCCGGGCAGGTGGAGGAGCGGTCCAACGGGCAAATGCGCATCGACATTTATCCCAGTGGCCAACTAGGCTCCGAGCGGCAATGCCTGGAGTTGCTGCAGATTGGCAGCCTGGGCATGACGAAGGTATCGGCTGCTGTTTTGGAGAATTTTGCGCCCCGGATGAAGGTGCTCGGCCTGCCTTATCTGTTCCGGGACGATGAACATGCCTGGGCGGTCTTAAACGGGCCTATCGGCAAAGACCTCCTGCTGGAAGCCCAGAACTACTGGCTCCGGGGTGTTTGTTTTTATGACGCCGGCAGCCGGAGTTTCTATACCAAGGACCGCCCCATTAATTCGCCGGAAGACCTCGCCGGCCTGAAGGTCCGCGTGATGAACAGTCAGACCGCCATGCAAATGGTCAAGGCACTGGGCGGCGCCCCCACCCCAATTTCCTTTGGGGAATTGTATACCGCACTACAGCAGGGCGTAGTGGACGGAGCGGAGAATAACCCGCCCAGCTTTTTCACTTCCCGCCACTATGAGGTCTGCAAGTACTACTCCATCGATGAGCACAGCACCGTCCCCGATGTGATGCTGATCGGCACCAATACCTGGGAGCGCCTGACCGCACAGGAACAAACCTGGCTGCAGGAAGCAGCAGATGCTTCGGTCGGCTACCAGCGGGAAGTTTGGGCAGCATCCGAACAGGAAGCCCTGGATGCAGTAAAAGCCGCGGGTGTGCAAATCAACTACCCCGATAAGTCTCCCTTTGCAGCACGCGTGGAAGACATCTACGAGCGCTACAAGGATGACCCCGAAATTTACGAACTGATTCAGCAAATTCAAGCCGTACAGTAATGCGAAACAACATCAATAAGTATGTAGGCTATTTCCTGGCCTTTCTCATGGCTGTCATGACCGTAGATGTGCTTTGGGGGGTCTTCACCCGATACATTATGGGCTCGCAAAGCCCCTGGACAGAGGAGTTGGCGCGGTTTCTGCTGATCTGGATTGGTTTGCTGGGTGCAGCCTATGTAGCCGGGCAAAATCAGCACCTTGCTATTGACATCCTGCCGGAACGACTGGAAGGCGCCGCTAAACAACGGCTGCAGTGGGCCATCCGCCTGCTGATCGCAGGTTTTTCGGCCACAGTGCTAGTGGCTGGCGGTGCCCGCCTGGTCTACATCACCTACAAGCTCGGGCAATATTCTGCTGCTCTGCAGGTGCCGCTTTCGGTGGTCTACAGCGTCGTCCCTGTCAGCGGGCTGCTCATTATCTATTACAAACTTGCTGAGCGCGGTGCCCCAACCGAAGCTCAGGCCTAAATACACCCTATGGAAGTCCTTATTCTGGTCTTGTCCTTTCTGATTTTACTGGGCATTGGAGTTCCCATTGCCTGGAGTATTGGTATTTCCAGCCTGTTTACCATGCTGGTCAGCATACCGGCTATGCCAGCTTTCACGACTGTGGCCCAGCGCATGGCCACGGGGCTCGACAGCTTTGCGCTGCTGGCTATTCCGTTTTTCATCCTGGCCGGTCAGCTGATGAACCGGGGCGGAATTGCCCGAAGGCTGATTGATTTTGCCAAGACCCTGGTGGGCTCCCTGCCCGGGGGGCTGGCACATGTGAATATCATTGCCGCTATGCTCTTTGGGGCGATCTCCGGCTCGGCTGTAGCTGCGGCCTCTGCCATTGGTGGCTTTATGGGCAAGCGTATGGAGGACGAGGGTTATGACAAATCTTTTGGTGCAGCTGTTAACATCACTTCGGCAACCACGGGCATGACCATCCCGCCCAGTAATATCCTGATTGTTTATTCCCTGGCCAGCGGTGGGGCTTCGATTGCGGCCCTGTTTCTGGCAGGATACCTGCCGGGAATCCTCACCGGTCTGTTCCTGATGATTGTCGCTGGGGTCTGGTCCAAACGGAAAGGCTACCCCGTGGGCGAGCGCAGTCAACTGCGGGAAGTTGCCAGGGCTTTTCTGGATGCCCTGCCCAGTTTATTGCTGCTGATTATCGTGATCGGCGGGATTGTGGCAGGTATTTTTACAGCCACAGAGGCCTCCGCTGTAGCCGTGTTGTACTGCCTTGTCCTGGGCTTCTGGTACCAAGAGTTTAAGATCCGTGACATGCCAGGTATTTTACTGCACGCGGTCAGTACCACAGCTATTGTGATGCTGCTCATTGGTACGTCCATGAGCATGTCCTGGATTATGGCATTTGAGAATATCCCTCAGCAGATTACCGCACTGCTGCTATCGGTGAGCGACAGCCCGGTGGTGATCCTTCTGATTATCAATTTGATCCTGCTGTTTGTGGGGGTGTTTATGGACATGACGCCAGCAGTGCTCATCTTCACGCCCATTTTTCTGCCGGTGGTACAGGAAATGGGTATGGATCCGGTCCACTTCGGGATCATCATGGTACTGAACCTCTCCATTGGGCTGTGTACGCCTCCGGTGGGATCGGTATTGTTTGTGGGCGTCGGTGTAGCCGGCACAAGCATTCAGAAAGTCGTCAAGCCACTGCTGCCGCTATTTATTGCCATGATTGTTGCCCTGCTCATTGTCACCTATGTACCGGGGCTGTCCTTGTGGCTGCCGGGAGTATTTGGCTACTAAAAAAACCAGCAATGCACGACCCATTTCTGATTATACATCCGAAAGATAATGTAGGCGTTGCCCTGCGTGATCTTGCTGAAGCACAACAACTGGATACGCCCCGGGGTGTGGTAAAGCTGGCAGAACCCATTGCCGCCAAGCACAAATTCACCCTGCAGCCACTATCAGCCGCCGAAGCGGTATATATGTACGGTGTACTTGTAGGGAAGGCTACCCGGGATATTCCTGCGGGTGGGAAAATCACAACGGAAAACCTGGTGCACGCTGCCGAAGCATTCACCATGGCGGAACGATCAGCCGATTGGGAAAAACCAGACATTTCCCGCTTTGAGGGGCGGACCTTCCGGGGATTCCACCGGGAAGACGGACGGGTCGGCACCCGTAATTTCTGGCTGGTCATTCCGCTGGTCTTTTGTGAAAACCGAAACATACAGGTCATACGGGAAGCTATGACGGCAGAACTGGGCTACGTAACGGAGCGTCAGTTTGCCGTAGACACCCGCCGCCTCGTGGAAGCCTACCGGTCGGGAGCAGATGAAGCCGCCCTCTTGCAGGAAGAAATCATCCGGGAAGGGGCTGCTCTGAAGGAAGACCGGGTGTTTCCGCAAGTGGATGGCATAAAGTTTTTGACCCATCAGGCAGGCTGTGGGGGCACAAGGGAAGATGCAACAGCACTCTGCCAGTTGCTGGCTGGCTATATTGCCCATCCCAATGTAGCAGGCGCAACCGTGCTCAGTTTGGGCTGTCAGCATGCACAGGCCGCGCACCTCCGGGAAGCCCTGCAACGTATAGCGCCCAAATACAGCCGTCCACTCTTCATCTTGGAGCAACAGCAAAGTCAATCCGAACGGCACTTCATAGCCGAAGTCGTTAAGCAGACCTTCGTGGGCCTGATTCAGGCTGATAAGGCGCAACGGGAGCCTGCACCGTTAAGTAAACTCACCCTTGGGTTGGAATGCGGCGGCTCGGACGGCTTCTCTGGTATTTCTGCCAATCCGGCGCTGGGCCACGCTACGGATATCCTGGTGGCCATGGGCGGCACCGCTATTCTATCTGAATTTCCGGAACTGAACGGCGTGGAACAGGAACTGTTGAACCGCTGCCGGGATGAGCAAACCGCGCAGAAGTTTTACGACCTTATGCAGACCTACGCCCGCCGGGCAGCGGAAGTGGGGTCCGGTTTTGATATGAACCCCTCACCGGGCAATATCCGGGACGGATTGATTACAGACGCGATCAAGTCCGCCGGGGCTGCGAAGAAAGGAGGCTCCTCACCGGTCACCGCTGTGCTCGACTACACCGAGCAGGCCTTCACGCCTGGGCTAAACCTACTTTGTACACCTGGTAATGATGTGGAAAGCACGACCGGCCTGGCCGGCTCCGGAGCGAATATCATTGTATTTACCACCGGGCTGGGCACCCCCACCGGCAACCCCGTAGCGCCCACCCTCAAAATGTCTACAAATACGGCACTGGCCAGGCGAATGCCTGACCTGATCGATATCGATGCGGGCACCATCATCACCGGTGAAGACAACCTGGTGTCAAAAGGCGAAGCCCTGCTGGAGCTCATCATCGAGGTAGCCAACGGGGAAACAGACCCGAAAGCCATGCAGCTGCAACAGGACGACTTTATCCCCTGGAAGCGGGGCGTTTCATTGTAAATTTCTCTAGTAGCCCAGGATTTTCAGCATAGCTTCCGGGCTTTGCTCCGCCTGATAGAGCTCGTCCACGAGATTCCCCTGATCGTCCTTGTACACCAAAATATGCTTGGGCGAAGGGATCAGGCAATGCTTGATGCCACCGTACCCGCTGATCGAATCCTGATAGGCGCCGGTGTGGAAGAAGCCCAGGTAAAGCGGCTCCTCATCGGTGGAAGGGAAGGCCGGCAGGTAAACCTGGCTTTCATGCACCTCAGAGTTGTAGTAGTCGGAATTGTCGCAGCTCAGCCCTCCGATGTTTACCCGTCGGTAGTCGTTGTACCATTTATTGATGGGCAGGAGGATGAACCGCTCGCTGATGCCCCAGGTATCGGGCAATGTGGTCATAAGGGAATTGTCGATCATGTACCACATCTCGGAATCGTTCTGTAGCTTTTGGCCGAGGACAGAGAAGATGGTCGCGCCGCTCTCCCCTACCGTGTACTTGCCAAATTCGGTGAAAATATCCGGCTCCGGAATTTCCTCTTCCTCACAGGCCTGCGAAATGAGGCCTACGATTTCCTTGACCATGTATTTGTAGTCGAACTCAAAGCCCAGAGAATTGCGGATAGGCATTCCCCCACCGATATTGATGGCCTTAAGGTCCTGACTGTTGCGCTTCAGCTCGCAGTACAATTTGATGGCTTTCTTCAGTTCGCCCCAGTAGTAGAGGGAGTCCTTGATACCCGTGTCCACAAAAAAGTGGAGCATTTTGAGCTGGAACTTATCGTTGTTCTTAACACGCTCCTCAAAAAAGCGCAGGACATCCGCGTGCCGGATGCCGAGGCGGGAGGTATAAAACTCAAAGTTGGGCTCCTCTTCTGTAGCCACGCGCAAGCCAATTTTGCAGACTCCTTTCACGTGCTGCTCGTAGAAGTCCAGCTCCGCCATATTATCGCAGACCGGAATGACATTCTCAAAGCCATCGTTGATAAGGGCAGCGATGCGCTCGAGATAGCCCCGGGTTTTAAAGCCGTTGCAAACGATAATGGTTTCCTTCTGCAGCCGGCCCCGCTTGTGCAGGCGGCGGATGAGGTCAATATCGAATGCCGAGGAGGTTTCTATCTCCACGCCATGCCGCAACACCTCATTGAGCACATGGCTGAAGTGGCTGCTTTTGGTGCAGTAGCAGTAGTGGTACTTGCCACGGTAGCCCATTGCCTTCATAGCCCGGGTAAACATATTCCGGGCTTTTTTGATCTGCGAACCAATTTTGGGCAGATACGTCAGCTTAAGGGGAGTGCCGTATTTCTGAATGAGGTAACGAAGCGGGACCCCGTTGAACAACAGGTTGCCATCTTCCAGATCAAAGCCCTCCTGCGGGAAGTAGAAGGTCTGATCGATGAGGTCAAAGTATCGGTTGGTTGCAGCCAATGCTTCTGGTTTAATGATAATTGGACAAAAAACAGCGCAAAATTAGTCGACTTACGCCAATATGGAAGCGCGAAAGCCTATTAATTGTTTTCAAAGCCAAACTAATATTCGGAGATTGGGCAGGGCGCTCCGGAAAGTTGCCCGAAAAATAATACTTTTGGGCAAAATCAGACGATATGGACCACCCAGATGCACTTCGGCAAGTTGCTGCCTTCCACCGTACTTTTAAGCACCCCATAGAGCCGGCGCCCACCATTCCGGATGAAACCCGCTGCAAGCTCCGGGTCAGTCTGCTGGCAGAAGAAGTAAAGGAGCTGGAGCAGGCTATTGCCGACCGCGATCTTACGGAAATCGCCGATGCGCTTTGTGACATTCAGTACGTGCTTTCGGGAGCCATCCTGGAATTTGGGCTGGCGGATAAGTTCAAAGCCCTGTTTGAGGAGGTGCAGCGTTCAAATATGAGCAAGGCCTGCAGCACCCGGGAGGAAGCGGAGCAGACGATGGCCTACTATAAAACCGAGCGTGGCTTCGACAGCTATGTCGTGGAGGAGGACGGGCGCTTTCTGGTCTACCGGAAGGAAGACAACAAGACCCTGAAGTCCGTTGCCTACTCTCCTGCCGACCTGCAAGCGATACTAAAACCTTAAACTTTGTCTACCCAGCTCAGCAGGTCCTTCATATCAAAAGGCTTAGTCAGGTAAGCGACTGCCCCGAGGGTTTGCCCTCTGGCGACATCCGCTTTCTGAGCCGCTGCAGACAGGAAGATAAAGGGAATGTCTTTAAGCGCCTTGTCCTGATTGGCGCGTTCTTTAATTTCGAATCCGTTCAGTAACGGCATTTTCACATCGCAGATGACGAGGTCCGGCTGTTCCGCCTGCAGGAAAGCCCAGCCCTCCTGCCCGTTGGTTGCCACTACTACATCATGACCGCTTAGTTCCAGGTACTCGGTAAGGTTTTCCCGGATCGTAGGCGTGTCTTCTACCAGCAATATTTTCTTCATTGAACTCCTTTGTGGCCAAGTTGAAAAATGGAAGTGCCCCCCTGTAGCTAATGCTCACTGGGGCTGGCTAAAACGCTTAAAAAAAGGCGTCGAAGTTCTGCTCGTGTTGGATTGGTTTTGCCGTCAAAAAAGACCTTGCCGTTCACAATAATGGCAGGTATGGAACTGACGCCTGAGGCCAGGATCGTCTCTACGTCCATCACCTGTTCTATCGGAGCAGTCAGGTCCAGCTCCCGGACAACGTCTTCCAGCTGCCGGAAAAGCTGCCGGTGGCGACTATTGCCCAAGCCTAGTACTAATATCTTATTCATGCTCCTTCGGTTTTTAATCTGGCAGCAAGGTGCACAAAAAGGCCGTACGGTACTTATGACATAAGTCAGGTAGGTATTTGAATTATATCAGCCTGCCCCCTTCGGCAAGCTTGATTCCGGACACTGCCATTAATAACAGTTTCTGATATAAAGTGCTCCGGTATTGGCTTTTTACCCACAGGCGTTTATATTTACGCACCGGTAACGTTTAAGCAGAAATGTCAGATACACCCAACCATAGTCAACCATCACATCGAACGCCGCTTCTCTTTGAGCGCTTTATGAGCCAGCAAATAAGCGGTTTGGCTACCGTCCGCCCGGATGGGCTTATCCTTGGCGTAGATGCCTCTGCTGCCCGTATCCTTGGTGTAGATGCCCAATCCGTGAAAGGCAAAAATATCCGTGATTTCATACCTGTCCTTGAGATACCCGAGACGTTCTCTGCGCAAGAACAGCATGGCCTAACGACCATTGAGCACGAAGAATATGCCCATACCGTAGCCTATACCCTCAGGGGGGGATGGGAAAAGGAGCAGAGCCTTTATTTTTTAGTCCTCCACCTCCGTGACTCTATAACCAAAGGGCTGGAGCTCTACCGTCATATGTTTGAGTGGATCCCTACTGGCCTCGTGGTTTATAACCTCGATCAGCAAATGCCGCTCACCTGTAATCAGCGGCTGCTCGACCTGATAAATGTGCCTACAGAAGCGGAAGTACTCCATCCGGACAGCGTCTTGAGCCAAAAGCTTAAAACCCAGCTCTCCGGCATCCGATGGGACCAGGAACAATCCTTTCAGGTACACCTGACTACTCCGGATGGCCAACCGGTCTGCCTCAAAGCGACCACCAGTCTCATCCCCACTTTAGATGAAAGCATTATTTTAGTCCTCTTGCAGGATATCACCCAGCAAAATGTAAATGCCCGCGCCTTAAAGGAGAGCCGCAACACCCTGGAAGCGATTATTGGCAATGCTGTGGACGGTATCATCATTATTGACCACCGGGGCCAGATTCAAATGACTAATGAAGCCACAAGCCAGCTATTTGGATACCAGGCTGAGGAAATGCTTGGGCAAAACATAAGCATGCTCATGCCGGAGCCCCACCGTAGTGCCCACGATGGCTACCTCCAAAACTATATGGCTACTGGCGAAGGGCAAATTATTGGCGTGGGCCGGGAAGTACAGGGAAAACGCAAAAACGGCGAATTATTCCCTTTCCGGCTTGGGGTCAGCCGCATTGAAACAGAGGTTGGGCTGCTGTTCACCGGCGTTATCCACGACCTGACCGAAGAACATAAGGCTAAAGAAGAAATCATCAATCTTAACCGGGAGCTGGAGCAAAAAGTCGAAGAACGAACGGAAAAGCTGACCGAGGTGGTCAACAAACTCCTTCAGTCCAACCTCAAACTGGAAGAGCAAATCAAGGAAAGGCGGGCCGCAGAGGAAGCCCTGAGGCAAAACGAGGAGGAACTGCGACAAGCACTCGAACGGGAAAAAGAACTGAGCGAACTCAAATCGCGCTTCGTCTCTATGGCTTCACACGAATTCCGTACCCCCCTTACGACCATTGCTTCTTCCTCTGAACTGGTCAAGCTATACACGGATACTACCCAACAGCCCAAACGCGAAAAACACCTGCGCCGCATTCAGTCTGCCGTGACTAACCTAACCGGCATCCTGGGCGATTTCCTCTCCCTGAGCAAACTGGAAGAGGGTAAAATCAGCAACGTGCCTTCTCCGGTCAGCCTGCCGGAATTGCTCGAAGAGTCCGTTGATGACGTGCATGTCCTTTTGAAAAAAGAACAAAGCGTGGTCCGGGACTTCGAGGACCTGGGCGAGAAGGTGATGATCGATAAAAAAATCCTCAAAAACATCATGCTCAACCTACTGTCGAATGCCATCAAATATTCCGATGCCGGCTCAACCGTATGGCTGACGGCCCGGCTTGAGCAAGGCACGCTCAAAGTTAAGGTGCGGGACGAGGGCATCGGCATCCCGGAGAGCGACCAAAAACACTTGTTCAGCCGCTTCTTCCGGGCCGATAATGCCGTCAATATCCAAGGCACCGGGCTGGGCCTGAATATCGTGCACCGCTACCTGGAGCTGCTGGGTGGCAGCATCGGTTTTGAAAGCGTAGAAGGCAAGGGCACTACTTTTTTCTTTGAAGTGCCCGTAGGCGATTAGTCACTAAGTTCATTCGCTTTTTCAATGAGTTCTAACAATTCCTGCCGGTACCCGCCCGGGTCGTAAGTCATTGCACCGGAGCACCAGTTATAAATCTCATCATAACTGGTTTGCCCTTTGTATTCTGAATCCCGCATTAGCAGCCCAAAACTGGCTACCCCAGCCGCAAACCGCATATGCTCAGATGCCTGATCAAAGGTTGCGCTTTGATCAGGGATGTCTAAAGAGATCAGCTGGCTAACATCCGAAGTGGGGTCTTTGTACCGGAATTCGATGGTAAATGTAGGGACGCCAAAGCTGCTCCCACCACCACCGGCTGGCTTGATTTCGTAAAGTGCTGTAATGGCCTGCCCGGAACCGATCTCCCCTCCGTCTGCTTCATCGTCCTCAAAGTCTTCGTTGTCCAGCAAACGGTTTTCGTAGCCGATCAAACGATAGGCTTCTACCAAATTCGTGTTGAAGGTGACCTGGACTTTTACGTCTTTGGCTACAGTATATAGCTTGCCGAGCTCTTCCACCAGGACTTTCTCCGCTTGTTGCTGATTGTCAATGTATTCGTAAGTGCCATTCCCGTTGTTGGCGATTTGCTCCATGAGCTGATCGTTTAAATTGCCGGTACCGAAGCCCAGGACGGTCAGGAAGACGCCCTGCTCCCGCTTCTCTTCAATGAGTTGCACCAATTCATCCGTACTCGATGGCCCGACATTGAAATCGCCATCGGTAGCCAGTATTACCCGGTTATTGCCTTCTTCAATGTAGTTATCCAGGGCAATTTCGTAAGCCGTATTGATGCCATCAGCGCCCGCAGTGCTGCCACCGGAGGTCAGCCCTTCGATGGCGTTGATAATCGTCTCGGTCTGATCCCCTGCCGTGGAAGGCAAAGCCACACCCGCCTGTCCGGCATAGGTGACGATAGCGACACGGTCTTCGGCAGTAAGCTCCTGTGCCAGTAGTTTGAAGGCTTCCTGCAAAAGCGGCAGTTTCCTTGCACTCCCCATGGAACCGGAAACGTCAATTAAAAAAACCAGGTTGGAAGGCGGGATATCCTCCTCCTCAATGGTTTGACCCTTTATGCCAATACGGACCAGTTTATGGGCCGGCGCCCAGGGACAACGGCTGACTTCTCCGTTTAGCCCGATCGGGTCTGGGCCCTCAGGCTGGGGGTAGTCGTAGTCGAAGTAATTGATGAGCTCCTCGGTACGCAAAGCATCCGGGGGCGGCATAATGCCATCGGTCAGAAAACGGCGGGCATTGCTGTAGGAAGCGCCGTCCGCATCAATGGAGAAGGTGGAAGTGGGTTCTTCGGCAGTGGCGATGAAGGGGTTTTCGATGATTTCGGCGTACTGCTCACCCGTAACATCATAGTTAATGTAAGGCCCTCCTGCTCCGTTAACACCGTTTATAAGGGTACTGTCGCTGTACCGCCCGGGCTCATCGCTTTCGTCTAAAGAACATCCCCAAAGCAGGGCAGTAGCCAGAAATAATACAAGATACTTATGCATAATGGTTTCGGTTTAGTTTACTGTTGATGAATGGCCTCGCAGCCTATGACATGAAACGCCCCTTGCGGCACTTAAGGTAGGCCATCCGTAACAGGTATATGGTGTGAGTCGTATGCCCGGCCCAAAAGGGTTGGGTTGTTGGTCCAAAAGCGTGCCATTTTCAGCGAAAACCTTTTTCTATTGACCGATTGTTCTGTACTTTAGATTTCTTTCAAACCCGACACCATGAAGTGGAAAGACATCGACTATAAAGAAGAGGCAGAACAATTCCGGTACACGGTAGTGAGTTTTCCCGCCGCCGTACGGTTTATTCTCAGAGAGCGCGTATGGGAGGGATTCTGGACTTATGGATGGTTTTCCCGTATCCTTACTTTTGTGGCCATTCTGGTGGGGCTCAATATGATTGGCGATGCCCTGGAATTCTTTGAAGGCTTCAACGAGAATGCCATAGCACTGTCTTTTTCCGGAGTGACCTCTTTTGCCCAAAATCTTTACGACAACAGTATCGGCTTTCTGACGGACAGCGGTAGCCGCTTCCTCATGCTCGTCCTGCTAGAGGTCATCATTTTCCATGCCTCCCGTCAGACCCTGCGCCTCATTGCAGGCAGGGACAGCAAGGCCGCATTTGGAGATTTTCTGAATGCCCAAATCCGGATGCTGATCGTCAGTGGTTTTGCCTGGCTGATGACACTACTAGTGGCCATACCGGTCAAGATTTTCTTCGGGATTTTTGAATTCCTGGACTTCCTGAAACCGGGATTTCTTTTCGTGATTGAAGCTTTCTTCCTTGGCTTTTCAGTCGTAGATAACTATCAGGAACAGTATGGTCTGAGCATAAACGAAAGCTTTAAAAAAGCCAAAGAGAACCTGGGCATCAACCTCGCAATTGGCATCGTAGTCCGGTTGCTTTTCTGGGTGCCGGTACTTGGCCCGGTGGTCGCCCCGCTCATTGCGGCTGTAGCTGCAACCATTGTCATGCATGAAGAATGCGACCTGGAATCGAAAGTTCCTATGTCAGAAGATGTGGAAGCGGTAGCATAAGCAAGCCACTGTAGATGTTTAAAGGCAGGTGGGGTAAGCAAATGCATAGGTCTTTTCGGCAGATTTCCTTATTTTCCGCCGAAACATCAAAAGATAAATCATGAAGCTCAATCCAATCCTGATTATCCTGTTCGCCTTCCTGTTGGCTCTGCCCGCAGGAGCTCAGGTAGACCTCATCAACAAGGTAAAAAACAACCAAAGTGAAAACGCCAAAGCCGGCTTCCAATGGACACCTGTGGTGGACCTGGAGCGTACTTCCGTGAAAAATCAGGGCGCATCCGGCACCTGTTGGAGCTACAGCTCTAACTCCTTTCTGGAGTCCGAAATGATCCGCATGGGTAAAGAGCCGGTAGATCTGGCCGAAATGTTCACCGTGCGCAATACCTATGAAGAAAAAGCCGACCGCTACGTGCGCCTTCACGGCAACCTGAACTTCGGGCAGGGCGGTGCACTGCCGGATGTGATCGATATGTACGGCAAATATGGGGCCGTGCCTCAGTCTGCCTATGCCGGCCTGAACTATGGGTACGACTACAACCGCCACGGCGAGATGGAAGCGATCCTGAAAGGCATGCTTGATGCCGTCATCGCGAATAAAAACAAACGCCTCTCCCCTGCTTGGAAAGAAGCCTACAACAAAGTCCTGGATGTTTACCTGGGCGAACACCCAGAGTCGTTTGAATACATGGGCAAGACTTATACCCCAAAGTCGTTTGCAAAAGAAGTCGTGGGCGTTGAAGCCAATGACTATGTGCAGGTCACCAGCTGGACCCATCACCCTCTTTACGAAAAGTGTGTCATCCTGGTGCCGGACAACTGGACCTACGGGGAGTCGTACAACGTGGCCATGGAAGACATGATCACCATCATTGACCACGCCTTGGAAAATGGGTACTCCATTTCATGGGCAGCAGATGTAAGCGAAAAGTACTTCTCCTGGAAGAACGGTATTGCATTTGTGCCCGAGCAGGACTACGCCGATATGTCTGCCGAAGAGCGGGAACAACTCTTCAACGGACCCAAGCCGGAAGCAGCAATCACAGTGGAAATGCGCCAGGAAGCTTATGACAACTATACCACCACAGATGACCACGGCATGCAGATTGTGGGCATCTCCAAAGATCAAAACGGCAAGGAATGGTATCTGGTGAAGAACTCCTGGGGTACGGGCAACGACTACGAAGGTTATCTGTACGTGAGCAAAAACTACGTTCGTTTTAAGACCCTGTCGTTCCTGCTCCATAAGGAAGGCATACCGGCAAGCCTGCGTAAAAAGCTTAGCATGTAAGCTCCAAATGCGGGTTGCATGTAGTAGATAATGCCCCTGCACCCTGCCTCAAGGCGGGTGTGGGGGCATTGAATTTTAAGGCTATGTTTGGAAGAAAAAACGGATGCACTGCGCAAGGCAGGCATCCGTAAAGTAGCGGCTAAAATTATTTCATAGTGTCTGCTGGAGTTCTTAGGTTTAAGTAGTATTGTTCAGCTCCAGATCGTTTGGCCTCGCCGCTAAGCAGGCAGAATAAATCTTCATCTCGGTCCCTTACCCAAAGGTATGACCAACGCCAACCGGTATAGTGTACACGATTAAGCGTACGGCTACAGCAGTTGTAACTTCAGTATTAATTTGTAGGTGGATTATAATTTGCGTAAAATAATTAGGTCTTATTTGGCATAGGGGGAGGTACACAATAGACCGCCTGCGCTTTTAATTTAGGGTTTTAGGCGCTTTTTCCGCAAAATCAAGGGTGTATAATAATTACAGGATACTAAATAAATAGTCCTTACTTATTGTAGGTAAAAGAGTGGCTTGAAAGCCGGTGAGTTTTTGTGTTGCGTCTTTTGATTGGGTTCTTAAGACAAGTGTAAAGTTAGATAAAAAAAATCTAAATAAGAAATTATTTTTTGCCTGAACTCCCTGTCCTGAATCCACTTTTTTAAAACCGTAGTAAATTCGGAAAGGAGCGGTCGCTTAAAAAAAGAAAACGGAGGAAACTGCCAATCTACACTTTTTGTTCCGAGCCTCCCCTTAGCGACCATGTCTTTGTTGTCCATCCCTTACAACCGTCTATTGATAATCAGGCAATTATCTTTGTACAAGCATTGAATTAAAACTATTTTTGTAATAGCTTTGCACCTTAGTGTAAACCAAACACTATCAAAAAACTTATAACCATGCTTAAGAAACAGTATCTGAAAACTAAGCCAGTCTGTAAAGTAACCTTCAGCCTGCCTGCCCATGCCGTGAACGGCGCTAAGGAAGTAAAACTTCTCGGTGACTTCAACAACTGGAGCCCTGAATCCGCTCCAAAAATGAAAGCCGCAAAGGACGAGTACAAAGCCGTACTCGAACTGGAAACCGGCCGTCAGTACCAGTTCCGCTACCTCATCGATGAAGCCTACTGGGAAAATGACCACCAGGCCGATGGCTACATTCCTTCTCCTTACTCTGGCATCGACAACTCTGTAGTGGTGCTGGAAGAACAGCCCAAAGCAGCCCCTGCCAAAGCTGAAAAGGCAGCTCCTGCCAAAAAAACAGCCAAGAAAGCTGCGCCGGCAAAAGCGGCGACAAAGAAAGCAGCACCTGCTAAAAAAGCAGCACCTAAAAAAGCCGCTGCAAAGAAGACAGCAACTGATGACCTTAAGAAAATTGAAGGCATTGGCCCAAAAATCGCTACCCTGCTGGCCGAAGCAGGCATCAAGACCTTCAAGGACCTCGCTACCGCAAAAAAGACAAAAGTACAGGAAGTACTGACCACAGCTGGCCCTCGCTACAAAATGCACGATCCGGCTACCTGGATGGAGCAGGCCAAACTGGCAAACGCTGGCGAATGGGAGAAACTGGAGGAACTTCAAAAGGAGCTCAAAGGCGGAAAGCGCACCAAAAAGTAACTTTCCGCATCATTCCTAAACGAAAAGAAGCCCCGCCGGTCTGATATACCAACGGGGCTTCTCCTTTTCCTGCTTTGTTGTCCGGTCCTATTCTTTAAATAGTGAGAATGGCACAGCTTCCACCGTTTTGCGGTAAGCGGCAAAGTCGTTTTCAAAGAAGGATTCCACTCTATCCGTCACTTCCCGGACCTGCACTTTTGCCTGGTCCACCTTCATTTGGCCCATCGGTGACAGGGTCCCCTGCACGCCTTCCAGGTAGGAGTAAACGCCATATAAAGTACTGTTGAGCAAGCCGGTCGATCGCCGGATGCCTTTGAAGTCCTCCGGCAGCATATACAACTCTTCCAGCTGCGTGATGCTGTCCTGTAGTACCTTACCTTGCGCTTTGATGGCCTTCAGCGTACTGTCTGGTGCATGGACCAGCGCTTCGTTCACCCTTTTGATGGTCTTTTGAGCCTCCTGAAGACGAGTGAAGGCTTCCTCCGCTTCTTCCACCATCTCATAAAACGCCTTATAGCCCGCGTGCTCCGCCCGCAAATCGGCCAAATTAACGTCTAGCCTCGGATCGGCATGGACCTGTACCTTTGTGGAATCGGAAAAGTCTCCACTGCTGATGACCAGCTTGTATTCACCGGGGAGTACCTGATACCCCCGTGGTGGATCGCTGTCAGGCTTCGCCGCCCGCCGGGAAGGGAATCGCACACCCTCGGTACGCAGGTCCCAAGTAAAGCGGTTCATGCCGGGCTTAAGCTTTTCTGAAAACCGGCGAATGGTGTCGCCTGCCATGTCAAACACGACGATTTGGGCTTTCTTGCCCAGTTTCCGGCCTTCCTCCTGAGTCTCTTCTTCAGCCTCCTGCTTGTCCACCTTTTCTTTCTCCTCATCAGCTTCTTCTTCCTCAGCTGGTTTTTGCCAAACGGTAATCCGGGCGTAAGGCGAGCGGTTTTTCCCGCTGAATTCTCCGTCTGCCGGAAAATGAGAGCCTTCGTAGCTTTTGTAATTAGCCAGGTACGCATCGGGGACCGGAAAGGTGCGGAACGTATCCTGTAGAACGCCGCCTTCTGTCCTGGCAATCTCCTGCATCGGGCGGGTATCGTCCAGTACCCAGGCCGCACGCCCGAAAGTGCCGATAATCAAATCTTTGTCCCTGGGATGGATTTTGAGATCACGTACCGGTGTGGCCGGAAAGCCCTGATCCCACTGCTGCCAGTCTGCTCCGCCGTTCAGGCTGAAGTATAGCCCGTAATCTGTGCCCAGCCACAGCAGACTGGGAGCATCAGGGTCCTGCACGATAGACAGCGCGTGCCCTTCCACTTGGTCTTCATCTACAATTCGGTCAAAAGTTGCTCCAAAGTCGGTCGTATGGTAAGCCATCGGGCGCCAGTCGTTGCGGCGGTAATCATTGACGATGACAAAGGCTTCACCGGCATCGCTTGCTGAGACTTCGATATAGGGGATCCAGCTCCCGGGGCGGGCACCGGGCAGGCGGCTGCTCAATTCTGTCCAGGTTTTGCCGCCGTCCCGGGTAAGCTGCAGGTGGCCGTCATCTGTGCCCA
This sequence comes from Phaeodactylibacter sp., assembly GCF_022763345.1. Lineage (GTDB taxonomy): Bacteria > Bacteroidota > Bacteroidia > Chitinophagales > Saprospiraceae > Phaeodactylibacter. The sequence continues at coordinate 31,863 of NZ_JALEGS010000074.1, forward strand.
CCCAAATCACGTCTTCGGCCACCGGGCTGGGAGCGATAGCCAGAATATTGGTAAAATTCTCCGCCCGGGTATCATCGATGGTCAGCCCGCCGCTTTCAAACTGCCGCTGCTTAGTGGAGTCGTTGGTGGTGAGGTCAGGGGAAATGATTTCCCAGGTCAGGCCACAGTCCATGCTTTTGTGCACATACTGACTGCCGAAATACACCCCACAATCGTGGAAGGGGTTTTGTGCGATAGCCGCATTCCAGTTGAAGCGCAGCTCCTCCCCTTCCGGATGTACCGGCTTGACGAAACGGCTTTTGCCTGTCTCCCGGTCGATATAGGACACATTGCCACCCTGTGACATGGCGTATACGTAACGGTTGTTATCGGGCCGGAAGACCACATCAAAGCCATCGCCAAAGTAGACCTCCTGCCAATCTGTATTCTGAATGCCGCCGTATTCCCAAACCGAACTGGGGCCCACCCAGGAACCGTTGTCCTGCATACCGCCGGCGATATGGTAAGGGACATCCATATCCACACTAATGTGGTAAAACTGCGCCAGGGGCAGAGTTTGCACAAAGCGCCAGGTGTCACCGCCGTCGTGGCTGATATTCAGGCCGCCGTCATTCCCTTCGATCATGTAGGCAGGGTTCTCGGGGTGCACCCAAAAAGCGTGGTGGTCCGGGTGGGTGCCCCGGCCAAAGCCTTCAAAAGTCTTGCCACCATCTTCCGATTTAGACAGATAGGACCAAAGGTTGAAAATCCGGTTTTCGTTCTTAGGGTCTGCGAAGATATCGGCATAGTAAAAAGGCCGATTGCCAATATCTTCGGTGGAGACCAGTTTCCACTTGAAGCCGCCGTCCGTAGATTTGTAAAATCCGTTTTTCTTCGCCTCGATCAACGCATAAACGATATTAGGCTTAGAAGGGGCAATCGCCAGCCCCATGCGCCCGAGGTCTCCTTTTGGCAGGCCATCCTCTGAAGTCCGTTCTTCCCAGCTGTCTCCACCGTCAAAGGATACGTAGAGGCCGGAACCTTCGCCACCAGAATTGAAAAACCAGGGCTTACGCCCGAATTCCCACATGGCAGCAATCAGCTTGTTCGGATTGGAGGGGTCCACCACCAAATCCGCACAGCCCGTGGAGTCATTGACAAACAGGACTTTTTCCCAGGTCTCTCCTCCGTCTTCGGTCCGGAAAACGCCCCGTTCCGGATTTGAGCCCCAGGCGGAGCCCAGTGCAGCGGCGTACACCACATCCGGATTGTCGCGATGGATAATGATCCGGTGGATGGTGCGGGTGTTTTCCAGCCCCATCCGCTTCCAGTTTTTGCCCCCATCGATGGATTTGAAAATGCCCGCGCCGCTATTGTGGGAGTTCCGGGGGTTGCCTTCGCCTGTACCCACCCAAATTTCATCGGGATTATCCTGATTGATCGCCAGGGCGCCGATGGACTGCAGAGGCGCATCCTCAAATACAGGCTCCCACTTGATGCCACCGCTGCCGGAGTACCAGACACCGCCCGATGCAGTGCCGATGTAGATACGGTTAGGCTGAGCATTTACTACATCAATGGTGGTGACCCGCCCGCTCATCCCAGCAGGGCCAATACTGCGGGGCGCAAGGGCTTCAAAGTGGTCCAGGTCGATATTCTGACCGGATAAAGGAAAGGATAAAACACTAAGGCTGAAAACCAACAGCCAGCTTAACTTTTGAATCATTTGCATAAGGTGCTTTTTCGTTTTGAAAGGTAAAATACGGGTTCTCCGGGGTTTCCCACAATCGCAGTCTCAGACCTGACGGCAGCATGACATACACTACAGGACTGCCGAAGCACGAAATCCAATAGTTTTTATTGTACCTTCGAAGTCAAACAGGCAGTACATGAAGTTTAAGGACTACAACCTACATCCACAGCTACAAAAAGGGATTGAAAAAGCCGGGCTTAAACGGCCCACCGATATTCAGTATAAGTCCATACCCGGCATTCTCAAAGGAGAGGACGTGCTGGCTGTTGCCCAAACCGGTACGGGAAAAACGGCTGCCTTTGCCATACCTATCCTGCACAAACTGCACGTACAAAAACAGCAGGCCCGCAGAGACGATGGCATGCGCTGCCTGGTCATGACGCCCACCCACGAGCTGGCCCTGCAAGTAGCTAAAGTCTTTCAGGACCTCGGCGCCCATACGCTCGTAAAAACCATGGCGCTTATTGGGGGGGTGGACCAGGAACCTCAGATTGAGGCCCTTCAAAAAGGTGTGGACGTACTCGTTGCCACTCCCGGGCGGTTTTTCGACCTGATCAGTCAGGGGCACCTGCGGCCCGAACGCATTCAAATTCTGGTGCTTGATGAAGCGGACCACATGCTGGACCTGGGTTTTTTGCAGGACATTAGCGACTTGCACCGCAAACTACCGGCCAAACGGCAGACCCTTTTCTTCTCTGCTACCATCAACCTGCACATTAAGAAAATGGCCTACGCGCTAATCAATCAGCAGGCCATACGCATTCAGATTTCGCCAAAGGACCCGGTTTCCAAAAACGTGGACCACTACGTAGCGGCGATAGAAATGGATGACAAACGCTTCTTTCTGGAGCGGATCATCAAAGAGAATCCCGACAGTAAAATCCTGGTCTTCGTCCGCACCAAAGTCCGTGCCGAGCGGGTCGCCAAAGCGATGGAGCGGGTCGATATTCAGGCGCTGACCATACACAGCGACAAAGATCAGAAAGACCGTTCAGCTGTACTTCGGCAATTCCGGGAAGGGGCAACACGGGTGCTCATTGCCACTGACGTGAGTGCAAGGGGCATTGACATTCCCGGTGTAACCTATGTCATTAACTACGACTTACCAGAGCAGGCGGAAAACTATGTGCACCGCGTAGGGCGGACGGGACGGGGTAAGGCCCGCGGGCAGGCGCTGAGTTTCTGCAGTCCTAATGAAGCGGAACTGCTGGAGGCTATCGAAGCTTATATTGGCAAGGCGATCAAAGTCCTGGATGTAGAGCGGGGAGAATACGAAAACACCCGCCTGCTTTCGGAAGATGCCGGGTTGAGCTTAGAAGACATGCTCTCTGAAATAGAAGATCTGGAAGCAGAGCAAAAGCGGAAAAAGAAAAAAAAGTAGCTTCAAAAGTCATAAAATAGCCCATCGTGGCTTGACTAATGAACAAACCTAACTATATTTAATCACATTTTGCACAAAACCTCCCCTCAGTCCCCCTTAGCCGTTAGGCTGCTTGATTTTCAATTCCATGAAAGACCATTATCTGAAACAGGAGCTATATGACTTGGTCCAATCTGATCAAGATGTTTTTGAGTTTTTGCAGGAAGCCTCCCTCGATGGGCTTTGGTACTGGGACCTGAACGACCCGGAGCAGGAGTGGATGAGCCCCAAGTTTTGGAAAACGCTGGGCTACGACCCTACCGAAATGCCCCATACGGCTAAGTCCTGGCAAAATCTTATCAATCCGGATGACCTTGAACTCGCAAGACAAAACCTGGCCGCCCACCTCGCAGATCCCTCCCATCCCTATGATCAGGAAGTCCGTTACCGGCACAAAAAAGGGTATATTGTTTGGGTAAGGTGCCGGGGGATGGCGATAAGGGATAAAAACGGGCATCCCACCAGGATGCTCGGCGCCCACAATAATATCACCCGCCTTAAAGAAACTGAAATCAGGCTGCAAAAGGAAAACCGGCAGCTCAGTGCTGTGCTGGAAAACTCCGGGCTGTATATTTTAAGTACAGACATAGAAGGGCGCTTTACTTATTTTAATGAAAAGTTCAGACACGACTTTGGCTGGCACCCTTTTGTTTCAATCGGCAAGGATTCTTTGCCCTCCATTCACCCAGATGACCATCAGGCGTGCATTGATATTGTAACCCGATGCATGGAGCAACCCAATACGGCGTTTCTAGTTGACTTACGCAAACCCAAAAGGCAGGGCGGATGGCAGACGAACAGATGGCATTTCTCTGCACAAACCAATAGCAAAGGAGCTCCGGATAATATACTGTGTATTGGCTACAACATTTCTGCCAAAAAACAACTTGAGGCCGAATACCGATTATTGGTAGATAATATTGGGGACGCTTTGGTCACCACTGACTTAAAAGGCAACATCTCCTATGCTTCCAAAAGCTGGAACACCAATTTTAATCTGGACCAAGAAACAGCCATAGGCCAATCGGTCGCAGATTATTGCCTGGATGATGACCGGCCTGATTTTGAAGCCTTCATCTCTTCAATCGCTGATGGCAACTCATCGCCACAAGCGCTGGAGCACCGCCTTAAGCTATCTGAAAATCAGGCCCTTTGGGTGGAAACTAAAGGCAATCTTGACAACGATGGAGACCGCCTTATACTCCTGATCAGGGACATTTCCGAGCGCAAGCAAGCTGAGCAGGAACTACAGCTCACCAGCCAACTGCTTAGCGACACCCAGAAAATGGCTAAAGTCGGAGGGTGGCGCTTAGACGTTAAAAGTGGGCAAACCACCTGGACTGACGAGGTTTACCGAATTCATGAAGTCCCAAAGAGCTTCAATCATAATAAAGAATCCGGGATCAAATTTTATCATCCCAACGACCAGGAAGCCTTAACAATGGCCCTTGACAAAGCTATTCATTCCAATATAAGCTTCGATCATACTTTTCAATTTATTTCTGCTAAGGGGAACCAAAAATGGGTAAGGGTGACCGGCTCACCAGTGCTGAGAAATGGCCACACAGCCGAAGTACAGGGTCTGTTCCAGGATATTACAGAGCAGAAGCAGGCATTGATCGCACTCAGCCACAGCAAGGAACAACTGACCTCCCTCACTACCAACATCCCAGGAGCCGTCCTGCAATACAAAAACACCCCTGAAGGTAAGCAGGAGCTATTGTACCTCAGCAAGGGGTCCAATGACCTGTGGGGCATCTCCCCTGAAGAAGCTATTGAGGATGTAAACCTACTATGGAACGCTATTCTACCAGGTTATGCTAAGGGGCTACAAACAGCAATTGAGCATTCCGCCCGGGAAATGACGACTTTTTCCTTTGATTGGAAGATCCGCCACAGGGATGGAACAATCAAGTGGGTTAATGGCAAAGGCTCTCCCAAAAGATCCTCAGACGGCAGTACCGTTTGGAATACCATCATTACGGACATCACACCCTTAAAAAATGCCCAGCAAGCCTTAGTCAGCCAAAGCCTGATGCAGGAAAAGCTGATGAAAATTGCGTCTGAATACATCAACTTCCCCATTGAGGAAATGGACAGCCACATTCAGGCCTCCCTGAAAGAGATTGGGCAGTTTGTGAACGCAGACCGGGTATATGTGATACAGTACGATTTTGAAAAAAATACAGCCTCCAATACCCATGAATGGTGTGCGGATTCTATCGAATCTGTGAAAGACAGCCTCCAGAATGTCCCTATGGAGGAATATATGGTGTTTGTAAATCTCCACGTAGAGGGTAAAAACTTTATCATCCCCAACATCTCAAAGATGGAAGAAGGCCCTGCTAAAACCGACCTTCAGCGGCAGCAGATTAAAAGCTTGCTGACCGTGCCCATGATGCGGGAAAAAGAATGTCTGGGCTGCGTGGGCTTTGATTCCGTTAAGCAAGTCCATGACTATTCGGAGGGCGAACTCAAACTGCTAAAACTTTTCAGCGAAGTCCTCGTGAATGCCCTTACCCGTGCCAAAAACGATCAGGAGTTGCGCTCCAGTCAGGAGCAACTTACTAAGCTGACCGCGAGTGTGCCGGGCGCAATCTTCCAGATGGAAATGGATGCAGAAGGAAAAATAGCATTCCCCTTTATGAGTGATGGTATACAAGATTTGCATGAGCACCTGACACCTGCCCTTCTAGAGGCGCAACCCGAAGTCGGCTTTTCAATCATTCACCCGGAGGATCTTCCCGACATTCTCGATAAGATTGAGCAGTCCAAAACAAATCTGACCTCGTTCTTTGCCGATTATCGCACGGTTCATCCTGATGATGAAATACGCTGGCACCGGACCATTTCCCAACCAGAGCAAAAAGCAGATGGAACAATGGTTTGGTACGGTATCTTCCAGGACATCACAGAACAGCGGAAACTTGAGGAAATTCAAAAGTTTGCCCAAGAGCTAAAAGTGAAGAACAAGGAGATGGAACAGTTCGCCTATGTGGCTTCCCATGATTTACAGGAGCCGCTGCGTACCATACGGAGCTATTCTGGCCTGCTCAACCGCCGTTTTAGCGATCAGTTAGGAGAGGACGGGCAGCAGTTTCTCAATTTCATTGGCGATGCTTCCCTGCGCATGAGCAACCTCATCAAAGGGCTGTTGGAGTACAGTCAGATTGGAACCGACCGTCAGGTCGGCACAGTTAATTGCAACGTGCTGCTGCAAGAGGTACTTCAAGACCTGAACTCCAGCATCACCAAACACCAAGCAACGATCAAGGTAAACGACCTGCCTACCTTGCAGGGCTATAAGGTGGAATTGCGGCAGCTCTTCCAAAACCTGATCAGCAATGCCATCAAATTCCATAAACCCGGGGAGGAGCCTCTCATTGAAATTCATGCCGCTGAAAAGCAGGCCTACTGGCAGTTTTCCGTAAAGGACAACGGTATTGGTATTGACTTGAAATATCAAAACAAGATTTTCACTATTTTTCAGCGCCTGCATCTATCAAAAGACTACGAGGGCACAGGTATTGGCCTGGCAAACTGCAAAAAGATTGTGGAGATGCACCACGGGCGGATTTGGCTGGAATCAGAAGAAGGCCAGGGCGCTACATTCTTTTTCACCCTAAAAAAAGGAGGATATGACTCAAAAGCTGAATAAGATACTGCTTGTTGATGACAATGAGGCCGATAATTATTTGCACAAGCTTATCATTTCTGAAGCTGAAGTTGCGGAGAGTGTTGTAGATCAGCCCGATGGCAAAGCAGCGCTGGAGTACCTGGAAAAAGGAGCCGATCAGCTACCTCCTGACCTCATTTTTCTGGATATCAATATGCCCCGCATGAATGGGTGGGAGTTCCTCGAAGCTTATGCCCAGCTTCCCGACGAACTGCAAAGCGCCGTAGTTATCGTAATGCTGACCACCTCTGTTTTCAGCAAAGACCGGGAACGGGCAGAAAGATTACCTAACTTCTCCGGCTTTCTTAACAAGCCCCTAACAGAAGAAGACTTGCTGAAGGTGATCCAGCAGCATTTTCCCGAACGCTTCGATTAAGCTACTGTCCCGGCACCCCAATCTGTATGGCTTCTTCCAGATGGATATTCATCGTGGGCGTGCCGCTGAAGTTCTCTACCTCTCCACGGAAACAGACTTTTTTGTTGGCCAGGACGATCTGCGGATCGAAAGAAAAATTGGGTAAATCCTTTTTGCGGATAAAGACGGAAAAAATCTGGTTGGGGAAGCGCTTGTCGATATTCAGCCAAAGGTTGCCGCTGCGGCTGTAGCGCGTGCTTACCACAGTACCGCAAACATTAATCTCCTCACCTTTGCCCATATACTGCCGGCTTTGCACCGTATTGAAATGATTGGGCGGCAAGTCGGGCGGAAACAAAGGCTCCACGTCTCCACCGGCTAGCTCCGGGAGCCACGCGCTTTTGTCCAGGCGTTGCTCCAGTTCGTTTTCCTGGACTTCAGGCAGCTTGTTGAAAAAATCTAACCCGGTCACCTCTTCCACCTGATCTATCGGCACGGCAAAGCTCTCCAGCGGATAGCTGATCTTTTCATTCGGCATAATGAAGCCAATCCCGCGCCCGTTCTCCAAATCAAGTGCTACTTTGAAGTACCGCTCCGGAATGGACACCTTGTTGATGGAACGTTCAATGACCGGTAAATCCGGCTCCAGCACAGGGCCTGTGACCACATACAACTGTGCACCAGGGTTTTCGTACAGGTAGCCTCGCAGCAGGGCTTCAAGTTCGGCCCATGCCTCCCGGTTGAATTCCGCGACCTGAGGCGACATATTGGAGTAGAAATAGCTCTCTGAAAGCGCTTTTTCGGACCACCTGAAATCAGCAGAGGGTGCCAGGTGCCCGCGGTCGTAACCAAACCCATCGTACTCATAGGTGCTGTCAGGCTGCAGGTACTTTAGGAAATAATCTTCCTCCACCGCCGTACCAGTTGCCACTTTGGGGTCTGGCCGGAAATCATTCGTACAGCCCACGTTGCCGGAGGTGACGTCCGGCAGAATAATATGCGCTACCCATGCCGCCTGCTCGTGCGCCTCGGCATATTCCAAGGCCATAGCCGAATGCAAAATGTAGGATTCAGAGGGCAGCCCGATGGCTTGCAGATCGCGTTGTATGCGCTCCAGCTTTATGCCCTCCCGGCGCTCGTTCAGGGTTTTCTTTTTGGCTTCCAGGGCAGCCAGTTCGGTCTCAATGGCTCGGAGTTCTTCGTCCAGGTTTTGAGCCTGTAGCAAAGCCGGGCAAAGTAAGATCAGGAAGAGTAGGGAGCGGAACATAGTTTCATTTTTTACCAAAGTTACAATTCTTTCCTATTCCAGTTTGGCTACATTTGCGGGAAACATCCATTTTCATGCGGTACTTTCTGCACTTTGCGTATCAGGGTTTTAACTTCCGGGGCTGGCAGCAGCAGCCGGGTGAGGTGCGTACTGTCCAGGGGGTGATGGAAGGGATCTTGCAACGCATTCTAAAGCATGAGATTTCCCTCGTGGGCTGTGGCCGCACAGACGCGCAGGTCCATGCCAGCCAGTATTTTGCGCATTTCGATACACCGGAGGAACTGCGGCCGGATTTCAAGTTCATCCTTAATAAGAATCTGCCACCGACAATTTCTATTTTCGATGTGATACCGGTCCACCCCAGAGCCCACGCCCGCTATGATGCCACCGACCGGCAGTACGACTACCTTTTGCATACCCGCAAACAAGCTTTCCTGGGCGAGCTTAGTGCCCTGTACCTGCAGGATGCACCAAATATAGCCCGCATGCAAACGGCAGCAGCACAACTCTTAAAGTTTGAAGACTTCCAGGCGTACTGCCTGACGCCCGACCGGCACAATACCACGATTTGCCACCTCCGCCAGGTCCGGATTTTTGCCAACCCAGACCGGACCCGGATACGGTTGCAATTTGCCGCTAACCGCTACCTGAGAGGCATGATCCGTATCCTGGTTCACCGTCTGCTGGAGGTAGGCTGGGGCCAAATCACGGAGGAGGAGTTTCTGCGGCCCCTTCGTGAACATGACCCTCCGCGCCCCCTGCGCTCTGCCTATCCGGAAGGCTTGTACCTTTCCAGCGTCACTTATCCCTACATTGAAAAGCCGCCGAGGGTCCAGCTGAATTTTGAGGAATAGCCCGGACGTTACCAGACGACTACTTTACGTATAGCCCGCTGCCCGGCAGCGGTGACCTGCAGGAAGTAGACACCGGCTGGAATGGCTTGCAGGGATATTTGTGCCCTGGCATCCTGGCTCTGTGCTGTTGCAACGACCTGCCCGGCTGCACTAATGAGCTCCACTGAAGCCTGAACCTCCTGCCCCAGCTGCACTTGAAGTATATGCCGTGCCGGGTTGGGAAAAACCTCCATTTGGCTTGCCCAGTTCGGTTCCGCCACCGGAGAAGTGCTGTCCAGCCATAAGTTGGTTTGGAAGGCGTTTAAGCCACCACGCTCATTGCCCACGACCATTTCCAGCTTCCCATCGTTGTCTATATCAGCTATTGCTGGACGGGTACGGATACCTACATAGACATCGCCCATGCGCTCGGAATCCAGGTCGAAGGTGCCGGACAGGTTGCCCTCGATATTGTTGTAGACCTCCAGCTGCCCGGCTTCTGTTCCTGTCACCAAAACATAAGTACCTTGCTGATCAATGATTTGCGGTGAAGAATAGCCTGAGATACTACCGGGGATGGCCGTATTGATGTTGCCCAGCGCAAGGATATTGGGGGCGGCTTCCGGATCAGGGTCGAACATAGGCTCACTTGCCGTTCCAACATTCTTAAAGAAATTGATATTACCGGTCCGCTCACCAATAACCAGGTCCGGCAGCCCATCTCGGTCCAGATCGATAATTTGGGGCACGGAGAGGCTGCCCACATCTATATCCATGTACTCGTACTGCCAGGGGCCGAAAACCATCGGATTGCCGACACCTGCGATATTCTCAGCATAAAAAAGGCGGCCCAGCACCTCTCCCACCAGTATGTCTTCATCGCCATCCCCGTCTAAATCACCGAAAGTGGGGGCAAAATTGGTGTAGGAGTTGAAAACGGAAAGCCCCAGGTAGTCTTCATCTACAAGTTCGAAGGCGGGTGATTGAGCCGTGCCGGTATTCTCAAAGAGGTACAGCCGGGTATCTCGTTCGCCAAAGGGCTCGAAGGCGCCTACAGTTCCCACCACCATATCAAGGAGCCCGTCTGCATTATAATCGACAAAGGTAGGGCTCGCACCGGTACCTAAATCGATCATGTCCTCCACGAAAAGGTCCCGCTGCTGGTACTGGAAATTCGGCACATCGGCTGTTCCTGCATTCGGATAAGCCCAAAGCACGTTTCGGTCTTCAGAAATATTGACAGAATTGGGCGCAACCAACAGATCTTTAAGCCCGTCAAAGTCGATATCTGCCAGGAAGGCTACCGGGAATTGCGGCACATCCGCCGTCACCCCATCCACAGGGAAGCCAAGTTCCTGCTCCGTAATCCAGGCCTGCTCGCAACTGCCGCCGTTGTGCAAAAAATTAAGGGTGGAGTAGGTAACATCTCCCAGCAGCATATCTTTATCGCCATCTGCATCAGCATCATAAGTGAGCAGGGTGCTGCCCGGGTGGCGTTCAGTCAGCCCGCCCTGCAGGCTAAAGCAGCCTCCGGGGTTCTCCGCCAGCCCTACTTCTTGCTCAATGCTATTCTCAAAAATGCCGCCCCAGCAGTTTTCCACCAGTTGGAAAATCAGGCTGTCTCTGCCATAGCCCTGCTCTACGGAGCGGTTGGCAAACAACTCAATATAGCCGCCGGCCGGATTGAAAGTGAGAATGTCCAGGTCCCCATCGCAATCCAGGTCGTCAATTGCCGGATAGTCCACATTACTTACGTAGAGCTGCGTGGTCGTCCCGTTAGACAGTACAAAGGGTATGATGTTATTGGGGTGTTTCATGGGCAGGCGCTCAAAGGCGATGTGCCCGTCTTCGTAATAGCCCGTGTAGACTAAAACGCCCTGCACAAATTCAGTGCGCTGGGACTGCCCGAAGATATCCATTACACCGTCATCGTTGAAATCCCGCATAATGATCCAGTCGCCCAGCAGTTCCGGGAAGTAAGGAGCATAGCCTGGAGCGTAGGAAAACGCCCCTCCGGTATTCAGGAAAGGCAGCAGGACGTTCCCGGTTCGGTCGAAAATCACCAGATCCATAAGCCCGTCCTGATTAAGGTCTACTTCGTTGGGCTGTGGATTGTTAAGCCCACCGGCGAAGGGCAGGCCCTTTTGTTCCCCATCCACTGTGACCGGGAAGGAGATGGCCGGATAAGGTTGTGCATCCGACGAAAGGGAATGGAACAATACGGTCGCGAGCAGTAGCGCCAATCTTTTCATAATTCGGAATTGGTCGTTTATTGAAATCTTCGTTAATTGTGTGCCTTTCGGAATTCTATTTCCTCAGAACAGTTATACAGCGCAGGAGTTATGGCTTTGCCCCTGCTTTACGGCGGCTGAATTTATTAAAAAGCAAGCATGAAAAACGCTTACCGGTACTTTTTTCTACTCTTTTGCAGTGCGCTTACCATATTTGCCTTCGGGCAAAATTCTGCTCCGACGCTAAGCAAAGACTACCAGTTGCGTGCCGGGCGGGGCCACCTGGTTTTCGCTTCTGCCCAGCACGGGGACTCGCTCACGCTCGAAATCAACAGCACCAAACATACCCTGCCGCTCGTGGGTGGAGAAGCCAAATTGCCAGTTGAGCTCTCCCAGCGCGGAGAACTACTCCTGATTCAGCATGCCGGCAAAGGCTACCGCCTTTATCACCTATCCGCCCGCAACGATGGCACACCCCGCCTGCGCCGCATCCCGATGTGGCTATCGGTAGTACCGCCGCTTATCGCCATTTTACTGGCGCTTATATTTAAGGAGGTGATCGTATCGTTGTTCGTTGGGGTTTGGGTGGGGGCCTTTATTGCCGGAGGTATGCGCATTGAATCCCTTTATTATACACTGCTGAGCCTGTTTGATGTGGTAGAGCGCTATGTTATTCAGGCTCTGGCCGACAGCGGGCACCTGGCCATTATCGTATTCTCTTCATTGATTGGAGGCATGGTGGCCATCATTTCCCGCAACGGGGGCATGGCCGGGGTGGTCCTGGCCTTTTCGCGTTACGCCCGCTCCCCCCGCAGCGCACAGTTCATTACCTGGCTGCTGGGCGTGGCCATCTTTTTTGATGATTATGCGAATACGCTCATCGTAGGCAATACCATGCGTTCGGTGACGGATAAATTCAGGGTCTCCCGGGAAAAACTAGCCTACATCGTAGACAGTACGGCGGCACCGGTGGCGGCTGTGGCATTTATTACCACCTGGATTGGAGCCGAATTGGGGTACATTGATGATGGTTTGCTGCAAATCACTGAAAAAACAGGGACAGATCTGGGGCTAACGCCTTACGGGGTCTTCATTAGTTCTCTGAAATACTCTTTCTACCCGGTGATGACCCTGGCTTTCATCCTCATGCTGGTCTATACCAGACGGGACTTCGGAGGCATGTATGCCGCTGAGAAACGGGCACGGGAAACGGGCGAACTGTTCACCAAGCGCAGCGCCGCAGCCGAAGAAGACATGGAAAACCTCGACCCCATTGACGGGGCCCCGTTGAAGTGGTACAATGCCGTCATCCCCGTTGCGCTCGTCATCCTGGTTACCCTTTATGGGCTCATTGACACCGGTCTGGCAAGTACTTACGGAGAATTGCTTGATGCCGGACTAGCACCGGCTTCTCAAAGCTGGGGAGCGGTATGGGGCAGCATCGGCGCCCTGCCGGATATGGGCGATTCCTTCCTGATGAAGGTGGGTAAGCTGATTGGCAATTCCGATTCCTACGTCGCGCTGCTGTGGGCTTCCCTTTCAGGCGTCATCGCAGCGATCCTCCTTACTGTGGGCGGGCGCATCATGGGGCTGGCAGATGCCATTTCCACTATGATTACCGGTTTCAAAGCTATGCTGCCGGCTATTCTCATTCTAACGATGGCCTGGTCTCTTGCGGCCACTACGGAGGAATTGCATACGGCAACCTTCCTCACCTCAGCCCTGCAGGACAGCATCAATCCGTTTGTGATGCCGGTCATTATTTTCATTCTGGCGGCGGTCATTAGTTTTTCCACGGGCTCAAGCTGGAGCACCATGGCTATCCTCTACCCTATTGCCATTCCAACCACCTGGGCGATTTGTGCAGCACAGGGCGTGGAAACAGAAGTTGCTATGGAGCTTTTATTCAATGTCATCTCTACGACCCTGGCGGCTTCGGTACTGGGCGACCACTGTTCGCCGATTTCGGACACCACCATTCTCAGCTCGCTGGCTTCAGATTGCAACCATATTGACCACGTGCGCACGCAGCTGCCTTATGCTTTAACGGTTGGGGCGGTGGCATTAGTCACTGGTGGGCTGTCTACCTTTTTAGGTGGCGGCTGGGGCATTTGCCTGCTGCTGCTGGTTATTGGGCTTGCCGTATTGTTCGGCGTAGTGCGTACCTTCGGTAAAGTAGTTGACTAACATAACCAAAGTATAACCATGAAGAATGTTTGGATTCTGCTGCTGGCGATCTGCCTCAGCACTTATGTAAAAGCCACGGAAGGCATGTGGCTGCCCTTGCTGCTGGCCCAGCTCAATGAGCAGGAAATGCAGAGCATGGGCATGAAAATGACTGCCGAGGACATCTACAGCGTCAATAAGGGCAGCCTGAAGGACGCGATTGTTCATTTTGGCGGATTCTGCACCGGGGAGGTCATCTCTGATCAAGGCCTGGTGCTGACCAACCACCACTGCGGCTATGGACAGATTCAGAGCCACTCTACTCTGGAGAACAACTACCTGGAGGATGGATTTTGGGCCATGAACCGGAAACAGGAAATCCCCAATCCCGGGCTGTTTGTCACCTTTATTGTCCGCATTGAAGATGTGACGGATTTGGTCCTAAACAACGTCACGGAAGAGATGGACGCCAAAATGCGGCAGTCCTGGGTAGACAAAAACACGAAGGAAGTGACCGCTGCCGCTAAAATGGAGGACTATCAGGAAGCCATGGTGCGTGATTTCTTTGAGGGCACCAAATACTACATGTTCATCACGGAGACTTACCGGGATATCCGCCTGGTCGGAGCGCCCCCATCATCTATTGGCAAGTTTGGTGCGGACACTGACAACTGGGTCTGGCCACGGCACACCGGTGACTTCTCTCTGTTCCGTATTTATGCCAGCCCGGACAATAAGCCGGCGGAGTACAGTGAGGAGAACGTGCCCTTCAAGCCCCGCCACCACCTGCCGATTTCCCTGGACGGTGTGGAAGAAGACGACTTTACCCTGGTTTTTGGCTTCCCCGGGCGTACCGAAGAATACCTCCCGGCTGCTGCTATTGAGCAGCGGGTGGATGTGGTCAACCCCATCCGGATCGGTATCCGCGACCGAGCGCTGAATGTTGTGAATGCCGCTATGCAGGCTGATCCGGTCGTACACATAAAGTATGCCTCCAAGCAATCCCGCATTGCCAACTACTGGAAAAAGTGGATTGGTGAGAATCAGGGGATTAAGGCTACGGATGGCGTAGGCCGCAAGAAAGCTTACGAAGCAGAGTTCAAAGAACGCGTGATGGGCAATCCTGACTGGCGTGAAAAATACGGTAGCCTCCTGAGCAGCTTCGAGCGCTTGTATGGTGACCTTGAGCCTTACGCCGCGACCAATACCGCGGTGGGGGAAATCGCCGGCCGCAATATCGAGCTGTTCCGCCTGGCCAATACGCTGCACAGCGTTGTCAAAATGTATGAATCCAGCGGAGCCCCCATGGTGGAAAGCCGTATGGACCGCATCCGGGCATTCGTGGAGGATTTCTACAAAGACTACGAGCCGGCAGTGGATCAGGGCGTTTTCGCCACTTTGATGGACTACTACTTTACCGAAATCTCCGATGAGCATCAGGCGCCATTTGCCGTAGAGCGTTACGTGGAAGCGGGCAAGGATGCTGAAAAGCTGGCCTCCATGATCTACCTGAAAAGCAAGCTGGCCCGCCCGGGCGTATTGGAACTGGCTATGGAAGAAGGCCCGGAAGCCCTGATTAAGCTCATCAAAAACGATGTGGCCTATGCGCTGGCCCGCGCCATTTCCGATTATAACGATAACAATATCGCGGGCAAATACCGCGACATCAAAGCCGAAATTGATGACCTGCAGCAGCAGTACATGCGCGCCCAGATTGAAGTCTTCACCGAGCGCCGCTTCTACCCGGACGCCAACGGCACCCTGCGCGTCACCTACGGCAAGGTGGATGGCTATCAGCCCCGGGATGCCGTGCGCTACGAGCCCGTCACCTACCTGGATGGCGTTATGGAGAAATATGTGCCCGGTGATTATGAGTTTGATGTGCCGCAGCGCCTGCGTAAGCTTTACCAAAAGAAAGACTACGGTGATTACGGAGAAGAGGGCAAAATGCCGGTCTGCTTTATCGGTACCAACCACACTACGGGCGGCAACTCCGGCAGCCCTGCTATTGATGCCTACGGCAATCTGATCGGCCTCAACTTTGACCGCGCCTGGGAAGGTACGATGAGTGACCTGAACTACGATGCCTCCATTTGCCGCAATATTATGGTAGATGCACGCTACATCCTGTTTGTCATCGATAAATTTGCCGGTGCCGGGCACCTGGTGGAGGAGATGACTTTGGTACACCCGAAGAAAGGGTAAACGACTGATTTATTGTTCATTGGAATGGGGTCTGCCGATTATCGGCAGACCCCATTTCACTTACTGCCCGGATTCTTCCCATTCTAAGGCCCTTTTCCCTACCTTTGTACCCCGTAACAAAACAACCTGTTGGGCAACCAGCATCTACCAAAGTAATTTCAAATGACCAAGTACATCTTTGTTACGGGCGGGGTCACCTCTTCCCTCGGTAAAGGTATTATTGCAGCTTCACTGGCTAAATTATTGCAGGCACGGGGCTTTTCCGTGACGATCCAAAAGTTCGACCCATACATCAATGTCGATCCGGGCACCCTCAATCCCTATGAGCATGGGGAGTGCTATGTGACCGATGACGGGGCGGAAACGGACCTCGATCTGGGGCACTACGAGCGCTTCCTGAACACACCTACTTCCCAGGCCAATAACGTGACCACTGGCCGTATTTATCAGACCGTCATTGAGAAGGAACGGGCCGGCGACTACCTGGGCAAGACCGTACAGGTCATTCCCCACATCACTGATGAGATCAAGCGGCGGGTTCAACTGCTGGGCGCTACCAATGAATACGATATCGTGATTACTGAGCTTGGTGGTACAGTCGGCGATATTGAGTCCCTTCCTTACCTGGAAGCACTGCGGCAATTGCGGTGGGAGTTGGGCACCGACAACTGCCTGGTCATTCACCTGACCCTCATCCCCTACCTGAATGCGGCCAAGGAGCTGAAGACCAAGCCGACCCAACACTCTGTAAAGGAACTACTCAACACCGGTATTCAACCCGATATCCTGGTATGCCGTACGGAGCACCCCATCGGCATGGAAATCCGTCGTAAACTGGCCCTGTTCTGCAACGTTGACGTGGGCTCTGTCATTGAAGCCATTGATGCGGAGAGCATCTACGATGTGCCTCTGTTGATGCTACGTGAGAAGCTCGATACGGTGGCCATCACCCGCCTGCGCCTGAAAGACCGGCGGGAGCCACAGCTCAATGCCTGGAAGAACTTCCTGGGCAAGCTCAAAAACCCGACCTACGCCATCAATATCGGTCTGGTTGGCAAATACAACGAGCTGCAGGATGCCTACAAATCCATACACGAATCCTTCGTCCACGCTGGCGCTGTAAATGAATGCAAAGTCAGAGTCCACCCTATCCACTCTGAGCAACTCGAAGGTACGCCCGAAGAAGTAGCCGAGCGGCTGAGAGATTTTGACGGTGTGCTCGTTGCCCCCGGTTTTGGAGAGCGGGGTATTGAAGGCAAAATCAACGCCATTAAGTATGTACGGGAACAGCAGGTCCCTTTCTTTGGCATTTGCCTGGGCATGCAGTGTGCCGTTGTGGAATTCGCCCGCAACGTCATGCAGCTGGAAGGCGCTTCTTCCACGGAAGTTGACCCCGGTACCCCCCACCCGGTGATCGACCTGATGCCCGACCAGAAAAAGATTACTAAAAAAGGCGGTACCATGCGCCTTGGGGCTTATCCCTGTGAGGTCCGCCGCCGCAGCAAAGCCAGTGCAGCCTATGGCAGCCTGAAAGTCAGCGAGCGCCACCGCCACCGCTACGAGTTCAACAACCAATACCGGGAGGCTATGGAAAAAGCCGGTATGATCGCTTCCGGCATTAATCCTGATACAGACCTGGTAGAGATTGTGGAAATAAAAGACCACCCCTGGTTTGTTGGCGTGCAGTTCCACCCGGAGCTTAAGAGTACTGTGGAAGTGCCCCAACCCTTGTTTGTGGCTTTTGTGAAAGCGGCCCTGGACCGGAAGTACAATTCAGAGCAGTAATTGGTACCGCCCACCCGGACCGAAAAGTGGCTGCGGCCAGTGTTGCTGGCCGCAGCTGTTCTGGGGATTGCATACAGCAGTCCTTTCCCTTTTTTCTGGGATACGATACAACTCGGCTCAAAGCACGCTCATCATTATTACCAAACTGGTTTTGCTCAGCTCTTGCTGCCCGATGCCATTGACAGCGGGCACCCGCCATTTTTCGGGATGTACCTGGCGGCTGCGTGGATGCTGTTTGGGAAATCGCTGGCGGTAAGCCACTGGGCCATGCTGCCTTTTGTGTTGGCTATTGCAGGGCTGCTGTTCCCCGTAGGGCGGTACTTTGCCGGTGACTGGGGTTGGATATTCCCACTTTTGGCTTTGGCGCTGCCACCGCTGTCCGGGCAGTTGGTACTGGTCAGCCCGGATGTGGTGCTGGCGTTTGGCTTTCTCCTGGGTTTATTTGGTGTGCTTTACCAAAAAGGCTGGGCATTGGCCCTTGGTGCGCTCCTGCTCGCCGCTATCAGTACCCGTGGGATGATGACGGTCGTGATTTTGTTTTTATTTGACCTGTACCTTCGCTTTTCAA
Source organism: Phaeodactylibacter sp. (assembly GCF_022763345.1). Classification (GTDB taxonomy): domain Bacteria; phylum Bacteroidota; class Bacteroidia; order Chitinophagales; family Saprospiraceae; genus Phaeodactylibacter. Next base: position 50,101 of record NZ_JALEGS010000074.1, read on the forward strand.
TGCACACTCAGGCAGCAAAAAAGCCATTGGCATACCTGTATGGCGCCCTGAAAGCGCTCCCGCCCTATCTTCCCTCCGGGCTGTTAGCCCTGGTTTTCCTGCTTTACCATTATCTGGAAAAAGGCTGGGTCGGCTACCATGCTGGTTCCGAATGGGCGCCAAGTTTTGCACGGGTGGGCTTCAGCGGGCTGCTCAAGAACGGGCTGGTACTGGGTTGGCGGCTGGCAGACTACGGCATGGTATTCAGTTGGCTGCTCCTGGGGCTGGTGATTTGGCGTAAGCCGGCGACCTTCCGCCATCCTAAAGTCAAAAGTGCACTCTGGCTGGCCGGCATAAGCCTGGTTTTGCTCACGCCGACCTTTTTGCTGTACAGCGGGCTGCAGCAGCACCGATATTTGCTGCCTTTATTGCTTGCGGCATTGCTCCTCACCTTTACGGCTATTACTCAAAGCTCATGGGACCAAATCTGGAAGGTTCGTCTGTTCGCTTTGCTGTTCACCGGTTTGATTACCGGGCACTTTTGGGCCTACCCTGACCACATCGCCCAAAGCTGGGACACCACCCTGGCCCACGTACCCTACTACCGCCTTAAAAGCCGGATGATTAGCTATCTGGATAAGCAGGGCATCCCGTTGGAGACAGTAGGGACCGCTTTTCCGGAAATCGGGCCACAGTATCTCAAAGATTTATCCGGCAGGACAGCCGGCTTTTCGCCAAAGAATTTATCCAAACAGCACTACATCCTATACTCCAATGTGATGAATGATTTTTCGGATGGGGAGTTGGAGCGGCTACAGGAAGAGTGGACAGTTGTAAAACAATTAGAAAGTGGCAGCGTAAAGCTGATTCTATTCGGAAAGCTTTAACAATCAAGGCAAAGAAAGCCAGGGCTGTCGTCAACAATTTTGGTGGTTTATCGTCTTTAATTACCGATAACCCATAAACCCCATGAGACTTTGGCTATTTTTCCTGCTTTTTGCATCTCCCATTTGGTCATTAGCTCAGCTGTGTGAAGGCGAGCCCGGTGCCGCCGCCCTATCCGAAGGTTTTGGGCAGGGCACCAACTTCGGCCCACCGCTGCCATCCGGCATAACCAGTTACAGCTACAACGACGGGAGCCCCCAGGCAGGCACCTACATGGTCACCAACCGCACGCAGCTCAATGGGGCAAATTGGCACGATGGACTGGACAACACCCCGGATGATGGGTTTGGGTATATGCTCCTTTTTGATGCGGCTGATACCCCTGGTGAGTTTTTCAGCCTCCTTATTGATGGCCTTTGTCCCGGCACCCGGTATGAATTCAGTGCCTTCATAACCAATGTCGTTACGCCCTCTGCATGCGGTGGGGAAAGCACGGAGCCCAGTATCCGCTTTGAGCTCCGTGATCCGGATGATGATGAGCTGTTGGAAAGCCTCTCGACCGGAAACTTGCCGACCACTCCTATCCTGAGCTGGAACCGGTTTGGCATCGTTTTCACCCTGCCAGAAGACCAGGAAGCTGTCAGGCTCAGTATCGTTAATTTTGCGCCTGGCGATTGCGGCAATGACTTCGCTATAGACGATTTGAGCCTGCGCATTTGCAATCCGGTGCGGGAACAGACAGCCACTCTATGTACAAGTGCCCCTTTGGTGATTGACGGGCGGGAATTCCCAGAGCCCGGCACCTATCGGGATACCTTACCAGGTGCTCAGTTCTGCAATGACAGCATTTTGATCACTGAAATCATTGATGGTAATGGGGATGAAGTGATGCTGGATACTTTCCTGTGCCCCGGGCAAGCCTTTGCAGTTGGCGACCGATGGTACGATGAGCCTGGTTTTTACACCGATACACTACTAAGCAGCCTGGGGTGCGACAGCGTGGTGCAATTGCAGTTGTCTACCGTTGACTTTGAGGCCAGTGTGCGAGCTTCGCAAGATACTATTATTGCCGGAGAATCCGTTCAGTTGCAAGGGAGTGGCAACGGGGTTGGGCCGCTGATTTGGTCCTGGCAGCCCAATGACCAACTGGATTGCAGCGATTGCCCCGAGCCAACAGCGACCCTGCTGGAAACCACTAATTTCCTGGCTACTGTGCGCGACAGCCTCACCGGTTGTGCCGACACCCTTGAACAGCGGATCATCATACCGCCCTGTGAGGATGTCTATGCTCCTACCGGTTTCTCCCCCAACGGCGATGGCCGGAATGATAACTTTGAGATTTTCTTCGGACCTTGCGTGCAGGAGGTCCTCCAACTGGAAGTTTTTGACCGGTGGGGCGGCCTGGTCTTTCGTTCCCGCGTGCCCAACGATACCTGGGACGGCCAACGAGCCGGAGTGCCTTGTAATAATGGGTTCTATGCCTATCAGGCGGTGCTCGCCCTGAAAGATGGGACAAGGCGGGTATGGCGGGGAGGTGTGCAGCTCCTTCGGTAAAGAATCAGAAAAACAAACAGCTTTTATGCGTAAACTCAAATTGCAGGAACTCAACCGCCCGGATATCGACACTTTCAAGGCACAGCCCAAAGCACCTGTGGCCCTCGTGCTGGACAACATCCGCTCCGGCCTGAATGTCGGGGCTGCCTTCCGGACTGCTGATGCTTTTGCGCTGGAGCACATCCACCTTTGCGGCATCACCGCCTGCCCGCCGCACCGGGAAATTCTGAAGACCGCTATTGGGGCTACCGAGTCCGTCAGTTGGAGCTACCAGGAAGACACCGTCGCTGCTATTACACAGCTACAGGGACAGGGCTATACTGTGCTGGCTGTAGAGCAGGCCGATGAGCGGACCTGGTTGCAGGAGTTCCGCTGGCCGGAAAGCCAAAAAGTCGCACTGGTCTTCGGCAATGAAGTGGAAGGCGTCAGTGATGCCGCGATGGAACAGGTTGATGGCTGCCTGGAGGTACCGCAGTATGGCACCAAGCATTCCCTGAATATTGCGGTCTGCGTAGGGGTCGTTTGCTGGGAGGTGACCAGGCAGTGGCGGTTTTGAGTAGGCCCGGCGCAGACGCCCGGCGCTCTCCCTGTCCGGCGTAGTTTAAGAACAACGAAGTCGGTCCCTTCGCCGGGCGTCTTGGCTAAGACTAACCGAGATCACCGGGGGAAGGTACCGCCTCCGTCAAGACTATGGCGGTCAGAGCGTGCCCCCGGTGTTAGAAAAACCTTTAGTAGCTTTGTCAAAAAACGGATGACAAAGACCCTCCTGCCAATATTGCTCACCTTAATCGTTCTTGCCTCTTGTAGGAATCCCAAAACTCAGGAGGCAGCGGAACCCACACCACAACCCACCCGCGGCGTATGGCTGACCAACGTAGACAGTGACGCCCTCTTTTCCAAAGCCGGGCTGCAAGCCGCAGTGGAGCACTGCTCCCGCCTGGGCTTCAACACCATCTATACCGTCACCTGGAACCGGGGCTATACCCTCTACCCAAGTGCGGTTATGGAAAAAACCTTTGATGTACCTATCGACCCTAAGCTCGAAGGTCGCGATCCGCTACAGGAGCTCATTGACCTCGCTCATGCTAAAAATATCCGAGTGGTTGCCTGGTTCGAATTTGGATTCGCCAGCTCTTATGAAGAAGCAGATGGCGGCTACTTGCTCCGGCAAAAGCCACATTGGGCCGCCCGGGACTCCGCCGGGCAGATCGTCTCCAAAAATGGGTTTCAATGGATGAACGCCTTCGACCCAGAGGTACAGGACTTTGTGCTGAGCCTGGTAAAAGAGGTAGTCGAAAAGTACGATGTAGATGGCATTCAGGGCGACGACCGCCTGCCTGCTTTGCCCTCTCTGGCCGGTTACGATAGCCTCACGGTAGCCGCTTACCAAACAGAACACGATGGGCAGCGCCCACCGATGAATTATAAAGATACCGCCTGGGTGGACTGGCGCGCCAACCGCCTCAACGACTTCATGGGCCGGATGAGCCGGGAGCTTCGGGCGTTGGACAATACCCTGACGCTTTCCTTCTCGCCCAGCATCTACCCCTGGAGCAAATTCGAATACCTCCAAGACTGGCCGGCCTGGGTGGAAAACGGCTGGGTGGATGAAATCTGCCCGCAGGTCTACCGCTATAATATTGAGGCTTACCGCTCCGCCCTTGATGCCATCGTTAATGAACAGGTTGCACCAGAACATCATCGTTTGCTAGCCCCTGGCATCCTCCTGAAAGTCGGCGACTACATCGCCTCCGACACTTTGCTCCGCCAAATGGTGGAACACAATCGCTCGCTCGGATTGGAAGGCGAGGTGTTCTTCTTTTATGAAGGGCTGAAAAGGCAGGAGTCCTTTTTTGAAGAACTGTATTAGCCCCAGCCTGGCAGGCGGAGGCTAACCGTTTACTCCTTCAGCACGCCTTCAAACGTAACCGGCAGCTGCTGAAAGGGGCTTATCAGTTCATCCACTAACACGGTCCATTGCCGTCGGGTGATTGGGGCATCTGCTCCGGGCAGGTCGAGCCCGGCAGCCTGTCCCACTTCTGCCACAGCAGCTTCGAATGCATCGGGCTTTCCCCGCCAGGAAACCTCCAGCGACAGTGCCCCTGCCAATTGGACCAGAGCGGTTTTAGCCTGAGCTAAGGTGATGGGGGTTGCAGTAGTCTTTTTGTTCCATAACACGCCTAAGCGGGCCAGCCCCTGCGACAGAGCAGTGTCTGTCAGGATGGAGTCCGGGTAGTACCAGGTCCGGTTGGCCCACTTGTAAGGCTCACCCGTGCCTGCCAGCAGACCGGTAGCACCGATCCGGTGAATGGCTTCAAAGTGGGGATCGCCGGGTTTTACATCGTAATACGGCATCAGGTAACCACCAGCCTCCAACATGCCCTGCTGCACTTCGCGCACGGGCATATCTGACACACGCTGCCCTCGTTGAGCAGCCATTGCCGCCATCAGGCCAGCCGCCTGCCCTACCTGCAGGATTACCGGCTGCAGACGAGTGGAGCCATTGGCGATATTGGTTACCGAGATGGCCTTATCGGCCATCAGCAGATTGGGTACGTCCTTAGCGACTAAGCTGCCCGCCGGGATGTTAAAGGAAGGCACCTTGGGGAAATCAATCTCCGGCGCATCCAGGTTTTTCTCATGATGGTGGTCGACCGGGTAATCCCCCACAGCAATACCCGTGCGGTAGAGGGGCTGATTGTTATCGAAAGGGCTTTTGATGTGATTGATGGTGGTAAGCACCAACCCTTTGATGCGCCGCCCTTCGCGATGATAGGGCATTAGTGCCATACGGTCCTGAGTGGGGAATTCATCATCTGCAAGCCCCAGGTTGGTATAGCCCAGTTCGTTCTGCAGGTAGTACACAAACTGCCGGGTTTGAAGCTTCGCCTGTTCATAAGCCGCTGCCCGTTCTTCTTCGGTCATTTCCATCACGTTCACATAATAATCGTTGCCGATGATGGGCCAGTTGATCATGTATTTATTGTTGGGCAGCTTGCCGTAGTCCAGCATTTTATCGCACTCAATACGCTCCGGGTCATCGCAGCGCTTGCGGCAAAGGCAGAAGAACTCCTCCGGGTCGTACCCTTCGGGTGCTTCCAAGAGCGGAGCCTTGCCTTCTCCATAATCTTTAAGAATGGCTACATAGGTCAGGTCCTGTACAATAGTATTGGCTTGTTCTGGCGCCATGCTTTCACCTGTTTCGGACCGGCTGTCCATCCCCACCCAGAAGTCTGCACCGGCAGCTGCCGCTACATCCCCGAGGTCAGTGCCATCTACCAGGATTTTGCCTTTCAAAACCTGTGTACTTCCGGATTCGGATATTGTACGGACGGCCCACAGGTCACCGGAGCGCCAGACCGAATCCCACCTTGTAGATGGTAAAGCCGTCAGCAACGCTTCCTTTTGTATCATGGAATCCAGTATTGCCGCCCCCACATGCGGCTCGAACTGCGTATTGCTCACCCAACCGGTGAAGACAGCTTCCGGGCCGCCGTAGTAATCGTAGAGGGCAGACCGGAATTCCCCCCAAAGCCCCGCCGGCATTTCATGGTTGCCATCAATGGCACTCACACCAGCTGAAGTCAGCATCCCACCGTACCACGGCAGCGGATTGACCAGGGCTGTCTGAGCACCGGACCGCGCGGCCTGAATGGCGGCAGCTGTGCCGCCTGTGCCCTCACCGACAACAAGCACATCATATACCGGATCGGACACCGGTGCATCTGAGCCGGCACATCCCATCAGCAGGGAGACAAAACAAATCATCAGGTAACAGGCTAAGTTTTTTTTCATTTTATAAAGTCATTTTTTTTTGATGCAAGGAATTCAGCAGTTTGGGCTAAATCAGAAGCCTGAAAAAGCCAGGTTTGCAACGTTTCCCGCACAATTAGGCAAAAACGTGCAAATTCCGGCAACAACCGGCAACTGATTTACTGCATATCTAAAATTGTGTGCGCACACAATTTTCTCAAATTTATTGTGCGAATCTAACAATTATGCATAAATTAGTCCCCGGAAAGCGATAAAATAGGGCAGGAAGCAAAATTACCAATAGGAAATTCCAGCTTTTTGGCCTACCCGTAAAATGCAAATCTGAAACAGGCAAAAAACGGCGGTTAATGGATTTAGCCTTTAGTTTTCCTGCCTTCCCATCGAACATTACCTATCTGGCATGACCGGTAGGCTTGCTATTATAGTATCCCCAAAGTCATGAAAACGCGACTATATCATCAACTAAGCCTTGTAACCAATTTTCATGATTGTGATCAACAAAATTCAAAACAATGAGTAAAAAACTACTAACGACCCTATGCTTTGCCATGCTGCTGGCGTTCCCGTTGGTGGCACAGCAGACCGTCACGGGTACGGTCACCTCTGATGGTGAATCCCTAATCGGGGTGAACATCATCGAGAAAGGAACCTCAAACGGGGTGCTAACCGATTTGGACGGCAACTACTCCATTAAAGTTGGAGAAGATGCCACTTTGGTATTCAGCTACACCGGCTACGAAACACAGGAAGTGGCGGTGGGCAGTCAGACCAAGATTGATGTACAACTCTCTGCGGGTGTTAACCTGGACGAGGTGGTTGTCACGGCCTTGGGTATTGCCAAGGATAAGAAAGCATTGTCTTACTCCGTAACGGAAGTGGACCCCACCGGTTTTGTGGAAGCACGCGAAATGAACGTGGTCAACTCCCTTTCCGGTAAGGTAGCCGGTGTGAACGTTGCTACTACTGCAACGGGTGCAGCGGGTTCTTCCCGTGTGGTCATCCGGGGCAACAACTCCCTTTCCGGCGGTAACCAGCCACTCTATGTGGTGGATGGTATCCCGATCGACAACACCAACCTGGGCTCCGCCGGTATGTGGGGCGGTGCTGATGGTGGTGATGGTATATCTTCTATCAATCCAGAAGATATTGAGACGATTTCTGTTTTGAAGGGTGCCTCTGCGTCTGCCCTTTATGGTTACCGCTCAGCCAATGGTGTAATCCTGATCACTACTAAAAGTGGCAAAAAGCGCAAAGGTATTGGTGTAGAATTCAATACCAGTGTTCGTGCAGAGCAACTGATGAACACTTTCGATTTTCAGCGGGAATATGGACACGGCCTTAACGGTACTGCTCCCACAACAGCGGCACAAGCACTGGAACAACAGCTCTACGCATGGGGCGAACCACTAGACGCTAGCCGGAACGTAATGCAGTTTGATGGAGTTGAACGGCCATACGGTGATGCGGGAGACAATATTGACCGTTTCTATGATACAGGTCTGTCATTTATCAACACCTTAACACTGACAGGTGGCTCTGACATGACGAACTTCCGTTTTTCAGCTTCCAATCTGGATAACAGCGATATCATGCCTAACTCAGGCCTTACCCGACGGAATTTCACCATGCGTATCAACTCTCAGTTAAGTGACCGGCTTTCAACGGTTGCTTCTGCAATGTACGTATACGAGAATGCCAACAACCGGCCCCGTCTTTCTGATTCGCCTGGTAATGCCAACTACACAGCATGGTCCTTGCCTGCTACCATTGATGTTGAAACGCTTAAGGGCGATCCAAACAAACTTGGTGCGGTATCGCCGGAGCAAGCCGATGCGGGCCTTGGAAATGTAGGTGAAGAGTTGCAGTTTAACGACAACATTTTTGTGACCAACCCCTACTGGGCAGCCCATCAGTTTGACAACGACAACACCAAGAACCGCCTGATCGGTAAGTTCCAAATGCGGTACGAAATTGGAGGTGGCCTGTACGCACGCGGACAGCTAAGCCTTGACCGCTTTACAAATCGCACGCGTAACCTTACACCTTACGGAACAGCATACAGCCCAAGAGGACAGCTGTCCGAAGGAATGCGGGTACAGCAGGAAATCAATACGGAGCTTTTGCTTGGATATGACAAGGATGTTTCTGAAAACGTAAGCCTTAGCCTTTTCGCGGGTGGTAACCAGCAAAGAAACCTTATCGATATAACAGGTGGTTCCGGAAGCAACTTTAATATTCCATTCCTACACGCATTGCCTAATCTTCAAAACCAGTCTGTTTCCTTTGATACGGAGGAAACGCAGGTAAATGCACTATTTGGATCCGCTGAGGTAGGGTTTATGCGTGCCATTTATGTTAATGGTACTTATCGTAATGACTGGTTTTCCACGCTTACTTCGCCAACCGGTGATGGGGAAGGTGAAAACAATCAGGAGTATTATTCTGCAGGCGTGAGTGCTGTACTGTCTGATCTTCTTGTGTTACCACGTTCTGTAGACTTCCTTAAGCTACGGGCTTCTTACGCTACTGGTTCAGGGCCTGGCGCAGCCGCAACACCCTATCAGTTGAACCTCAACTACGGTATCTTTGGACAGGGCCACTTAGGACAAGCACTTGGAGGTATTGCCAACGGCTCTATTCCAAATGCTAATCTTGTACCACTCTTGACTAAAGAATTTGAAGCCGGTATTGATATGCGATTCTTTACAGGCCGTTTGGGGGTTGACTTTACCTACTATGATCGTACAACAGAACAGGATATCATTAGCGGTGCTGTTTCTCCTACTTCAGGATTTGGCTCTAAAATCGTCAACTTGGGCGAAATGAGCAACCGGGGTGTGGAACTTATGCTGACAGGAACTCCGATTGCTACCGATAAGTTTAGCTGGGACGTTACCTTTAACTATGCGTACAATGAAAACGTAGTAGAAAGTCTGCTTGATCCTGAAAATGACGAAGAGACTTTCCGGGCAGATGAAAGCCGCACACGTTCTGCATACATTGAGCATGTAGAGGGCCTTCCCTACAGCCAAATTGCAGGATTTGCTTATCAACGTGACGAAGCTGGTGAAATTGTCCTCGACGACAACGGGCTTCCCCTTCAAGGAGAGTTCACCCACTTTGGTACCGGTGTAGCACCTACAATGATAGGTTTTGGCAATACTTTCCGCTATAAAAACATGAGCCTGAGCTTCCTGATCGATTCCCGCCTTGGCGGAAAAATCTACTCAGCAACGAATTCCTTTGCTTACCTGCGTGGTTTGCACCAAAACACCCTTGTGGGCAGAGAAACAGGTATCGGCTCAGTTGATGCAGCAAATATTGAAGACTACTACGGACGCGTTGCAGGTATTACAGAGGAATTCATTTATGATGGCGACTACGCAAAGCTTCGTCAGATCATGTTTTCCTACAACTTACCACAAAGTGTAATCGACCGTTTGCCTAGTGTTACGGGTGTGAAGTTTGGTATCGCTGCACGTAACCTGGCCATCCTGTGGAGTAAGACAGAGAACATTGATCCGGAATCGACCTACACTGTAGGCAATGCACAGGGCCTCGAAATGTTTGGTGTGCCATCAACGCGCTCTATTCAATTCAACCTGAGCGTCCGGTTCTAAGTATGACTCAACTGTTCACTGACAAAACCTTTTAAAATGAAACAACTTTTTAGAAATATAACCCTCGTGGCGGTGGCATTGATGCTGACCACTACAGCCTGTGATGATGGCTTTGCGGAACTCAACACTGATCCGAACGCCGCTATCGAGATTAATCCTAACTTCCAGTTTTCGTGGGTTCAGCTCCGAACTTCTGGTGAGCGCTATGAAAATTGGCGCGCGGCTTTGATTTACTCTTCTACCATGATTCAGCACCTGGCAACCACCTGCAGCTACTGGTCTGGTGATAAGTATTTCTACAATGCAGGCTATTCTTCCTCACTCTTTGACCGTCAGTACACACAGGCGGTAAAGGATATGCAGGACCTCATTGCCACGCTGGAGTCCGGAGCTGCCGGCGATCAGACCATGCTGGGCATGGCGCGTATCTGGCGTACCGTTATTTTCCACCGTATGACTGATTTGTACGGAGATATACCCTACTCTGAAGCAGGTAAAGGCTTTATTGAAGGGATTGACTTCCCGGTTTTTGATACGCAGGAGTTTATCTATAAGGATATGCTCAAGGAACTGGAAGAAGGCATTGCTCAAATCAGCGACGACGGTGGTTTTGGCTCTGCAGATTTCCTCTACGGAGGTGACCCTGCTAAGTGGCGCCGCTTTGGTTACTCTATGATGCTGCGCCTTGGTATGCGGATGTCTGAGGTAGACCCTGGTGAAGCTCAGAAATGGGTAGAGAAAGCCATTCAGGGCGGCACACTGCAGCCTGGTGAAGATGCTTTCATTGAACACACCAATGGACCAGAGGGGATCAACCGCAACGGTATTGGTGAAGTACTTGATCTTACTAATGGTTCTGCTGGCGAAGGCTGCCCGCGCCTAAGCGAGACCTTCGTGAACTGGATGAAGGACCACAACGATCCTCGTCTCGATATCATCGGCACTCTGCCTGTAAATGGCACAGAGCACAATGGTTTACCTAATGGTCTTGACTCTGAAACCATTGCGCTTAACCCAACAGGTACAACAACAGATGACTTCAGCACGGTCAACCAGGCTATTGTTAAGGTTTCTTCGCCTATGATGTTCCTCACTGTTGCCGAGTCTGAATTTTTGCTTGCAGAAGCGGCTGTACGTGGCTGGCACTCTGGTAGCGCACAACAGCACTTTGAAAATGGTATCCGCGCAGCCATGAAGAACTGGGAGCGTTTCGATGCTTCCATCGTAGTGGAGGATGCTGTAATCGACGAGTACATTGCCAACAACCCATTTGATGAGGCCAATGCCATGCAGCAAATCGGTGAGCAGTACTGGGCCGCTACCTTCCTGAATGAGTATGAAGCTTACTCTAACTGGCGCCGTACCGGCTATCCGGAGCTGACTCCAACCAACTACCCGAACAACGTAACTGGTGGGACAATTCCAGTACGCCTTGCATTGCCTCAGGGCGAGTTGGGTGTTAACCCAAATATGCAAGAGGCCCTTTCCCGTCAAAGCCTGCCAACCAGCTTTGTAGAGCACCTTACTGTACCGGTGTGGTGGGATAGATAATTTGATGATGAATTAAGGAGTTATACCAGCCTGTCTTCAGGCTGAACGAGGGCCCTGCTGTTCGAATGAGCGGCAGGGCTTTTTGTTAGACCCAACGCATCAAGTCTATTGATTACAGCTCACCTACAATCCTCCGCCCGTGGTACTCGCTGCCGCCTAAGGCCTGGTGGAGTTGCTGAAGATTGGCATTCGTGACGCTGCCTGCCGCGATGACGGTTATTTCAGGCGCAGCACACTCCAACAGCTTGCGGAGCTGACCCAGACCTGCCTGTGCCGTGGGGGCACCGCCTGAAGTCAGGATGTATTTCAGGTTTGGAATGGATTTGAGCTGCCCGACGGCCGCTTCCATGTCCGGTACTTCATCAATGGCTTTGTGGAAGGTAACAGGCCGGCCCTCCATAGCTTCGCACAGGGTGGTGAGCAGGGGGAGGTCTATCTGATGCCGGGGCGTAAGGGTGCCGGTAACGAACTCCGGTACGCCCAAATCGAGGAAGCGGGCAATACTGGCTTTCATTTGTGCCACTTCAGCTTCGGTGTAGACAAAGCTCCCACCCCGCGGGCGTATCATAACTTTTACGGGGATTTGCACCTGCTTCAATACCTCCTTTACCAGCTGCCAGTCGGGCGTGGTCCCGCCGAGGTCCAACCGGGCACACAGTTCTAACCGATCGGCACCCAGCGCCTCAGCCCGGCGGCACTGCTCCAGGGTTTCTACACAGGCTTCACGGATGATTCCTTCCATGTTTCGTCATTTTATCTTGCAAAGAACGAAAATCCCTTCCCCTTTTGCCAACCAATCCGGATATTGGAGCCTTATTAGAGGTTATGAACACAAATTTTGTATGCCCCTGAATAATCTTTTCCGCCAGCTCTGCATCACGTCCTCACCTTCGTAGCTATACGAAGAAAGGGAATTAAAGGGCTCCCTTTCTGAAGTCGAGGTTCCGGGCGCTCTTTGATCTGACGAAAAATCTTTATTAATTGTCTATACAAAACCTGTATTCATAACCTCTATTCTGAAAAACAACCTGTGAGATGAAAGTAGAACTGACCCGCCTGGACGACGACTTCCACCTGCAAGCTGCCAATGAAGACGGCCTAACCGTCGAAACCGATGGTTCTCCCTCCATCGGCGGGCACAACAAGGCGCTTCGGCCTATGCAGATGCTGTTGGCATCCCTGGGCAGCTGCAGCGCCATCGATGTCATCCATTTACTGCGTAAACAGCGGCAGGAATTGCGTGACATTAAGGTAACGGTGACTGGTGAGCGGGATACTACTAAAACACCATCTCCCTTCACAGCCATCCATGTGCACTATACGCTTTACGGAAATATTGCCGATAATAAAGCAGAGCGGGCGGTGAGCATGTCTATGGAGAAACTTTGCTCTGTCAAAATCATGCTGGAAAAAGCCGCTGAGATCACCTGGAGTTGGGAAAAAGCGGATTAACCTTGAATCCCAACTTGCGAAAAACCACCATCAATACGCACATTCAAACCCGTCAGGTAAGAAGAGGCAGGCATCGCTAGAAAAGCGATCGTCCGCGCGACTTCCTCCGGCTCCCCTACCCTGCCCAATGGCGTAGCGTCATTAATGCGCTGGACTTTCTCCGGGATTTTCAACACCCGGTCCACCCGTGCTGTGGCAATAAACCAGGGGTCTACTGAATTCACCCGGATACCATCCTTGCCCCAGTCCACGGCCAGGTACTTGGTCATCCGGTCCATCGCAGCTTTTGACATCGCGTAGATGCCTGTGGTCCACATTACACCGGTTTTGCCGGCAATAGAGGCTACGTTTACGATACTGGGCCCCTCTCCCTTCAACAGAAGCGGGTGCAGCCGGACACTGAGGTCGAAGGCCGTGCCCACGTTGATGTCCATTACATGCTGCAGGTCCTCAAAAGTGGCTTCCAGGGTGGGTTTCCGGACATTGGTGCCCACGTTGTTGACCAGGATATCCAGTTTGCCCCAGAGCGAAGCGGCGCGCTCCACGATGGCTATACGCTCTTTTTCTTCGCCTATATCCGCTACCATACCGAATGCTTTGTAGCCTTTCTGCTGGTATTCTTCTTCAGCTTCGCGGATCAGGTCTTCGGAGCGGGCCAGGAACAGCACCTCAGCGCCCAGGGCGAGGAACTCTTCTGTAGTGGCTTTCCCAATGCCCTTGCTGGCTCCGGTAACGATTGCGGTTTTTCCTTTGAGTGTCCAATGCTTCATGTTCTTGGTTGGTATTTGCGTCCGTTTTGAGAACAGCAAAAGCCCGCAGTAGTTTGTTGGCCATCAAAAAAGCCGCTCCCTGCTGTAAGGAACGGCCACTTTTGATAAACTCGGTAAAAGGGTAAGGTTGAATTAAGCACCGGGCACAATGCCTGCACCCGGTGCCTAACCCCGGCTGCCTCTATTCCTTGACGACCCGCTTGTGGACAATACTCCGCCCGGTGGTGATCCGGACCAGGTAAACGCCCGATGGCAGATTCGCCAGCGACAGGCGCCGGTTGTCTTCCACCTGCACCGGCAGCTCCTGCCCGTTCATATTGAGCAGTTGTATCTGATCGGCTTCAAACCCGTGGGGGCTGACGATGTTGACCCAATCGGTTGCCGGGTTCGGGAAGAGGGTGAATACGCCACTTCCGGAGTCTGCCTCTTCATTGGAAACAACCTTAAAGATGGTTTCCTGCCCCTGAATTGGCAGGCGGTTCTCTTCCAGGTCGATACAGAAGGTTTTCTCTACGGATACTTCCGATTCCGTAAGCCCGGCAATATCATCGATTATTCCAATGATGTAGGCGACCTGCCCGTGCCCGGAGACGTTGTTCTGGTCAATCCGGGTCAGCGCTATTTCAATACGGCCATCCGGGTAGACTTTATCAACGGTGAGGGTGTTGACCCCAGGCTCGCCAAACCAGCTTGTGGGGTAAACGACCTCAATCTCATCGGGGTTGATGACTTCAGGGTCAAACTGTACGGTAAAGGCTACACCGTAGGCATTCTGTACAGGTGCATTAGCTTCACCAATTAAAATCGGTGCCTGGAATGTTGCCCCATTCGGTTGATCCGTTGGGAAATTAATGAATGCCGGTGGGTCCAGGTCAGTACCTGGCAGCTCCGTAACAGGCTCGGGCACACCGTGCGATAAGCCATAGTTATCCATTAGGACCATACGGTCGGCCTCATCAATAATCCCATCACCGTTGCAATCCGCATGCTTGTAGTTGGTGCCATCTGCGAAGGTGCTGTCCCAATTCATGGCTACCGCAGGGCTCCAGGAATTATCCTGATTTACCCGCGCCGGGCCGGATACGCCATAGCCCAGACCAATCGACAGCAGGTCAATGTGGTGCGCCAGGTTGTCGGCATTGGCATCGCCGGGCCAGACTTCTTCTGTAGCCGGAGACCAGCAAAGGTTATCCAGGAAGCCGGTGCCCAGGATTCTCATGACTGTCACTTCCCCGGTGATCACAATCCGTGAAGCCTCCGAGAAATTATTATTATTGGTGTAGGGAATGCGCTTAATGGTATTGCCGTTTGCCAAGGTGACGAGGGTATTCTCTGTAAGGGTATCAAGCAGGGTAAGGGCGTTGAAGTTGTCTTCCGTCAGGTAAACCTCTGTTTCCTGTGTGGAATAATCAAAGGAGACCTCACCTGCGGGTTCCGGGAATTCAAAGTACAGCTCCGCATCCGTGAACTCGACGACTTGCCCCTCTGCCGGATCGAAGAAATTCAAGTCTTCTGAATCGACAACCTCCATGGAACACAGGCAGAAATCACCCAGAGAATAGCCAAAGAATACTCCACCCTGGGTGCCCACCTCCTGCAGCTCACCGGTCCCGTCCCCGGGCGGGCTCTGGAAACCTGCAAACGGCTCGAAGTCCAAGCACGCTCCGTCTAGCCCCAGGCAGTCCGGTACTTCAAAGGCTACCCACGTACAGCAGTCCGGTTGGTCATTGATGCAAATCTTAACCGAGTCTGCACCACCGATGCCGACTCCATAGCCTTCCAACAGCAACGGAAGCTCCTCCATGCTGTAGAAATTGATGAGTTCACCATTCGAGTTATACAGGTCAAAAAAGTCGTTTCCAGGATTTTGGACGGCAAAATCCACCGTCAAATCATAAGCTTCGCCACCGGAGCAACCGTTTGTCTCGGCAGAGGCTTGTACAATCGCGCAGGCGTTGCTTTCAATACCGTCTACGCAAATATTATCGAAGGCAACGCGGGCGTATTGATTAAAAGTATTGAAGTAAAGCTCTTCCACCGGCCCGGAGAAAACCATACGGCCTTTATTGAAATCCACCACCTCAAAGCGGAGCGTAATACCGTTTTCCAAGGCTATTTCATCATCGACAAAAGGTAGGAAAACCGCTTCAAAGTCGGCACCTAGCGAAATCAGCAGACTGTCTGCCGCGCCTTCAAAGTAATCGATTGAGACTGTTCGGGGAGGAGCGTTGGGCGCTATCGGCTCCAGCACAATGCCTAATATCGCCTCGCTAAAGGAAACGACTTTCCCTTCCGCAGCATCAAATCCCGGGTAAGCCCCTGCCTCTTCAATACGGACGGCCCCTTCCTCATTGTTTTCTAAAGTCGTATAGGTCAACTGTCCCCAAGGCTCCGCGCCAATGAGGTCTTCACCTGCACCTGCGGGTGATTCAAAAGGTGCATAAGCTTCAAGCGGGAAGCAACCACTGATCAGTGGCGGACAGTCAAAGGCGACAAACTCCGTAAACCCGCTACAGCCTTCCCCGCTCAAATCTTCCACAATCAATTCATAAATATTGTCGGTGAACGGATCAAACGGGCCCACCAATACCGGGCGCTCATCGCCGTAGCTGAGGGTGTCGTAGATTTCGCCATTACCGAAGATCTTGTAGAGCCCGTTCTCCGGTTGATTGCCAGACACAAAGTCGAGCTCCATGTAGAAGCCTTGCTCATCGCAGAAGGCAAATTCAGCCATTACATCTGTGATCAGACAGGCATCGACCTGACAGTTTGGCTGGGTATAAACGACTTCCTTGCAGCAATCCGGCTGATCAAAAATACAGGCTTTGAAAGTGATTTCTTCTGTATTAACCAGCTCCAAGTTAATCAGCTCTCCCGGCAGGGCGGCAAGCGTGCTTTGCCCGATATAGTCGCCATTGAGGTAGAACCAAAACAGTAAATCGTTCTGCGGTTCTTCGACCGCAATATCTACCAGTAAATCATAAGTGCCATCCCCATTGCAATCCTGGGGCGTTGCAGCAAGCTCAAGGATTTGGCAATCACCACCGTTGTCACAGGACTTTGGACCGACCTCCACATAACCAAAGCAGGTGGGATTGGCGAAGTCGAGGATGAGAAAGTCATAGACCGTCACACCGTCTCCGGCAAAGGGCCCGAGGGTCACAAAAGGCTCGCTGTAGTCAAATGGACCAAAAATTTCCCCGTCCGCGAATATGAAGTAGCCCAGGTCACCGGGATCATTAACCTGCACTTCGATGTCGACGAGGAAGGTGCCGTCTTCGCAGGGATGAGGCTCAGCGATGACGTTGTTGAAGATGCAGCCTACATCACATGCCGGCGTATCGAAAAGCTTTTCTGTGAAGGCGTTGCAGTCCGTCGCCCCGATATTCACTTGATAGGTTGCTCCATCGCCGGGCAGCCCCGGGATGGTCACCGGGAAGTCGTTAAGCCCGTACACCTCGCTGTAGCCCAGTCCGGGAATGGAGACTTCAAAGCTGGTCGGTACACCACTGTATTCCAGGTCGAGTACCAGGTTGTATTCTCCATCGTCATTACAGTCTGTTGCATCGGCAAATACGGCTTGGATGTCGCAGCCTGGATTGCACACCGGCGTTTCTATCGAGGTTTCCGCAGGCTGACACTGCCCATCCGGATAAGCAAACAGGTTCAAGGGTGCTCCATTGCCTTCAAATGGCCCTATGGTCAGTGGCAATTCTGAAAAAGTATAGGATCCGTAAAACGCACCGTCTACTTCAAGAATAAAAATATCTCCAAAATCAGAGGCGACTAAATCAAGCTCCACATAGTAGCTGTCCCCGTCACAAGGCGTAGCCTCCGCCACAATATTCAGGATATCTGAGCAGTAGCAGGGAATAGCATCCACTCCTTTGGAAATACAGCACTCCGGGTTTTCAGAATAACAAATGGAAATCACATCCTGCACGTCTCCCGGGTTGATGGCCCAGATATCAAGGCTGAGGTCTCCTCCGGTATATTCGCTCCAGCGAAGGTCTCCGTTGACATAAATATCTATGGGGGCTCCATTAAGCGCGGTTTCGTCCAGGTCTATAAATGCAGAATAGATGCCAAAAATGCCGGTACAGCCCTGTGGAGTGACTTCAAAATCAGGAATATCACAGTCTGGATTACAATCGCTCACATCCACCGGCACTTCGACTTCGCAGAATACACTATTGGAAGATTGGGTAGCCCACTGCTCTACCAAAACCATAATCTCATCAGTACCGGGATTAATGAACGGCCCTACCTCTACAGTAGTGTTGACACCCACCAGGCCATACGAGAAAGCATTACCAATCTTGATCATCACAAATGGCCCACCGTTAGGGTTATCATTCGTAGTGGTCACGGAAAAAGTAAGCACGCCATTGGGCTGACAATCAATCACCTCTACCACCGCTTCCAAGCCGCAGTCTACCGGGTCACAAGGCACTTCAAAGTCAACATAGGCGCAGCAGTCCGGCTGATTGGCGAAACAGATGGACAGGCTATCCAATCCAGAGGGTGGCGAAGGCCAGTTGGAAAGTTGGAGGTTAAACCCTGTAGGTTCTCCGTAAGTCAAGGTTTCAGAATAACCTGTTACCAAAGACGTAACGATTAATGTATCTCCATTTTGCGCATTCCCTACCGTCATTGGGATATTGAAGGTCCCATCATTATTGCAGCCCGCTGCCGGAATGAGCAGGTTCACATCTTCCAGCACACAGCCGTCTGCACAGTCCGGCGTAATGATCGTTTGGGAAGCCCCACAATCCCCTTCGGTGTCGTACACCCAAACTGTTACGGGCTCACCGTACCCCAGCACCGGGCCTACCGTTACGGGCAGGTCGGCATAAGCATAGGTTTCCAGGAAACCATTGGAGGTTTCTACTTTGAAGGATTCGCCTGAGAATACGCCAAGGGCATCAAAGTCGAGTTCAAAATAAAAAAGAGAGTCTCCGTCGCAGGGAAGATAATCGATGGTAAGATTGACGAAAACACAGTCCGCGCAGCCTACATCGTAGCTGATTTCCTTGCAGCAATCAGCGTTTCCGTTAAAATCACAGATATTTAGGACTTCAAACTGCTCAGCGGGCACTGGCAGATCAAGCACCAACTGCTGGCCATTGTAGATCAGGGTTTCGAGGTAGTTGGTTTCCTGAGCTGAAACGGTCAGGGTATCCCCCTCCTGCGCCCCTTCGACTACCAGGATGATCGTGTAAATATCTTCGCCGGGGAAACACTGAACGCCGCCCTCCATCACAATGCCTTCCAGGGTGCAATCCGCACCGCAATCTTGTGCAGGCAGCACCTTCGTCAGAAAACAATCGGGCTGACCGAAAGCCGAGACCTTGAACTCGATTTCATCAGTCGGGGCTATGAACGGGCTTAGCGATATTGGAAAATCACCTGCTGCATACAACTGATAATTGCCATTGGTAAACAACTGAAGGGTATCCGTGGGCAGCCCATCGTATTCGATATCAATGGTGACTTCAAAAACACCGTTGGGATTACAATCTCCGGCTTGAACAATCAGCTCCTGCAGGGCGCAGGGCGGCGGTGGATTAATGCAAACATTATCAATATGCAGCCCGGAAACACCACCAATGAGCAAGCTTTGGACATTGCCTTCGAAAATAAGTTGTCCTGAGCTATTGATGTTGTTATCAGGCACGACTTCCAGGGTCACGCCGGGGGCCAGTGGATAAAACCCGGGCTCCAGTACAAACTGAATCAGGAGAGCCGCACCGTTAGCGGCAAAATTGATGGTACCATCGCCATCGGGGGTGTAGTGGTAATCGACGATAACCTCCTCCACCGGTTCAGGGTAGGCAGTGAAATCGTAGATCGAATTAATGCTGGCAAATTCAATGAATTGTCCGGAGGCTTGGGTGAAATCCGGAAAGCCTGCGGCCTGACGGACCCGCAAATCGCCGTACACGCTGCTCCAGAACAGCGTTTGAACGGGAGCAAGGCGCATTGCCACATCAGATTCAGTATAAAATACCGTTCCGGGCGGTGTCCCCGCCTGAGCGCCATAGCCCAGGGTATCCATCATTTCGAACGCAAGGCAATCACCGGAATTGGTCGTATCAAAAGGAGTGGCGCAGACATTGTCTACCCCAAATTCCTGCCCACCCACGAGCAGGCTAAAGACCTCGCCAGTGATGCAAACGGTACCTGCAGAGAGAAAGGTATTATTGCTGCTACTGTCCAGGGCAACGGTGACGTCCACTCCCGGAAAATCCATCCCGGCAATATCCGGGAAGCCCGTTAACACTACAACATCACTGCCGTTAACGGAAAAATTCTCTTCTCCTCCCCCATCAAAGAAATCAAAGCAGACTTGCTGCACGCCGTCCGGGTATTGCAGCTCCAGGGCATTATTGCCCATGAACAGGAAATTTCCGTCCAGCCAGCTCACATTAGCCCCCTCAATGGCGGCATTGCCGAAGCCGGTGTTGCCATTGAGGTACTCAATTTCACGGGCGATGGCAACCAGGCCGTCTTGTTCAAAGAGTGTATCGCCGGGGAGGTTATTCAACAACGGGCCAAAGGCAGGGCCCGTGGGGAAGTCTTCAAAATCTAGACAAGCCTGTTGTGCATGCAGGCTGAGTGCGCTAAACAGCAGCGGCAGTAGGTAAAAGTACTTTGCGTTCATGGATTGAAGGATTCGGTTCATCTTAAATAAGTTTCGCTGAGGTCCGTTGATTGGATTCGATCACAATACAAAAATGATAAACCTCCTGCCGGGCAACAAGTACATTTTTAGTCTTTTTTTGGATTTTTTTGTCCTTAAAATCATTCGTTCATAGTCCTTAACACCTATAAAAACTGAAAATCAACAAAACAAGCAGCCTGTATTTTTTGGATTTTTTATCTTTAGTGCATGCATAAACATAAACTCATACAGCTGCTTCAAAGCCTGTCCCGGCGGGAGATGACCCGTTTCCGGGAATTTGCGGAATCGCCCTACCACAATAAGCACGACGGGGTACGCCTGCTCGTACAGTACCTCAGCGCGGCTTATCCTGACTTCACGGAGGAACGATGTGAGCGTAAAAAGCTTTTTCAGGCCCTTTTCCCGGGCACGCCTCATAATCAGTCTAAGTTAGCAGTTATTTTCACCTACACGGTACGGCTGCTGGAACTATTCCTGGAAATCGAGGGCTTCCTCGAAAAACCTGAAGCCCGTACCCCGTTTTTGCTTAGGCAGCTCCGGCAACGGCAGCAACTTAAGTGGTTTGAGAAAGCCCTTTCTAAATCAGAAGCCAATGCAGCGCAACAGCGGGAGCGCGATGCAGACTGGTACTATTTGAGGTTTCAGCTGGCAACAGAATCGGATTACTTCTTCACAACGGTCGCCGAACGCCGCCGGGACAGCAGCTTGCAGGATAAACAATTCTACCTGAATCACTATTTTTTGTCCGTAAAACTGAGAGATGCCTGCGAGATGGCGGTCCGGGAACGGATACTCAAAGTAGCCTATCAGGACCCAATGGCAGCCGTCGCCCTGCACCAGGTACCTGAAGCTCCGGAACGCTATGAATCCATACCGGCTATCAATATTTACTACCAGCTTTACCAGATGATCACCAAAGCCGAAGAGGACGACTACTACAGCGTGCTACACCATCTAAGCGCCCAACAGGAAGACCTCCCGGACGAAGAGTTGAAGAACATTTACAACTATCTACAGAATTACTGTATTCAAAAAATCAATGCTGGAGAGGCTAATTTCCTGTGGGAGATTTTCCAGTTGTACCAAGTGCAACTCGACAAAGGGCTATTGCTGGAAGACGGGCAGTTGTCGGAATGGCATTACAAAAACATCGTCACCACAGCTCTGCGCCTCAACGCTCTGGATTGGGTGTACCGTTTTATCGAGAACTACCGCGAATTGCTGCCTGAAGGTGCCCGGGACAATGCCTACCGGTTTAACCTGGCCTCCTATCATTATGCAGCAAAGGAGTACGATAAGGTCCTCGCATTACTCACCCAGGTGGAATACAGCGACCTAAGGTACAGCCTTGGCGCTAAGGCTCTGCTGCTGCGGACTTATTACGACCTTGAAGAATACAGTGCCCTATACGCACTCGTAGACTCCTTCCGTCAGTACCTCGTACGCAATAAACTGATGGCAGATGGGCGCCGGCAGGGGTACTACAATCTCTTCAAACTGACCCGGCGGGCCGCTGTCTTACTTGAAAACACCGGCTATTATAACCACAGGCGCTACCACAAGGAATGGCAGCGCCTGCAGAAAGATACTCGGGAGGCGGCAGCAGTATTCAACAAGGCCTGGCTGCAGCAAAAGATCGCTGAGCTGGAGCCCTGAAAACCGTATTACCGCATCAGGACCACATCACCCTGGAACAGCTCCACCACGCCATCGACATACTCCACCTTGGCAAACCAGGTGAAGACCGCTCCGTTCAGCAACTCGCCCCGGTATTGTCCGTCCCATCCGTAATCCGGATTGTTCGTTGGGGCATTGAAAACGGTGAAGACAGGCTCTCCCCAGCGGCTGTACACTTCAAAGGCTTCAATCTTAACCACTTCCGGTCCGGTCTGCACAAAGAAGATGTCATTGGCGCCATCGCCGTTGGGCGAAAAGACGTTGGGCAGGTATACCCTCCGCTCCTTATTCAGGATGAGCTGTATCTGGTCAGTGGCTGTACAGCCATTCAGGTCGGTGATTTGTACCTGGTACAAGCCGGAAGCTGAAGGCATAACAAAGGTTACCGGGCAGTCATAACAGGAAAGGCTGTCGGCCCCTTGCCACAGGTAACGGGTGATTTCGTCCTCCGGGATGTTCACATCCGCCGTAAGCCGCACTTCCTCGCCCAGACCAACCTGGATTTGCCCGTTGAGGTCCTGCTCAATGATTTCCACATCAAGATCATTGCCTTCTTCCAGCACTACCGCTGTTTCGTACTCACACCCAATCGCATCCTGAACGATAAGGGTGTAAACCCCGCCATCCAAATTGGTAAATGTAGCTTGCTGATCGAAGGCTTCCCCGTTGAAGCTGTAAAGGTATGGGCTTGTGCCACCTTCCACCCCACTAACGAGAATGCTGCCATTGCCTTGCCCGAAGCAGGTAGGCCCATTAGCGGTGGTCAGCAGAGCGGTGGGCGCAGCAGCGATTTCAGAAACCTCTACTGTAGCTACGCTTTGGCAATTATTGTCTTCGTTTGTTACGATCAAGAAGTACAGGCCAGCAGTATCTACTGAGAGGCTCAGATCGCCACCGATTAAGTTGCTTTGCTGACCAAATGCCCACTGATATGTGATATCCGGCCCGGTTTGTGACCCGGTGCCGTTCAGGGTGGCGGTGGGGTTAAGGCAGTCGATTTGCTGTGGCTGCCCGGCATCAGCTACCGGTGCTTCGATATCCTGAGTAATGACCACCTCATCCTCGCTCTGGCAGCTGTTACTGGTATTCAAAACCACCAGAGTGTAAGTACCCGGTGTGTTGACCATGACGGAGTCAGCGGCACCTACTGTCTGCCCGTTTTCGTTCTGCCATATGTATTCAATCGTGCCGCCCTGTGTGGAGCCATTAGCACTGAGGGACACACTTGTGATGGCGCAATCCAGCCGCTGAGTGGGACCGGCTTCGGCATTTGGCGTTTCGATATCCTGAATGACCTGTACCGTATCTCTTTCCGCACAGCCCGTTTCCATATCTTCCAGCAGCAGGATGTAGAACCCTGGATCTTCGGTAGGAAGCTGATCTGTATTCGTAGCCAGCACGGTGCCGTTCAGGTCCTCCCACTGATAAGTCAGCTCAGGCCAGGCTGAAGAAGCACTTCCGTCGATGACCAGGCTGGTGGTGGCACAATCGAGGGTGTCATTTACGGCCAGGCTGACCACAGGAACGTCATTGGAAAGCGGCACCTCGGTCAGTGCAGGTTCAGACACGCACCCGTGAATGGTGTCGGTCACAACTAATTCATACGTACCAGCAGTGCTGACGGTTGGAGAAGGCACTACTTCGGTTTGAGCATTGATGCCGGGACCCGTCCACTCGTACACAAAAGCCGGCCCGGTACTGGTCCCGTTGCCACCTATTGCCACGGATTCGACCGTGCAGGTCAGGGTATCCGGCATACCAGGATCGGCAACGGGCAGAGGAATAGCCTCCACCTGCAAACTGGCTTGGTTCTGACAGCCATTGGTATCAACCACTTCGAGCACAAACAGACCGGCATTGCTGACAGTCAGGGTGGAATCTCCGGCACTACCATTCCATTCATAAGCGGTGAAGGAATCCGAGGCTTGCAGCACGGTACTTGATCCGGCACAGAAATAAGGCGTCCCTTCCACCTCAAAATCGGGCAGCAGGAAGGTAATGATGTCGTAGGAAGCCGTATCCATACAGCCATTAACGTCTGTCGCAAATACGGTATAGGTACCGGCTTCGGTGACTGTCCGCTCGGGGTCAAAGCTCCCGTCTTCCCACTCAAAGGAAGACAGGCTTGCTCCATTCGCAGTAAGGATGGCGGATTCATCCACGCAAAAGCCCTGGGGCGCGTCAATACTGACCACCGGTACCGGGAAGAGGCTGACGTCCACACTAGCGGTGCCGGCGCAGCCTGAGGCATCTTCCACGTAAACAGAATAAGAACCAGGCTCCGTAACCGTAATCCCCGAAGTCTGCGCTCCGTCCTGCCATTCGTAGACCGTATAGCCGGCTCCGGCACTAAGCTGAGTCTCAGTGCCCGGGCAAAACTGCAATGGCCCCGAGATCACCGGGCTTAATTCTTCCTGCTGCGACACCTGAAGGCTGGCGGTATTGGTGCAGCCGTTGTCGTCGGTAACGGTCAGGGTATACAAGCCTTCCTGATCCACCTCAATGGAGGAAGCGCCACTGCCTGTCGACCATTCGTAAGCGGCATAATCGGCACCGGCATTTAGGGTAGCGAACCCGCCCGGGCAAAAAGAGGCAGAACCTCCGATGGCGACAGCAGGCAAATTGTACTCCACAAGCTGGTAATTATCCTGGCTGACACAGCCGTTCACATCGGTGACCGTTACCCGGTAAACGCCCCCACTATCAATGGTGATGCTCTCTGCACTGCTGCCGGTAGACCAAGTGTACGCGACATACTCTGCTCCTGCGGACAAAGTAGCCGTTGTGTCGGTGCAGAAACCGACCGGCCCCTGAATATCCGGTGCCAAAACCGAATACACCCCTACCTCAATGCTATTGGAGGTCAGACATCCGTTGGCATCGGTGACGGTGACTTCAATCGTACCGGGTGCTGTGACTTCCACTTCGGGCGTGCCGGTATTATTGCTCCACTGGTAATTTTCAAAGCCGGCCTCAGCAGTCAGTGTGGTCGAAGTTCCTGGGCAGAAGTTGGGCGCTCCGTCAATCTGAGGGACAGAGGTGGCGTATTCATCGGTTTCTATTGTAGTCGTCCCCACACACCCCTGAGCATTCGTTACGGTCAGGGTCACATTGCCAGAATTAGCAACCACTGTGGTGCCGGTCGTATCCCCAGTGCTCCAGGCATAGGAAGCGAATATAGAGGAAGCCGATAGCGTGGTGGATTCGCCCGGACAAAAAGCAGGCACTCCGTTAATTTGGGGAGCAGGCAGGCTGATCTCATCTACAAAAAAGGAAGCCTCACCCTGACAACCGTTGGCATCGGTGACGGTAACGGTGGACGGACCTTGTGTGGATACGCTCAAAGTATCATTGGCAGACCCATCGTTCCAGAGGTAGCTCTCAAAGCCAGCAGTGGCCTGAAGCGTAACACTATCGCCTGCACAGAAAAAGATTTCACCCGTTATTTCGGGCACTGGCAGTGCATTTTCAATAAGACTAACCGAATTGGTACTGCTGCAACCATTGGCATCAGTCACCGTAAGGCTGACTTCCCCAGGCTCAGATACGGTCGTACTATCTGTTGTGGCTCCAGTGCTCCACTGATAAGACTCGAAGGTGCTGTCCACCCCAAGCACTACGGCTTCTCCATCACAGAAGGCAAGGGTTCCGGTAATATTAAATTCTGGTAAAGGCTGCGCAGTAACCGTTTGCGAGGTACTGTTCTCGCAACCGTTGCTATCGGTAACCGTTACGGAGACCACATCGGAGTCCGCTACTGTAACAGAAGGGGCCGTGCTACCGGTTGACCATTGATAGCTTTCGTAAGGCTCCGAGAGGGTCAGCATGCTTGAAGTGTCTGCACAGAAGGCCAGCTCGCCGGCAATTTCCGGCACTGGCAGGGGATTTTCCGTTACGGTCACGGCAGCCGTGTTCTCGCAACCGTTATTGTCAGTAACCGTCAGGCTATAAGTTCCGGGAACTGAAATGTCCAAAATTTGCCCGGATTCATTTCCGGTCCATTCGTAATCGGCCATACCTGCCGGCCCGCTCAGACTGGTGGACGCGCCTTCGCAGAAAGACAGTTCTCCTGTAATGGGAACCTCTGGCAATGGGTTTTCGGCAACAACATAGGAAGCAGTCCCTGTACATCCGTTTGCGTCAGTGACCGTGAGCGTGTAGGTGCCTCCTACGGTTACTTCCAATTCCGAAGTGGGTGTACCATCGGACCACTCATAAGCTGCAAAGCCTCCCTGCCCAACCAGGACGATAGACTCCCCTTCACAAAATTCATCAGGTCCGGTAATTTCCGGAGAAAGTTCTGTGACCTCCGTAACGCCAATCGATGCCACGCTCTGGCAGCCCGATGCGTTGGTGACCGTCACGAAAACGGTACCGGGGGCCGTAATTTCAGCGGTTTGAGTTGTGGTACCATTGGACCACTCGTACGAGAGGCCTGCCGGGCTTGCCGTAAGTGTCGTACTGGTACCGGTGCAATAACTCGTCACCCCGGAAATGGAAGCATCGGGCAAGGCCACCTCTTCGACTTCAAAGGTAGCATTACCTGTACATCCATTCACATCAGTGGCGGTGACGCTGTAGGTGCCGGCACTGCTAACGGATATCGTGGGGTCCGTTTCTGTATTATTCCAAACAATGTCGGTATACGCGGAGCCATTAACGACATTGAGCACTCCGAACGCCTCCTCGCAAATGAAATCGTCACCTGTGATTTGCACATTCGGCAGTGGGTTTTCGACCACGGTTGCGCTGGTCTCGGCCACACAGCCATTCGCGTCTGTCACCGTCACACCTACATTTCCTCCATTCAGTATTGCTTCGGTCTGCCCACTGCCCCCGGTAGACCAGCTGTAGCTGTCGTAAGCCGGGCTTACCGAGAGTGTCGTTGAGGCATCATCACAAAAATTGAGTGCCCCTGATATTGAGGGCGGAAGTGCGGCATCTTCGGCAACGGTAAAAGTGGAAGTGGTGCTACACCCCTGATTGGTTACCGTGACGTTGTAAGTACCCGGGCCGGGAATGGTAATTTGCCCGGTATTATCATTGGTAGACCAGATAATGCCATCGTAGGCCGCGGCATTAATGATAGCAAGCGTGCCTTCAATATCGGGGCACAAAAGCGTAGGGCCAGATATTTGCGGGTCTGGCAGACTAATTTCAGACACTGTTGCAAGCGCTGTTCCTTCGCAGCCATTAGCATCCGTTACCGTCACCTCCACATCCCCGGGCGTATTGACACTCAAAGTGGTTCCGGTGGTCCCATCGGACCATTCATAACTGCTGAACCCGCTATTGACGGTTAGCGTAGTACTTTCGCCAGGGCAGATTTGAAGATCCCCGCTAATCGTTGGCGCAGGGGCGGGGCTTTCACCTACTGTAAATGAACCTTCACCAATACAGTTGCCAGGCTGAGTCGTGACGGTCACAGAATAGGTGCCCGGACCAAAAATCGGAATGGTCTGAGTAATATCGTTGGTATTCCAAAGGTAACTTGCAAAATTGCCGGATACACTCAGGAAATCAGGGTTTCCATCGCAAATTGCATCCGGGCCTGTTATTTCGGGAACGGGATTCTGCAACACCTCTACCACCAGGACAGCAGGCAGGGCGCATTCTCCCGGTGAAGGCGTGAAGGTTAGGGCATAAACCCCGACTATAGAGGGCGTGAAAGTCCCGGCATTGACACCGGTCCCGCTCCAGGTACCCAGAACGCCATCCTGCACATTGGATAACAACTGCGGAGGCGCACCCTGACAAAATGGGCCAATGGGTATCAGGGATGGCGTCACAGGGGGCGTCACTGTTACGGTAACGGCCGAACGGTCTGAAGCACAATCTCCAATATCACAGGCAACATAATAAGTGGTATTGTTATTGAGCACGGGGGAATTATAGACTGGCCCGCTAGCAATCGGGTTGCCACCGGTGGGGCTCGTATACCAACGGATCGTACCTCCGGGGCAAGCTGCCGCCGAAAGCATAGCGCTCTCCCCCTGACACACCTGCACCGGTGTAGCTACTGGCGGAGGGGGAGGAATACAAGGCTGCACACAATCCACAAATGCTGCCCATCCGTTACCGGTACCGCTAAAGTCACTGTCAAAAACGAAGGTCAGGCATCCGGAGGGGTGGCTGGAGGTCACGGTGCCCGGGCTGTTGTTGCTGAAAGTTCCAATAATCGGAGCGCTGGTGTTGGGCCCATCGTAGATGGTCAGGTCGTCGAAAGGGCCTTCAAGATCAAAAACATTAAAGGTCACCTCCACCAGGTCACCGGGAATATCCGGGCAAATAGTAGTTACCGTATTCTCCTGATTGGAATACTGTCCGCCGGGCCCGCCTGAATCATAAAAAAAGTCTCCACAGCCGGGAGGATAAATACAAGTGCCATCGTCAAAATTGGCAGTAGGGTCATAGTTGGTGGCCAGCGGGTCTGTACATCCACAAACGGTGGGGGGCACCCCCGGGAAAATGGGGGCAATACTCCCTGCAAAACCCACATCAACGTTGGCATGGTCTGTGATGCACAATTCAAGCGTGTACGGCCCACTGCCACAGGCAGCAGCCAGTTCAGCAAAGGAATTGACCGTATTGACGTTGCAGGGGTCGGTGGATAACCCATAGTCGCCGCCACCAAAGGCCAACCCGTTGTCGGGATTAGGGCCGCCCCCTTCTGAAAAGGTGAAATACCCATTCACACTGGCCGAGGACCCAAAGGGCGCACCTGCATTACAGGAACCACCGCCGGGACGAGTTACCAGCATCAGGGTTTCTCCACAAGCATTCACCCTGATCGACAGGTCGCCAATGAAGGTATGTTCCAACTCCATAGAAAAGCCTATCGGATCACCCGTAATAGCCGGGTTGATGGGGATATTGACACAGTAGGACACCGATGGATTGGCTACAGGTTGATTCTCATCAGGCAGGCTTATACTTGGATCCGTACATTGGGCCGCCAATGGCGTGATCGTCCCCAAAAAGCTTGCTCCGGTTAACAGCATAGCAATAAAGCAGACTGCAGTAGTCGAGTAGTTGTTCAGCATAAAATGTTTTATGTTAATGCTTTAAGCACTAGTCTTTCAAAGCCTTACAATGGCTCATTTGGCATAAACCGGGGCAAGTATAAAAAATAACGGGTATAGATGATGGATACCAAATAATGACGGGCTAAGGTACGATTTTTTAGGTAAGCTGCATAAAACACCTTTAGATTGCAGGGCTGACTGAGCCCTGGGATCGGGCATACAAGTACTAGGCCCTGATTGGCGAAAGGCCAGTCTCCTCAGGGCCTTTTACACACCGGCAAGCTTTGGCAAGTGCCAGTTTAGCAGCATGGCTGAAATCAGCGCACGAGGTTCACTCCTCCTTTGAACAAACGCACTTCACCATCGACAAAACGAATTTGCGCAAAGTAGGTAAAATGGCCAATATTCATAGGTTGGCCCCTGAAGACACCATTCCAGCCATATCGCGGGTCGTTCGGTGGAAACTCTTGCATTTGGAAGACTTGCTCTCCCCAACGGCTGTATATCTCAAAGTTTTCTATCTCAACTACATCACTGCCCGCGAAGATCAGGAAAAAGTCATTACTGCCATCGCCATTTGGCGTAAAGGCATTTGGAATGTAGACCTGATAATCCCGGATCACCCGGACGAGCAGGTTGTCAGTAGCTGTGCAGCCAGCCGTATCGGTTATCGTAGCAAAGTACTGGATGGTGCGCTCCGGCTGGTCAATCCAGGATAAGCATTGATCGCAGGCCGCCGAGTCCTGTGGCGCCCATTCGATGGAGGTCCATTCGCCGTCCCGAAGGTTGGTCAGGGCATTCAGGAAGACTTCATCGCCGAGCCGGATTTCCTGATCCTCTCCCAATTGAAGCTGTGGCAGGCTGCCTTCTTCCAGAAGCACCGTCGTTTCGTATTCACAGCCTTCCACATCCTGAATCACTAATTCGTAGTTACCACTGCCCAAACCGGTGTATTGGGGCTGCATCGACAGCGGGCTACCGTTCAGGCTGTACAGATAGGGGCCCGTCCCTCCGGTTACGGACAGGACCTGGATTTGACCATTCTCGTCTTCAAAACAAATGGGGTCAACTGTAGATACTTCCGCTCCGGCAAGGGTGTTGGGATTTTCAGAAACCCAGACCTGAGCCGTATCCGCACAACCATTTCCTCCGTTTTGCACGATCAACTGATAATTTCCGGGCGTAGCCACGGTTTGCTGCAATACCCCACTAGCAAGTCCGCTTTCCGGACCGGACCAGCTGTACGTCAATTGATCACCTAATGAGGATTCGGACGCATCCAAAATGACGGTTTCGTTGATGCAATCAATGGCATCAGGAGCCACAATAATCGCCACGGGAGGGAGGGTGTCAATAGCAATTTGAATGGAGTCTGTAGCAGAACATCCGTTAACCGGATCGGTAACAGTCAGGAAGAAGTGTCCGGGCTCTACAGTGGTATAATTAGGCAAATCTGCTCCGGGAATATCTCCCAGGACCGCTTCTGACCACTGAAGCATGGGCGCTCCGTAAACGGCATGTACTGATGCTTGTATCAAAGAAGAAGTGGTATTGCAGTCCAAATCGGGCGCATTCGGATTGATGACCACTGTAGGAATTTCATAATCACCCTGTACAGATACTGCTTCCACGGCAAAGCAACCGGTTGCGGTGTCCGTAACCATCAAACTGAAATCCCCGATAGCGCCGGCTCCGTACTCCAGGTTAGTAGCACCAGGAATAGGTTCCCCACTGGCATCCAGCCATTGATAAACGGTAGTGGGCCCATTTTGAGAACCTGTGCCGGTCAGGGTTACCGTAGGGGTGTTACAATCGAGCGTGTCTTCCACGCTTACTGCCACAGTGGGCGTATAACTATTGTCGGTCACTTCTACCGCACTGAGCTCAGACACACAGCCGGTTTGCAAATCAGTGACAAATAAGCCATACACACCAATTTCGGAAACCTCCGGATTTGGATTGTTTTGGTTGCCGGAATTAATGCCGGGACCGGTCCACATGAAACTCAGGGAGCCAGGCGGAGCCGTTTCAGGCCCAATGAAGACGGATCGCGTATCACAGTCCATGGCTTCGTCTTCTCCTGCATCAGCAAGGGGCAGAGTGGTCAGATCCACTTCAAAGGTATCTATGGCAATACATTCATTATCACTTTGGGCACGGGCAGTGTAGAACCCTTCGACAGACACCTCAATAGTCATCGTCGTTTCCCCGGTTGACCAATCCAGAAAAGTGCCATCTGTAGTAACGCTCAACTCGTTTGAGGTCCCCTCGCACAGCACACTTTGCCCGGAAATGTCCACTTCGGGTTCAGCATAGGGTTTGATCTCCCATTCTGCTGCATTCATGCACCCTACAGTGTCCTGCACCGTCACTGCATAAACCCCTGCTTCGGAAACAGAGATTTCCCGGCTTGTCATACCATTGCTCCACTGATAGGAAGCATACCCTTCTTCAGCAGCAAACAAAGCAGCTCCCGAAGGGCAAAACCCGGTATCTCCTTCTATCTCCGGAGCGTTGACCACAAAGACAAAAACTGCCGTTACGGCATTTGCCGTGCAACCCAGGCTGTCCGTAACCACCACGCCATAGCCGCCCTGCTCACTAACTGTAATTTCGTTGGTAGTGGCCCCATTGGACCATTGCACAGCCGCCCACTCCCCTTCCACGGCGATGGTAGTGGAACTACCCAGACAGATGTTTTGTGCCGGTGTCACCTCCAGCTCGGGGGTCGGCTGAATAAAAACTTCCGCGGTATCAATCGCGGTACAACCATTCTCATCCGTTACCAAAAGCGTGTAAAGGCCTGCGGTCTGAACATTAATACTGAGGTCTTCTTCTCCATTGCTCCACAGGTAGGATTCAAACCCAGGCTGAGCTTCAATCAGGAAACCTTCTCCATCACACCCCGCCTGATAGGCAGGCAATTCAGGATCTGGCAATGGATAGGCCGAAACCTGTATCGTATCAGCAGCGGTACAGCCTGCCGCATTCGTAACCGTTACAGCAAAATCACCGCTCTGTGTGACGGGAATACTGGAGGTCGTCTCCCCCCCTGACCACTGATAGCTGGTATGGTCGCCTGCATTCAGAAAAATGGAATCGCGCTCGCAGAAAGGAATAACGCCGGTGATCTCAACATCAGGAGCTACAGAGGCAACGACAATAGCATTTGCCGAACTTACGCATCCGAAAGCATCGGTCACTGTAACCATATAGGCCTGCGGATCGGATACCGAAATCTGACTGGTCGTATCACCGGTAGACCACAAAAAGGTATAATCATTGTCCGCCACGCTCAGTGCGTTCGCTTCTCCGGGGCATACACTGAGATCACCTGTAATGACTGCCTCCGGTTCAGGTATTTCTTCCACAGCTACAGCGGATTGGGTGGTACAGCCTTCAGGGGTAGTCGCTGTTAGAATGTAACTGCCTGGCGCATCCACCTCTATCTCTGAAGCGGTCTCCCCGGTAGCCCACTCGTAGGCCAGCCCATTGATTTCAGGTACTCCAATGACAACAGAGCCGTCTTCACAATACCGCGCTGAATCCGGCAAGGGCACATCCGGCAAATCAATGACCTCAAATTCAAAATTGGCCGTATTGGAACATCCATTGGCACCAGCGGCGGTAACGAGGTAGCTGGCCGTGCTGTCCACTACGATTTCGGAGGTGGTGGCGCCAGAGGACCAGGAATAATCCGTCAGGCCGGGGGTGGCTTCTAGCGTTGCGCTGTCGTTGGCACAAATAAAGTCCGGCCCCACAATCTCCAGCATGGGCAGCGGCAGGGCCTCAACGGTGAACACAGAGTCCCGTATACAACCATTCAGGTCCAGGACCGATACCTGATAAACACCGGGAGCCGAGATAGTGGCTTCCGCTTCCTCACTTCCGGTGGACCAGGTTACAAAAGGGTACTCGGCAGGGGCAACCGACAGGGTTATGCTGTCACCATCACAGAATGTTGTGGGGCCCTGCAAATTAATATCTGGCAACGGGTTTTCTGCCACCGTTACGGCGAAGCTGTCCTGACAACTGTTCGCATCCGTAACCGTCAGGTAATAAAGGCCGGGAGTAGTCGCTTCAACTACAGCCGATGTGTCTCCGGTTGACCAGCTGTATTGTGCAAAACCGGGGGCTGCTTCCAGGTCCACACTGCCATTCGTGCAGAAAGCTGCGCTGTCGGGCAGATTGGCTTCCGGCAATGGCACTTCTGTGATCTCCGTATCAGTTGTGCCTGTGCAACCGTTAGCATCTGTTACCGTTAGCCCGTAGGTGCCTGGCATGGATACATCAAGGGTTGGGGCATTGGTCGCGCCCTCCCAGCTGTAAGTCGCATAAATGGCGTTTGCAGACAGCTCCAGGCTACTACCGATGCACAGACTTGGCCCGCCCAAGATCTCGGGCGCCGGCAGAGGCAGGGTTTCAGCTACGGCAGAGTCGATGGTCACACAGTTATTCGCTCCGGTAATGGTTACGTAATACGTACCCGCGGCATCTACTGTGACCGAAGGCCCGTTACCGGGCACTGACCACTGATAATCGGCATAACCAGTGTTGGCTTGTATTTCGGTGTCTTCATTTTCACAAAAGGCGTATGGCCCGGCCAGCCCGCTCACCGGGACTGCTTCTTCCTGCACCAGGATATCGTCGGTGGCGGTGCACCCGAATTCGTTCGCCACCTCCAATTGATAGATGCCTGCGCTATCCACAACCGTTGTGGCAGTCGTGGCTCCGTTACTCCAGTTGTAAGTGGTATAAGTACCATTGGCGCTGATCTCTACCGAGCTGTTGGCGCAAAAGGCAGCTTCTTCATCCAGTGTGAGCTGTGGATTGGAGAATTCCGCTACTACGGCATCCGTACTGCCGGTACAACCTTCCTGAGAAGTTACCGTGACACCGTAGGTGCCAGGAGCATTCACCACCAGGATACTGTCTGTGCTACCGCCATCCCAGGATAGGCTCGCATACAGCCCTTCCACAAACAAACTAACGGCACCGCCCTCACAAAGGCTGGTATCTCCGCCGATTTGTGGTTCCGGCTCGGCAAAAGCAGCTATGTCAAGTGTATCGGCCCCAATGCAGCCATTTTCGTCCACCACAGTCACACTGTAAGTACCCGGTGCTGATATGGGCAGGGTAAAGTCCTGATTGGTGCCGCCCCAGTCTACAGAAACAAAGGGGGCTACACTCAAAACCCCGGAAGCGTCCGGGCAAAGCCCCGCCGGGCCAAAAATTTCAGGCTCAGGTGGCAGGAACGCATCTACCTGAATGGAATCTACCGCAGTACAGCCCCGGTCATCCGTGACGGTAACGCTGTAGGAGCCAGCCTCTGCTATTGCTGCGGCTGGCCCTGTCGCACCATTACTCCAAATATAGCTGGGATACATCTGGTCCACGAAGGCAAAGACGGTATCTCCCGCGCAGAGGCTTTCGGCATTAACGATGGCGACATCCAACGCAAGCGGATCGTACTCGTTGACCTGCAGGGAATCTATGCCGGTACAGCCATTCGCTGCAGTAACAGTGACCAGATAGGTACCGCCTTCCTCTACGGTGATGGTATTGGTAGTATCACCGGTAGACCAGAGGTAGCCTTCATAGTTTTGCACCGTCAGCAATAAGCTGCTGCCCCCATCACAGAATACGGTATCGCCATCCACCTCAGGCAGAGGGGCATCAATAGCCAACAGTTCAGTATCGGCAGAATAGGAACAGCCGAAGGTATCTGTGACAGTTACAGCATAGTTGCCTGTAGAATCCACCACCAGCAAGCTGTCTATACTTCCATCAGACCATTGGTAAGCGGACCAGGATTCGTTGAGGGCAAGGGTGGCATCCCCATCCGGGCATAAACCAGGAGGAGAAGCAATCTGTGGCTGTTGAGCCGGTACCTCTTCGATTGTTAGCGTGGTATCACCCTGACAACCGAATGGGTCCGTCACTCGCAACAGGTAATTACCGGGCTGATCTATCACCAGAAAGCTGTCTGCGGATAGCCCCACCCAACTGTAAGTGTCGTAATTGCCCTGAACAACCAGGGTATCCGTGGTACCCTCACAAAGATAGGGGCCCCCATCAATAATGGGCGCGGGCGTAGGGATTTCGGTCACGTCCACTTCCCGGATGATGGTACATCCGTTGCCCGGTGCGGTGACCGTTACGGTGTAAACTCCGGGCTCATCGACCACGATGGCAGGATCTGTTTCAAAGGTGGACCATTCGTAGGAAGCAAAATCTGGCCCTGCATCCAGCGTCAGGTCCGTGCCTTCACAGAAGAAGGCCTCGAAGCCGACCATAATGGTGGGAGAAGGCTCAATGCTTAGGGTCATTGTATCAGAATTGGTGCAGCCATCGGAGCTAACCTCCAGGATATATTCGACTGTTCCGGAAAAATTATCGGGGAAGACCGCCTGCGGTGCGGGGCTTGAAGGGTCATCGAGGTAACTCAGAGCTTCCGGGGAACCCATCCAGGTGTAGGTTTCAAAGCCTGTCGCGTAGGTCACCTCACTGTTAAGGGTAAACGGCACGTTACCGGAACAAAGCGCCGTGTCCTGATCTAGGGCCACCACCTGCAATTCACAGTTGGGATTGGCCGTGCAATCGAAATAATCTGCCGCCTGGCCCGAAAAGGAGATGTTGAAACCGTCAGATTCCGACTGCTCTCCTCCTACTCCGTAAAATTCATTGATGTAGAGGTAAAAGCCCTGCCCGGGCTCTACAATCATAGGCGCCACATAGCCATTGGCCATAGCGCCGGTTTCATCAAAGAAGATACCTTCTGAAAGGTCCGTTTCCCCATTGCCCAATCCGGTAAATGGGCAGAAACCGCATTGGAAAGTTTGGGTTTCTTCTACAGACCAGGCGTAAGAGCAGCGGTCGGGCTCACCGAGGCTGTCGCAACGGGTGTCTGCAGCAAATAAGGCAAAGTCGTAGTCAACATCACCGCCTTCGTAGGGAGAAATGGTAAAAAGGAGTTCACTGCCCGGGGGCATGTCATTGCGAAAGCGAAAGTAAAGCCATACGCTGGAAGACTCTCCGGTCTCATGGCATCCAATAGAATTATCAGGGTCCTGGAAGTCGTTAAGCTCGCCCGGTGAATCCGGAACGTCAATACTTCGGTCGCCACAAACCACTATCGCACCACTGCAATCAGAGACATTCTGTGCCATCATCCAAAGGGGCAGCACGGTCAGGGTTAGGATTAGACGGCTTTTGAGATTACAACACCGCATCAATATAGTTTTTCATTCCGGCAATAGCCAGCAATGGATGCCAGCAATTCTAAAATGCTATGCATCATGGGATTATAACTCTTCCGGGGCTAATAGGTAAGTGTCTTGTTTATCGAACTGAAAGCGGTTGTGTTCCTGTATAGTACGCTGAGTTGGGAGCTGTACTTAGGCATCTGGTAGATAAAGACAACTTATTCGGGGGGCGAATACCTTACAAATATAAAAAAAGATAAACAGTAATCCCATCATTTGAGAAAACAGCCCGAATAATTCTCTTTTTCCTGCTTTGATACAAGACACCTGAGCCAGATAAATTGCTGCCTGATCATTAAAAAACTAAAATATAATTTTCATTTGCTTCTGTAAAGGCATGCTTTACAAGAACTAAGACAACCTCCGGCGCTTCATTTCTTCATGGACGAGACGGTGTTCCCGGGTCATATCACCTGTGACAGAGGAGTTTTCCTCGGCTCTGCGGATCAGATAGGGCACGACTTCCCGTACCGGACCGTAGGGCAGGTACTTCCCCACCTTAAAACCAGCAGCGGCGAGGTTAAAGGTGAGGTTGTCGCTCATACCGTAGAGCTGGCAAAACATCAGGTGGGGATGATCACGCGAAATACCTTTGCGGTGAATCAACTCGGCCTGCAGCAGGTTACTCTCGGGGTTGTGAGAAGCATTGCAGGAGGCGATGCGCTCGTAATTATCAATACAGAACTTCACTCCGGTGTTATAAGCGTCGTCGGTTGCGGCTTTTGTAGGATGAATGGGAGATTCATATCCATGCTCCCTCGCCCGGGC
The DNA here is from genome assembly GCF_022763345.1 of Phaeodactylibacter sp. GTDB lineage: Bacteria > Bacteroidota > Bacteroidia > Chitinophagales > Saprospiraceae > Phaeodactylibacter. Next base: position 87,106 of record NZ_JALEGS010000074.1, read on the forward strand.
TCTTTCTTTTTCCATGTAAGCCCCACGCACAAGCTTCGCGCCCAAAATGTAGCCGTTGCGTTCGGCCTGATTATAAGAACTAATGAGGTATTGCAGGCGGTCCTTCCGGTACATTTGAAAGGTGTTGTACACCACTGCTCTTTCCCGGTTGTAACGGCGCATCATCATATTGACGAAGTGGTCGATGGGGTCCTGTATCCAGGTCTCCTCCGCATCAAAAAACACACTGACGCCCTTTTGAGCAGCCACATGACAAATTGCATCGATGCGTTTCAGGATGTTTTTATACTCCGCCCGCGTCTCTTTGGTAAAGGCTTCTCCATCCTGTATTTGCTTGAGCAGCCCAAAGCGAGCCATGCCGGTCACTTTGGTACTCACCACCGGCACATGATCCGCTTTGGCAGCGAATTCAATAGCGCGGATGGTTTCGTTCATTGTCTGATTGTACTCGTCTTCTGAGTCTTTAGCTTCAGCTCCATAGTCCAGGATGGTCATACACCCCTGCTCAGCTAGTTTATTGATGGAAGGCTGACTGTTCAAAAGCGTAGTCCCCCCGCAGAATTGCTCATAAATGGTATTCTTGACGATACCCTCCACAAAAGGCAGGTGCATCTTAATGGCTGCCAGCCCCAGCTTTGAACCGATACCAACGAGCCAGTGCCGGTTCATCATGCCAAAAATCCAGGCAGACTTGCGCAGCTCCTCATCGGTTTTGCCTGCAAAAGCTACCTCCGTATTGGAAAAATCAACAATGGGCTCCTCCTTACTATTGATGACTTCATCAACGGCTTTCTTCATTCTTTCTATGTCCTTCACAGGTTTACCTATCTTTTCCATGAATGTTATTAGGTCAGGTTAAGGGCTATCCCAAGGTAAGCTATATTTATCATTTTTTAATATTGGGGCTGGTCCAAATTGTCCACGCGGCTTCGGCCTGACCATGCAGCATTTGCAGCCCATTCATAGCCTTTGCCCCTTGCTGCTGCCCCGACTCCATGAATGCAGTAGAGGCGGGATTATAGACCAAATCGTATAAATAATGACTGCTGCCGAGGGTGTGATAGGGCAATTCAGGCTTACTTCGAATATTGGGAGCCATTCCCAGCGGAGTAGTGTTGATGAGGAGTTCGTGCGCAGCTATCACTTCGGGAGTCACTTGCTCGTAGCTCAGTCGATCGTTCCCGGGTGTACGCGACACCATTTTGAACGGTACCTCCAGCCGGCCCAAAACAAAGGCTACCGCTTTAGCTGCACCTCCGGTCCCCAGCACCAACGCCTTCAGGCCGGACCAGCCTCCCCGGGTGGCTTCCAGCCAGCCGCAAAGGGAGGTTTCAAAGCCCACCACATCGGTATTAAAGCCTTCCAGCTGACCTCCGGTGCAACGGATTGTATTCACCGCACCAACGGCGGCCGCCCCTTCTGAGAGTTGGTCCAGATACGGCAATACCGCTTGCTTGTAAGGTATAGTCACGTTTAGCCCGACCAGGTTGGGGTGTTGTAGCAACAGTTCCGGCAGGGCTTCGATCTTACGGATGGGAAACAGCTCATAGCAGGCATCAACTATACCAGCTTTGGCAAACTTCTCCGAAAAGTATTTTTTGGAAAAAGAGTGCGAAAGCGGATAGCCAATCAATCCAAACAGCCGCTTATATTCATTCAGTGGCTTCATCAAAAACTTTTTTACAGCCCGCGCTTATCCAGCCGGTCCAATGCAAAGACAATCGCCAGACCGGCAACCATGCAAATGAGGGCGCCCGCCAGAAAAGAAGGGCCGACCTCAGCAGCGTACTGCCCCGGCATTAAATTAACCTCCTTGATCACTTTGTCAACCACCATTCCCGGTTGCAGCTCTACCATTTCCCCCTCTTCAGTGAGGCCTAGCACAGCTTTGCGCCAGGGCCAGATTTTGTTAAGGGACCCAAGCATAAAGCCAGTTAGTACAGCCAGGGTCAGGTTGTGGTAGTGCTTGAACGTCCAGGACAACACCCGGGAGAAAGTCGCCAGGCCCAACAGGCAGCCTGCACCGAATACGCCAAGGACCACCAGGCTCTCCGGCGACAACGTTTTGAGCGCATCCTTAATCGTCGGTATAATAATGGTGTACATCCCCATCAGCAAGAGAATGAAGCTGCCGGAAATCCCCGGCAAAATCAACGCAGAAATGGCAATCATACCCGATACAAATACCAGCCCGAGGTGGGTGCTGCCTTCCGAAGGGCTGGCAATGGTTATAATATAAGCAACAAGTGTTCCTACTACCAGTCCGACCACTTCAGTAGCCTTCCAAACGCCCACTTGCCGCCCAATGTAAATAGCGGAAGCGATGATCAGCCCAAAGAAGAAAGCCCATAGCTGAATCGGATAATTTTCCAGCAGGTGTGTAATGCCAAATACCCCGACCACAATCCCAAAAACCATCCCGGCCAGTAAAGTCAATAGAAAGGTCCCATTGGCTTTGTTCCAGGCCGCAGTCACCCCTTCCCTGCCGAGGGTTCGCCAGACTTCAGGTCCAAGGATGTGCTTGATGGTCTCAAGCAACCGCTCGTAAATACCAGTGATGAAAGCGATGGTACCGCCGGATACGCCCGGTATGACTTCTGCCATGCCCATCGCCATGCCCTTGAGTACCAGTCCGATTGTTGCTGTCCAGTTTTTCATGGCAGCAAAGCTAAATATTCAATCTGAAAAAACCGGCCTTTTCTGTTGAGCGGCTTCTTTATTCCGCTGTGGCTATCATGGCAGATTTTGCTTCATGCAGACCCGGGCTTAATCCGTAAGGGTAGGATGGCCTGCCTGAAAACTGCTGCCATTGCTCCGCTGCGTAGGCACGTATATCGGAAAGGCGGGGAAAATCGTATACCAATTGCCCATGGTCCAGGACTGTTAGCAAAAGGTCCTGCCCTTTTGTGCCCTCCAACTCTAAGTAGCGGCTTTGGCTTTCATCCCATAGTTTTACCCCTTCCTGACCATGCCGGATATCATAAAGGACATCCCCCCGATACTCGCCGTCTTTTTCGGACCGCCAGACCTGCAAAAGGCCGGGAAGTGAAGATTTTATGGCATCCTCAGATCGCTTAATCCGGTCTTCCCACTCTCCATGCTCATTTTGTATGCCTGCCAGTTTGTAAACGCCGCCCAGAGCCGGGTCGCCGTGCCCGGTCGCAAGGCGCGTACCGACTCCCCAAACGGTAATTTTAGCGCCTTCTTTTTTTAATTGTGCGATCCGGTACTCGTCCAGGTCATTGCTGGCCACGATCGCCGCCTTTTTGAATCCAGCTTCGTCCAGCATTTGGCGGGCTTTCTGGCTCAGAGCGGTCAGGTCGCCAGAGTCGAGGCGGATGCCATTCATTTCATGCCCCTGTTCGCGCAGCCACTGCCCTACCCGTATGGCGTTCCGCACCCCGGCTTCTGTATCGTAGGTGTCGACCAGGAAAATGCAGTTGCCGGGTAAGGCTTCGGCATATTGCTGAAAAGCCAACAGCTCATCTTCGTAAGCCATCACCCAGCTGTGGGCATGCGTACCCTTAACGGGAATACCGTACAGGCGCCCTGCCATCACATTACTCGTTGCATGTACGCCACCGATGTAAGTGGCCCGGGCGGCCGTCATCGCACCGTCCAGCCCCTGAGAGCGGCGCATCCCGAATTCCAGCACGCTATCGCCCTGCGCCGCATCCACAATCCGGGCAGCTTTGGTCGCCAGCAGGGTGGAGAAGTTGATCAGCGTAAGCAAGCCGGTTTCCACCAACTGGCACTGCAGGATGGGCCCCTCCACCCTCAACATCGGCTGATTGGGGAAAGCCGCAGTGCCTTCGGGCATAGCGTGCACCGTTAATTCAAGCTCCAGGCGCTGTAGGTGGTTAAGAAAGGCTTCATTAAACAGGGGCGCGCCAGTCGAGCCTTTCAACCCGCCCAAATACTGAATGTCCGATACGGAAAACTGGTACTGCTGCAAAAAGTCAACAGCGAGCTCCAGACCGGCGCTTATGGCAAAGCCATTCTGAAACGGTGGTTTTCGGTAAAAGAGATGGAAGTTAGCCTGTCGGTTGTGCAGCCCCGATTTCCAGTACCCGTAGGCCATGGTGAGCTGGTACAGGTCAGTCATAAGGCCAAATGGGCCGCGGTAAAGTTGGCGGAGGTGGGTATTCGGCATATCAGCAATAGTTAGTTTAATTTTAAAACTAAGTTAAGCCCTTTAAGGTTGACATGCAAGTGAAATTTTTATTTTCTGGCAGGGCCAAGCCAACCCGAAGGCCGTTTTCCGGGTTCTTATCCGGAATAGCAAAGCTGCCTATGAAGAAATTACTGATCGCCACCCTTTTTTTGCTCCCCTTTCTGAGCTTAGCCCAAACGGATACCTGGGAAGAGGTCAAATCCTTTGAGGGGCGCTTCCGTGTCCTTGCCCCCGGCACCATGCAACTGGCTGTGGATACGATGGAAACACCGGTTGGGGCACTGACCTACTATACCTATTACTATCAGCCACCGGCAGAAGAAAAATCGGCAGAGAACCTGATGTATATGGTGAGTTATTGTGACTATCCTGAAGGCAGTTTGCATGCAGACAGCACAGAATTGCTCGCGGAATTTTTTGAGACGACCCGGGAGTCCGGCGCTTTCTCCATTAACGGCGACCTGATTTACCATTCTGAACGCAACCTCGGGGACGCTACCGGGCAATACTGGCGGATCGATTACCTGGATGGGAATGCTGTGCTGAAAACATGGGCGCTGGTGAATGGGCGTCGTTTTTACTCAGTGCAAACAGCGACCGTTGCCACCCGTAGCCTCAACCGGGCAACCGACCGTTTTTTTGAGAGCTTCACCCTTATTGAGGCGGAGCAGCCTGCTTCACAAAAGCCTTAGTATACCGGATGGCGTCCGGAAAAAAGGCGTTGAACTCTGTATTCAAATCCTGAAAGTGGCTGACCATGGTGTCAAGGGCGCCTGCGAGGAGCTCAGGGCGGCTCACCCGGTGGCTCATCCGCCTGAAGGTGTAGGCAATGCCATTATGGGTGGCGTAGGTTTCCAGCCAGTTGTCTGCAATCATTTTGGGCACGTAGGTATGGACGGGCTCGGGCATAAGGTGGTGATGGCGCTTCAGGCAGGCGTAGGCATCTAAAATAAAGTCAGGCAGCGGCTGCTCTGAGTAGGTGGACCAGTTGAGGGAAAGGAAATAATCGTAAAACACATCAATGATGACGGGCGCATACTTGGAGTGGCGGTCGTACATCCGCCGTACGCCTTTTAGCACTTCGGGGTGCTGATCGGTGTAGGAATCAATGGCCCGGTGCAGGGCTACGCCTCTTTGCACTGCCGGCGGCAATTGACTCACCTGCGCATTATTGAGGTAATCCCCCAAAAAGTTGCCCACCATAAGGTGGTCGTCTTTACCGGAGAGAAAAAAGTGGGCGAGAAAATTCATGCCTTAATAACGCTGCTGAACCAGGAGAGTTGAAAGCTCATCCTTGCTAAGGCACGGGCACGTCCGGAGCTTCGGGCGTATTCATGCCCATAAAATCAAGCACCGCCTCAGGCAGCAGCTCGGTAAGGGGCAGGTCAGCGCCATAAGTAAAGTACCCAATCAAAGCGATGTGAAAGAGGAGGGTGAACAACAGCGCCTTGGAACGGATGGCGCGGGCACTACGGATGGATTTACTTTGGTAATACATAGCCATTGGGTTTTGGTACGGTGAAATAACGCAGCTTGGGCGGCATATATTTTTTACTAAAATGTTAAGAGGGGCTACATCGTTGCCACCGTAGTGCTTACCATAATAGCAGTCAGCATTTCCTGAACCGCCTTTCCAACTTCTTCCTGCATTTTTTCGCCATCTGTGAGTTGCTCGAGCCGGGCTTTGGCTGCTTTGCGCTGAGCTTTGTCTTTAATCATCTCTGCGTAAAGCTCACATTTCAGGATAATGACCAGCAGCATCCGTTCCTTTTTATCGGGCTCGGTGGTTTTGTCCAGCATCAGGGCGCGGAGGCGCTGCCGCAGTTCATTTTCAGGCGCTGCATCTTTGGTTGGATAGCGGTCTACGGAAAAAACCCAAAGTACTTTACCTTCGGTTTTCTCCAGTACCCCTTCCTGCACCAGTTTGTCTACCGTCAGTTGACGGAGTTTGGTCAGGCGCTGTACGCAGATATGAATCCAATTGGAAATCCGGTCCGGCTTTTTGCGCTTTGCGATGCGTTCGATGAGGTTATTGAGGGCCCGGCTGTCGGTAATGGCATTGGTATGCAGGTGAACGCGGCCGTCTTCAATTTTAATGCGCTCTTCGAGCAGGAGGTCGATTATAAAAGCAGCGCCGAAGGCATAATTGATATAGCCCCCGGCGTACGTAAAGTTGCCTTTTTCGTCATCCAGGCTGATCAATGCGATGGCTTCGTGCAGGTAAAGGTCCATATCTTTTTTTCTGGAAAATAAGCCTGTTCACCAAACGCTGCCAATAAAATCTACAGATCAAAGCCCTGTTTAGATGAATCCTATTTAAAGTAACTCTTCCATTTTCCGAATGCTTTCTCAAAATCTTCCTGAAATTCCTTCCATTCTTCCCTGGCTTCACTCTGCCATTCGTTAGTTTTCTTTTTGAGTTCAGCGATACGCTTTTGGGCTTCTTCCCGGGCTTCCTCGTATTCTTCTGAGGCTTCTGACTTGGCATTGGCAGCCAGTACGTCCATCTGGGCCCGGAACCGCATCAGGCGGTCTTGCAGCGAGCTTGCGGCTTCTGCAGATCCGGCTTTTTCTTCCTCTGCAGCTTTCTTGGCTTTTGCCTGAAGGTTATCTAAAGTGGAGCCGAAGGCAGCCTGTTGTTCAGCAAGGTTTTCAGCTGCAGCTGTCTTTGATTTTTTGAGCTTTGCCAATAGCTCATCGTATTCTTCCTTTAGCTCTGCCCGGGCTTCCCCGAACTCTTCTTTCACTTCAGCCTGCTGCTCTTCCAGCCAGTGCTGAAGGCGGATTTTCTGCTTTTCAAACTCCTCAGCGGCTTCCTTTTTGCCCAGATTGAACTGCACCTGTAGTTGCTCCAAATCGGATTGCCATTCTTTGAGGCGGTCTTGCATGCGTTGCTTTAGTGTAGACATAACGGTTTGGTTTTATCATTGAACAAGGAAAGTCGACAGAATGCTCACCCGGATTGAGCAAAATTAGATACAACCGAAAATCCAATCGACCAATCGAATCGTAAGTCTGGTAATTTTTTCACCCGATAATACAAGATTCATGAAAAACCTTACCATTCTTCTGGCATTCCTCCTTTCGGTTCAGCTCCTGGCCCACAACGATGACGATCCCGTGATTGGCTTTCAGTCCAGCGAAATCAGCTCGGAAAAAGCGAAAAAACTGGGTTACCCCCTACCCTATGGCAGCCGCGTTGACCGACTCTACCCGGGGACGCCGGCACAGGTGGCTGGGCTTCAGCCCCTGGACTATGTTTATGCTGTTAACGGACAAACCGTCAGTAAGCAAAAGGGCCTGAGTGACCTGCTTGAAGATTTTGCACCCGGCGACAAAGTCAAGATTGGATTTTACCGTAAAGGCGAAGCGCTAAGCCGGACCTTATTTTTGAGCCGCCGTGGGGACTTGGATATGCCGCACCCACCAAATTCAGAAGACCCCTTTCTCGGCATCAGCCAGGTTCATGATGAACTTCCACAGGACGTAGTCGGTGTGCCGGTCAGCGTAGTGCATAACTCTACCGCTCAGGCCATGGGGCTGGAACGCGGCGATATCATTACGGCCATTGATGGCAACCCGGTAGCGGATTGGCACGACCTTAGCCCGATGATCGACATGCGGAAGGTAGGAGACCCCATACAGGTGTCTGTTTACCGCAACGGGGATATATTTACCCGCAGCCGCCCCATTAAATCTCAGGCCGCCACCCATGGCAACCACAGCCGGCCTAACGGACCTGAAATCATTCAGCCTCAGGAAGTTGACCTGCCGCCTGTTGCCCGGGTTGAGCTTCAGCCGGTTACGCGGCAGGAGGCGACCGTTCTTCCGATCTCCGTGGCGGATAACCCTTCCAACATAAGCCAGGCTATTGCCCCAGAAGCAGAGATTCAGGAGCCGGTAGTTCGTAATTTGGCCATTGAAGCCCTGAATATATTCCCAAATCCCAATACCGGCATCTTTGATATACAGTTTGAGCTGCCGCAGCGGGGCGAAACAGCGGTGTACATTTACAACCCGGCAGGGCAAGCGGTTTATTTCAATACACTCGGTCAATTTACGGGCACTTTCAGCGACCGTATTGATATCGCTAATGGCGTCAGGGGTATCTACTTCCTGGAGATCCGGCAAGGCCCGCGCTCGCTTACCCGCAAAGTGGTTTTGCAATAAGGCTACAAATAGCACAGGCTCGCCCCGAAACCGGAGCGAGCCTGCTTATCATTCAGACGCTGACTGTTAAAGCTTAGCTTTTCTTGTCTTCGTCTACTTCTTCAAATTCTACATCAGTTACATCATCCGCACCACCGGCATCAGCACCGGCATCGCCTTGTGCCTGATCAGCAGTAGGACCTTCGGCGCCGCCTGCCTGCTGCGTGGCGTTGTAGATGTCCTGGCTGGCTTCCTGCCATGCGGCATTCAGCGCTTCGGTTGCTGCGTCGAGGCGGTCCAAATCTTCAGCTTTGTGTGCTTCGCGAACGTCGGCAACTGCTTTCTCGATTTTCTCTTTCTTATCGGCTGGCAGTTTGTCACCGTATTCCTTCAGCTGCTTTTCGGTTTGGAAAGCCAGGTTGTCGGCAGCGTTCATCTTTTCGATGCGCTCCTTCGCCTTTTTGTCCTCGTCAGCATTGGCTTCTGCTTCTGCTTTCATCCGGGCAATCTCTTCCTGAGAAAGACCGGTGGAAGCCTCGATGCGGATGGACTGTTCTTTGCCAGTGCCCTTGTCCTTGGAAGCCACGGTCAGAATACCATTGGCGTCCATATCAAAGGTCACCTCAATCTGTGGTACGCCACGTGGTGCCGGCGGAATACCGTCCAGGATAAAGCGGCCTACCGTACGGTTGTCCTTTGCCATTGGGCGCTCGCCCTGTAGTACATGGATTTCCACGCTTGGCTGATTGTCTGCGGCGGTGGAGTAGATTTTCGACTTCTTGGTTGGGATTGTCGAGTTGGATTCGATTACCACATCGTACACACCCCCCATGGTTTCGATACCCAGTGAAAGCGGTGTTACGTCAAGCAGGAGTACATCCTGTACATCACCGCTGAGTACACCACCCTGAATGGAAGCACCGATGGCGACTACCTCATCCGGGTTTACCCCTTTGTTAGGCTTCTTGCCGAAGAATTCCTCGACTGCCTGCTGAATGCGCGGGATACGGGTGGATCCGCCGACCAGGATAACCTCGTCGATTTCACTCTTGTTGAGACCTGCATCGTCCAAAGCTTTCTTACAAGGCTCAAGGGTACGCTGTACAAGCTCATCTGCCAGTTGCTCGAACTTGGAGCGGGTCAGCTTCAGCACCAGGTGCTTAGGCACACCGTCCACAGCCGTAATATAAGGCAGGTTAATTTCTGTTTCGGAAGAAGAAGAAAGCTCAATCTTTGCTTTCTCTGCTGCATCTTTCAAGCGCTGCAGGGCCATAGGGTCTTTGCGCAAGTCGATATTTTCCTGCTCCTTGAAAGAAGCTGCCAGGTGATCAATAATCACGCGGTCGAAGTCATCACCACCAAGGTGGGTATCACCATTGGTAGACTTCACTTCGAAAACGCCTTCGCCCAGTTCCAGGATGGAAATATCGAAAGTACCACCACCGAGGTCATATACAGCGATCGTGGCATCCTGATCGCGCTTGTCCAGGCCATAAGCCAGTGCAGCCGCAGTAGGCTCGTTAATGATACGGCTAACCTTAAGACCGGCGATTTCACCTGCTTCTTTGGTTGCCTGACGCTGAGAGTCATTGAAGTAGGCAGGAACCGTTACAACTGCTTCTGTCACTTCACTGCCCAGAAAGTCTTCAGCTACTTTCTTCATTTTCTGAAGCACCATCGCCGAAATCTCCTGTGCGGTATACATCCGTCCGTCAATATCTACACGAATGGTATCGTTATCTCCTTTGACAACCTTGTAGGAGGAGCGGTCCACTTCACCTGCCACCTCGCTATACCGTTGCCCCATGAAACGCTTGATGGAAGAGATGGTGCGCTGTGGGTTGGTAATCGCCTGGCGCTTAGCCGGGTCACCAATTTTACGCTCACCATTATCCATAAATGCGACCACCGAGGGTGTCGTGCGCCGACCTTCGTCATTCGGAATGACAACGGGCTCGTTACCCTCCATCACAGCCACACAAGAGTTGGTCGTACCTAAGTCGATCCCAATAATTTTACCCATATTATGTGCTTTTGAATTTTGTTCTTTTAGTTTTCAGTCATCATTACATCAAGCGACATGCCAAGCCGGGCTGCCTGACACTTTCGCTGAAATCACGGGCTTTTTACTGACAAGTATTCCCGCAATGCCCCGCCGAGAACTGACAGAATGACAAAACGGCAGGAAATGGCAGTGACGATTCTCATCCACCGGGGACGGAGACCGGCTTATCTTTGCGCAACTTTTAAAATCCGACCTGTATGCTGATCTTCAAGGAATTCACTTTCGATGCCGCCCACTTTCTGCCCAAGGTGCCACAGGAGCACAAATGCCGCAACCTGCACGGCCATACTTACCGGCTAAAGCTCTTTCTGGAAGGAGAAGCTGACCCGGAAATGGGCTGGGTGGTGGACTTTGGAGTGGTAAAAAAAGCCTGGAAGAAGGTAGAACCCCTGCTCGACCATCAGTATTTAAATGATGTGCCGGGGCTGGAAAACCCTACTGTGGAAAATATTGCGCCCTGGATTTGGCGAAAGCTCAAACCCGAGCTGCCCCAACTGGCCAAAATCGAACTTTGGGAAACGCCTACGGCAGGGGTGGTTTACGAAGGAGAATCCTCAAAAGGTTAGTACGTAGCCAATGGCCAATAATAAGGTATAGCCTCCCCACCAACCTACCGGTGTATAAGCTGCCGGAGCAATACCGAAGCGATAGTACAGGTAAAGGCAAAGCAGCAATTTATCGGCAGTGTAGGCTATGACGGTTGCCCAGGCCACACCCAAAAGGCCGAAAGGCATCACCAGCCAAAAGCCCAGTACTACATTCAGCAACAGCTCCACCAGCGAAAAGTAGAAGACTGCCTGGTTGGCATCCAGCCCAATGAGCACGGTGCGTGGGAAAAGCATCCGGCTGATCAGGATCAGCAGAAAGGCATTGAATACCGGAACACTGTCTTCAAATGCAGCACTGAATACCCAGGTAAACCAGTATGGGCTGCTTAGCATCAATGCCAGGGTGAGTGGAAAGAGCAAGTGGTAAAGCCTTAGCGACTTCCGGCGCATCATGGGCAGCGCTTCCTGCAAATTAGCGGAGACGGCAGGCAGCATAGCCGTCCCGAAGGCAGCAGCCAGCGCCATGGCGAGCGGCAACTCCCTTGCCCCATACCGAAAAATGGCGAAGATGTCCGGGTCGCCATCAAAATGGTAATTGACCAGCCAGGGGTCAAAAGCCAAACTCATTGTGCCCACCGCTGCGTAAAGGACCAATGGCCAGGCGGACCGCAGCCATCTCCGCACCGCTTCCCTCTGCCAACCCCACTGCCCCAGTTTGCTCAGCCGGATCAACAACCAGAGGAAACGCAAACCGCCCAGCCCTGCCAGCGCCCAGATGGCCGGGCCCAGCCCCCACCCCATCCATGCCGGATAAACCACCGCCGCGATTTGTGCAGCGTAGGTCAGTGCGGCAAACCAAAGTAGCTCACCGGGGCGGTCCCAGAGCAGGTAAAAATTTTCCAGCAGGAAGGTCGCCAGGTTGAGCCAGAGAAACAATAGAAAAGGGAACAGAAAAGGCAGCTCTGCCTGACCAGTCAGCAGCGGCACCAGCCAGTGCCGCCCCCACCAGAAGCCAATCGTCAGGGCAGCGCCGATACTCCCGAAAATCAGGGCTACATTGGTTAGGAAAACGGCCCGTTGCCCTTCTTCCACTTTGCTGAAGCGGGACAGCAGGGCCTGCATGAGCCCCGTTACCCAAAAAGAGGTTAGCACATAGCCCAGATACAATAACTGCTCGTACCAGCCAATGCTTTCCTTGGGCAGTGCTGTTTTGGCCAGTAGAATAGAGATCAGGATGGCGCTGCCCTGCCGGGACAAGGCATTGCCCTGCATGGCCCTTACGTTATCAATTTGGAACAGCGCCTTCAACATCCGGGCTTAGAGGTCCCGGACCTCATCTTTAAATACCACCCCGAACTGTTCCAGCTCATCCAACACGGGCTCATACACTTCAGGGATAACCGGGATATTCACGCCTTTGGACTCAATACGGCCTTCCATGACCAGCTTAACGAATATGCCCAGGGGCAATCCCACCAGTTTAGCCATGGCGGTATCGTTAGAATTGGTGCCCTTCATTACCAAAGTGGAGATCAGTTCTTTCTTTTTTCCCTCCAGCTCGTATTCAAACTCGTGCTGCATGATAATCATGTCTTTATCTCTGGGCTCGAGCTTCCACTTTTCCATGAGCAGGTTTTCCAGAATCAGCGCCGGCGTCGCGTTGGCCAGCCCTACTTTTTTCTTGCGGAAAAGCCCCAGCCAGTCCAGCTTCTGCATGACCTCATGATCGGGGTCCAGCTTCAGCAGGTCAGCAATACGGTCGCGCACGGATCCTGACTTATTCTGAGGGCTGAGATAGCCTTCCATCAGCTCGTGGTAGCTCACCTGCTCGCTTTCTAAAATGGGATAGGAACCATCGGTCAGCCCGATTTTCACTAAGGCATTCCACGCATCGCAGAAGCCCCGGTAGCGAATAGTGCCGCGCAAGATGTTGGGGATGTCTGAAAGCCCGTAAACCTCCCGGTAAAGCAGGGAGTCGCGGTTGGCATAAACTTCAAATTCCCCCATTCCGGGAATATCAACCACCCGGTATTCCTTGAAAAGTCGGTTGTAGGGAATGTATTTGTACTTGCCGTTTTCCAGGTACTGTGCGGTCCCCTGCCCGGCCAGGACGACGTTGCGCGGATTCCAGGTAAACTTGTAGTGCCAGGGGTTATTATCGCTTTCGGGCGCAATCAGGCCACCGGTGTAAGACCGAAAAGCTGTGATTTTCCCGCCCTTTTCCTTAATCTCATTAATTTGCCGCATGGCCGACATATGATCGATGCCAGGGTCCAGCCCCATTTCCCCCATGAAGATGAGCTCCCGGTCGCGGGCTTCGTCGCCCAGGCGGTAGAGTTCCTGGGAAACGTAGGAAGCGGTGATGAGGTGCTTTTTGAGCTTGATGCAATCGTGAGCCACCTCAAGGTGCAGATGGGCAGGCAGGAGAGAGACCACTAAATCAGCACGCCCGATCAGGTCACGGCGGTCATTCACTTTCGTAACATCAAGCCAGGCGGGACGGCCGTTGGGGTGCCCTTTTACCCGCGCCTCAGCCAGCTGCGGGTCTGCATCTGCAACGGTCACAAACCAGTTTTTTTCCTGTGCCTGCCCAAGTACATAATTGATACAGGCACTGGAAGAGCGTCCGGCTCCGATGATCAATATATTTGTCATGGTTGGTTTTTTCTGTTTATTGAGGTAATTTGCCGATTCGCGCAAGATAAAACTTTGCATGAAACTGTAAAGCGGGTCCTGCCGCTAAATTCCAAATTGTATAAAACGCTATGCGACATCGAAAGCTGGAAACCAATATCCGTATTTACGATAGTGCTGATGAGTTGTCTGAAGCGGACCAGACACTGCTGCGTGCGGCAAGTCAGGCTATGGATTTGGCTTATGCTCCTTATTCTAACTTTAAAGTTGGTGCTGCTGTACGACTAACCAACGGAACCATCGTACAGGGTGCCAATCAGGAAAATGCGGCTTATCCCATGTGCCTGTGCGCAGAGCGGGTGGCACTGGGCAATGCCTCCCTCAATCATCCGAATGAAAAATTAAAAACCCTGGCCATTCGGGTACGAAATGAGAAGAAAGCCATCCCCGAACCAGCCGCGCCCTGTGGCTCCTGCCGGCAGGCGATATCTGAAATGGAAGACCGGCAACAGCAGCCCATCCGCATTCTTATGCAGGGGGACGATGCTATGGTTTACGAAGTGGAAAGCGGGCAGGCACTTTTGCCCCTGGGTTTCAATCGTCATTTTTTGTAGCAGAGCCAGGATAGTCCAGCTGGCCTAAATGCAATTGATGGCGCCCCCGTTTGCGATCGGCGAAATAGCGCCGCAAACTGAATACCGAAGAGGTAAATGCGATTTCGTCCCATGGGATTTCTGCTTCGGTAAACAAGCGCACCTCCAGGCTCTCCTCCCCCACTCCAAAGGCATCCGGCCCCTGCAGCTCACCCAGAAAATGCATGTACACCTGATTAATGTGAGGAATACTGTATATGGTGTGCACACCAGTAATCTTCACCTGAGCCATGGCTTCTTCCCGTACTTCCCGCAGCGCACCCTCCTCCACCGTTTCGCCATTTTCCATATAGCCGCTGGGGACATTCCAGTAGCCGAGGCGGGGCTCGATTGAACGCTTAGCCAGCAGCACTTTGTCTTCCCAGATGGGCAGGCAGCCTGCTACAATTTTTGGATTGGAGTAGTGGATACGCCCGCAGCTGCCGCAAATATAGCGTGGCCGGTTGTCTCCCTCGGGGACTTTAAATGACAGGGCATCAGAACCGCAGTGGCTACAGTAATTCATGCTTCCGCTTCTTTTTCCAATGCCCGTTCATACCGTACCCGCTGCAGTATCGAGTCTCCAAAGATGCTCAGCCCGCTGTTGAAAACCACGAGGGCCAAGGTGCCATAGGCTACCCAATGCCAGACGGGAGCGCCATCGTATTTGTCCATGGCCGCTTCGGCAATCAGGCAGGCACCAAAACCAATGAGCACCAACCCGATCGGTGCGCGGAGCAGCCAGCGGCGATAGTAGCGTTGTTTATTCATGTTGATTGCTTTCTTTCCAGAGGATTTCGGCGGCTTCCAGGTCCTGCGGGGTGTCTATGCCCACTGTTTCGGTCTGCGTGGTGCCAATGTGAATACGGTATCCGGCTTCCAGCCAACGCAGTTGTTCCAGCGACTCCATTTGTTCGTAATGTCCCGGAGGCAGCTGAGCTACCTCAAGTAAGACAGACCGTTGAAACCCGTAAATGCCCAAATGTTTGAAAAAAACACCCTGCGCCATCCATTGTTCAGGAGGCACGCCCCTCAAAAAGGGAATGGGCGACCGGCTGAAATAAAGGGCCTGGCCGGTAGCAGACTTAACCGCCTTTACAACGTTAGGATTGTGCAAGGCCTCCACATCTCTGAGCCGGACGACAAGGGTGCTGATATCTGCAGGATTATTGCCCATGAGCGGTGCCAAAACAAGGTCAATCTGTGCAGGGTCAATAAACGGCTCATCTCCCTGTATATTGACAATAAGGCTGTCCTCGGGATATTGCAGCGCCACTTCCGCACAACGGTCAGTCCCGCTGCGGTGGCTGGCATCCGTCAGTACAGCTTTCCCTCCAAACCGGGCCGCAGCTTTCAGGATGCGCTCATCGTCAGTGGCAATACAGACTTCGTCGATTTGACGGGCCTTTTGCGCCCGTTCGTAGACATGCTGGATCACAGGTTTGCCTCCCAGTAAAGCCAGAGGTTTACCGGGAAAACGCGTACTTGCGTATCGGGCTGGAATCACCGCTATTGATTTCATATATTTGTTTATATTGCTCCTATGGTTCAGCAAAATATGAACCCCAAACAGGAAAACTAAACTATGAGGAAAACGACTAGTGCGACTAGACTGAAAGGCGCGAACCTTGCCCCACTCTTATTTAAAGCCACTGTACTCTGCGCTTTCCTAAGCCTGCCGCTGATGGCCAAAGCTACCGGGGACAGCCTGAATTACCTTACCCCCAAAGATACCATATTTCTATCGGTGGGGCAGTTTAATGAAAAATACTTCAGCCACCACCTGGAGCCAAAACAGACTTTGTTTTCTCTGGCAAAATTTTACGGGCTTTCCCTTCAGGAGCTGTACTTCCATAACCCAGGGCTAAGCCCGCAGACCATGCGGGTGGGCATGCCGGTCCGCATTCCTATTCCCAAACAGGCCATTGAGCAATATCAGGAAAAGGACATTATCCCTGGCCGGTTCGCACCGGTGTACTATGTGGTGCGCAAGGGCGATACGCTCTATAAAATATCCAAATCCTATTTTGAAATCCCAATGGAAGAAATCATGATGCGCAATGGTCTGCTGGACCATACCCTGAAAAGTAACCAAATCCTTCATGTGGGCTGGCTGAGCCTCAACGGCATTCCGGACAGCCTTCGTGCCTACGCGGGGGGCGAGCTGGGCAAACGCAACGCTGCCTACCGTAAGCTTTTTCAATATGACATGGCGGGCGAACGAGAGCGAGAGCATCAGGGGGTGGCCTTCTGGCCAAAAGACATGAAGGATGAAACAGACCTCATGGCGATGCACCGAAGGGCAGAAATTGGATCGGTGGTGTCCATTTACAACCCGATGAGCCGTCGTACTGTTTATGCCAAAGTGGTGGGCCGGATACCCGACACTGTTTACAAGGATGATGTGATCGTGGTCGTCTCGCCCCTTGTGGCAAAATTATTAGGCGCCATTGACCCCCGATTCTTTGTGAAGGTCAAATACCACCGATGAATTTTTTACCTTTGCGGCAAACCAAGTAAAACCCATGGAATACTACGAAAATATCCTGCACACCATTGGAAATACGCCTCTGGTCAAGCTCCATAAAGTCGTTAAAGACATCCCGGCTACGGTACTGATGAAAGTGGAAACCTTCAATCCGGGCCACTCTATCAAAGACCGGATGGCGATGAAGATGCTGGAAGATGCAGAAGCCCGGGGGGACATCAAACCCGGAGGCACCATCATTGAATGTACTTCCGGCAATACGGGCATGGGCCTGGCCCTCGCGGCAGCAGTCAAAGGCTACAAATGTATTTTCACCACCACCGATAAGCAGTCGAAGGAAAAGATAGACCTCTTGCGCGCCGTAGGCGGCGAAGTCATCGTTTGCCCTACCAATGTGGAAGCGGATGACCCGCGTTCCTACTACAGCGTGGCCCGCCGCCTGAGCACGGAAATCCCTAACAGCTACTGGTGCAATCAGTATGACAACCTGTCCAATCGCACGGCCCACTACGAAAGTACCGGCCCTGAAATCTGGAAACAGACCGACGGTAAAATCACTCACATGGTGGTGGGCGTGGGCACCGGCGGCACCATTTCCGGCACCGGGCGCTACCTTAAAGATCAAAACCCGGATGTTAAAATCTGGGGCATTGACACTTATGGCTCCGTTTTCAAGAAGTACCACGAGACGGGCGAGTTTGACGAAAAGGAAATCTATCCTTATATCACGGAAGGCATAGGCGAGGATATCATACCACAAAATGTCGACTTCAAAGTAATCGACCGCTTCGAAAAGGTGACTGATAAGGATGGTGCCCTGATGGCCCGCCGCCTGGCCCGCGAAGAAGGCCTGCTGCTGGGGTATTCCGCAGGCTCTGCCGTTGCCGGTTTGCTGCAGCTTAAGGATGAACTTACGCCCGAGGATGTCGTGGTGGTGGTCATCCACGATCATGGAAGCCGCTACGTCGGTAAAATCTATAATGATGACTGGATGCGGGAGCGGGGCTTTTTGGAGCGGGAACTTTGCGTGCGCGACCTGCTGCACATGAAGCACGACAACCGCTTCATCACCCTTAGCGAGTCGGATACCGTTCAGGCTGCCTTCAAAATGATGAAGGACCACGATATTTCTCAGCTGCCGGTTATGCGGGAAGGTGAAATGGTCGGCTCGATCACGGAAACCGCCGTCTTGTCTTACCTGCTGGAAAACCCGATGAATCACGCGGAGCAAACCGTAGCGGCGATCATGGGGGCTCCATTCCCACTTGTGGAGGAAGACTTGCCGTTCTCCCAGCTGAGCAAATATGTAGACCGGACCATTCCGGCCGTTATTGCTAAGGACAAGGCGGGCACCCTGCACATTCTGACACAGTACGATATTATCAGAGCGGTATAAAAAAACGTTAGGCAGGCATTCGCTTTTGGAAGTGGGTACCTGCCAATCCGGCTTAGAAGAGCTCCACCTGATTAGGGATATGCCCGCTCACCCGGCGCTTCACTTGTTTAGGTGTAGCTTCCGTCTTCAGCATTCTGCGGACGACGCGCAAGCGGTGCGTGTATCGTTTTTCAGACCGGTCGTAGATACCATAGTGGTCAATCTTGTCAATTCGCACACTGCCGAAAGCGTGAATCACCTCCGCATCCGGCAAAATGATACCGCAGTGGGTAATGCGCCCGGTACGATTTTCAAAGAAAGCCACATCGCCGGGCATAGACTGCTCCACAAAATCTACAGCTGTACCGATGTAGACTTGTTGGGCAGCTTCCCGCGGCAAAGCGATATTGGCGATTTTGAAAACCATCTGTATGAAGCCTGCGGCATCTATACCCATAGGGGAACGCCCGCCGTGGAGGAAAGGCGCATGCAGGTAGCGCCGCGCAATCTTGAGGATGAATTCGGCAGAAGGTTTGATGTGTTCCGGAAAGACCGCCTGGCCGCTAAAGGTATAGACCGTATTGTCAAGTGTGAAGCGCATGCCATCGAAGTTGGGCAGGCGTGCGCCCATGACCACCGGGATCACTTCATTATCCGCCATCAGGGGCTGGAAAAGCTCCAGGCTGTAGGCAAAGTGTTCCCTAAAGACAGACAACTCGCTGGGCGTAATGGCTTTGAGCTGATTGGCAGCCACCCAGCCAACGTAATTGTCCCAAATACAGCGGATTTTTGCCCATTGCCGCCCTTTGGTCTCCAATACCTCCGCCAGCTCGCCAAACAGCAGTTGGGACACGATCTCGCTCTTGTCCGAAGAATTGCTCCGGATAGGCACGTTGCTCAATGGGCAAATAGCGTAAGAGGGCATGCATGCGGGTTTACGGAAATCAAGATATTTTCAAAAATAATAAATATCAGCCAATTCCGTTCCTATTTCTGACTTATCAGCGCGAAATACTCGTTTTAGTCCGGCGGCCTGTTTAACTTTGGCCGCACAATCACATGAACCGATTCTATGAAGAAGCTATTCCTGCTCCTTTTTTGTTTTGCCTTGCTGAGTAGCCTGCGCCTTACCGCGCAAGACCAGCACTTTACCCAATTCTTTGCGGCACCGCTCACCCTCAACCCGGCTCTGAGCGGCACCTTCAACGGGAAATACCGGGTGGCGCTCGTCTACCGGGACCAAAACCCGTATCAGACTTATGCCGGAGCGGTCGACCTCCGCTTCGGGCTTAACAGCATCGGCAAGCGTTACAAGGATGCCTTTGGTGTGGGGGTGGTTTTTTACAATGACCGGGTGCCTAAATTCGGTTTTTCCAATAATCAGATCAATGTCGCTGCAGCTTTCCACAAAAGCCTGAGCAAATCCAACGATCAGTTCCTGAGCGCAGGCTTCCAGGCAGGGCTGGCACAGCGCAATTTCGGCTACGAGCGCTTCAATTTTGAAGATCAGTTCGGTGGCGATGATGGGTATACCAATCCAAGTGCTGAAATCCTTCCTGCCAATAACTTTGCCTACGGTGATATTTCGGCAGGTATCAATTATACCTATGCGCCGAAGAAAGGGGTTTCCGTTTATGCAGGGGCGGCTATGCACCATATACTGGAGCCACAGATCAGCTTTTTCTATAATGAAGATGAACCAGAGCTGGGCAATTCTGACTTCCTCCACCGCAAATATACCGCCTACGTCAATGTGAATATCCCGGTAGGTCTGGGTATTCAGATACAGCCACGGGCGCTGCTGTATGCACAGGGCCCACACCTGGCAGCTAATGCGGGCAGCAATATCCGCTTCCTGATTGATGAAATCTCAGGCGTGGCGCTGCATACCGGCGGTTGGGTACGCCCGGTCCGGGATGAGCTGGACAACTTCATGCTTGATGCTGTTGTGGGCATGGTGGGTATTGAGTTCAGCAACTTCCTGCTGGGGCTGAGCTACGATGCCCGCATTGATGGGATTGGCTCTCTGCGCAAACAACGGGGCGCTTTTGAACTCTCCCTCGCTTATCTGGGTGAATATGAGGATGAGGTGGTGCTTTGCCCTAAGTTTTAACCGTAACAGAGGTTGATGCCGGTCACGAATTTGGAGTTCTTGCTCAACCGAAAGGGCAGGTGCTGTAAGATGAAGGCGGTATCCTCGTCTACCTGCTGGTCGTACTTAACTTCAATCACGATAGCTGAGTCAGTAAAGGGCAGGACAGGCTCCCGGTGTGGCTGATAGGGCCCGAACCGCAGCCCGGTATCCATCGTGAGCCGGAAGGGAAGCGCGGGTGCCCCCCAGTAAGAACGCTGGTAAGTATTGAACAAAACAGGTTGCAGGTCCAAACCCTTTCCCAAGGTTTCCCGGCACAGGCGAACCAGCTTTTTCCAGTCTGAAGCATTATACTTGCCTTCAGGTAATGGATAATGCTGCTTCCACCCTACCAGATTGTCTTTGATTTTTACCTCCAGTACTGGATTGTGGATCAGAGAAAAGTCGTCACCATACCAGCGCAGCCTGTACTTTAAGCGCTGAGGTGTACCGGTGACGTTATCCTGAAAAGCCGCAAAATCAGGCGTATCAAAGTATAAATTATTGATTTGGCGCGACGGGAACAACGGGCGGAAGCCTGCCGGGTGCTGCCGGATCACCATACTGACCACCTGTGGATGGGTGCTTTCTATGCGGTACTTGCGCTCGTACCGCATACCTACATTGTGATATTCTCAACCACTTCTAAACCATAACCGATTAGTCCAACCCGCTTTCGCGGCGTATTCGTTATCAGGCGCAGCTTGGTCACATTCATATCGTGGAGGATTTGCGCACCCACGCCGAAGTCCCGTTGGGTCATTTCGGCTCGTTTGTTGAGCTCTGGGTTTTCACCGTTGTATTGCCGTTTCTGATAATCCTCAAGGTGATGGAGGATGGCATCTGATTTCTCACTATGGCGCATGTAAAGCAGCAAGCCCTGATCTTCTTCAGCAATCATCTCAATGGCTTTTTGCAGCTGCACACCGTAACTATTGAAAAGACCGCCCAAAATTTCACCAGTTTCGGTAGAGGAATGCACCCGTACCAGGACGGGGTCGTTTACTTTCCAGTCGCCTCGTTTGATCGCCAGGTGGATATCATCTGTGGTGAGTTGGCGGAAGGCGATGACTTCGAAGGGCCCGTATTGGGTATCAATGGAAACGGAGAGTTCCCGCTTGATCAGGCGCTCATTGCGCATCCGGTAAGCTACCAAATCTTTGATAGCGATAACTTTCAGGTCGAAGCGCTCCGCAATTTTCATCAGTTCCGGCAGGCGGGCCATTGTACCGTCTTCGTTGAGGATTTCCACCAATACCCCGGCAGGTTCAAAGCCAGCCAAACGGGCCAGGTCGATGGCAGCTTCGGTATGCCCGGTACGGCGCAGGACGCCTCCGGTCTTGGCCCGCAGCGGGAAAATATGCCCGGGGCGGGCGTAATCGGTAGACTTGGTAGCCGGGTCCACTAATTTTCGAATGCCGGTAGCCCGGTCGTAAGCCGAAATGCCTGTAGTGCAACCATGCCCAATCAGATCGATCGATACGGTGAAGGCTGTTTCATGCAGGGCGGTATTGGAAGAGACCATCATATTTAAGTCCAGCTCATCCGCCCGTTTCTCATCAATGGGTGAACAGATCAGCCCCCGCCCATGAGTGGCCATAAAATTAATGATCTCTGGCGTTACACACTCGGCTGCACAGATAAAATCGCCTTCATTTTCGCGGTCTTCGTCATCTACCACAATGATTACCTTGCCCGCCTTGATGTCGCGGATGGCCTCATCAATGGTATTGAGTTGAAAACCCTGTTGCTTAGTTACGTTTAGTTGGTTGCCAGACATTTGAGCGTACTCCTTTAATAAATTTGAAAAAACCGGTAAGCAAAGCCAGGTTCATTGCCAAAAAATAATGGGCACCCCGCAGGGGCAGCCAATGCAAGCCTGCTTTCCGAAGCAGCTGATCCAGGACGGGCACCAGGATGATACCGCCCGTCAATACGGCAAACAACCACTGCCAGAATAAGTTGCCCAGTGCTGCGAGGGCAGCACTGCCCGCCAGGATCAAAAGTAGGAAAAACGGGCCAAGCCACCGAAGGGCTTTATGAGAAAAAAACGCAAACTGCAGCGGGCTTACCGGTGGCCACCACAAATGCGGGAAAGTCGTCAGGTTTTGAAAATTGCCGGCGGAAATACGGGCTTTCCGGCGGTATTCCTCTTGGATTTCATGGGAAACGGCTTCGTAACAGATGGCGTCCAGTTCATTAATGGCTAGCCCGCCCTGCTCAAACATACGCATAGTGATGTAAAAGTCATCCACCAGATAGGTTGGAGGCACTTTGCTGAAATAGCGGGCCCGGATCGCATAAAAGCCGCCAAAGGGGCCCATCATTCGCCCCCAGACCAGCCCTTCGTAGTGTTTCAGGCGGACCTCACCGGAGATGTAGGTGTTTTCCGCTTCGGAAATGCCCTGTTGCTGCATACCCGTATGCAATATGTGTGCATCGACCAGCCCGATTTGAGGATTTCGGAAGTGCTGTACGAGCTTAAACAGCACCTCGGGAGCAGGCATAACGCTTGCATCCGTTACCACAAAAATGGGGTCGATACCGTCCGATACGAATTGCTGCCGGGCGTACCCTGCCAGTTCATTGATAACTTCGGGTTTGCCCCGCCGTTGCTGGAACGGGAAAAAATGGATGTGCTTTTTCTCCGCAGCGATGGGCGCTATGATGTCATTTGTGCGATCATCTGAACAGTCCGAGCCAATAAAAATGGACAGCCGCTCCTCCGGATAACAAAGGTCAAGCAAGTGAGCCATTTTCTCTTCGATAACTGCTTCCTCATTGTAGGCCGACATGATTACGGCTACCTGCGGCCAGTTGGATTCGGCAGGATAGACATCCTGATTGGGCGATTTCCCGCGTGCCAGCCAGCGCATCAGCAAAGGATAAAGCAGGTACGTGTGCAACAATGCCAGTGCGCTCAGCCAAACTGTGATATGTACCAGGATAAGCCCCATGCATCAGAGGGCTTCAACGCTTAATTCACCGTAGGCTTGTGCCAACTGCCGGGCTACTTCCAGGCTGTCGTATTGCTCCAGGACAAACCGGCGGGCGGAACGCCCCATGGATTCGAGCTGTTTATTTTTTTGTAATTGGCAGGCTTTAGAGATTTGCCGGGCGAATTCCTCCGGGCTATTGGCAATCAGGGCGTGGATGCCGGGCTTAATGCCGATACCTTCCATCCCCATCTGTGTGCTTAGTACCGCTTTGCCCAAGGCCATGCCTTCCAAAATTTTGGCCCGCATCCCACTACCGGAGAGCAAGGGCACCACCATCAAACTGTGCTGATTGATGAAGGCCGACGCACTGGGCACCTCTCCTTCCACGACAATACCGGGGCGCTTCATTTTCAGCAGCCTCTTCGGCGTATTGCGGCCAGCGATGTGCAATGCCAGACCGGTATGCTCCGCCTGGACCAGGGGCCAAACTTCATCCAGGAACCACTGCAGCCCTTCCAGGTTAGGCATCCAGTCGAGGGAACCTATGAAAGACAGGGACAACGGCTTCTGAAAACTGGAATAGTCTGGCTGGTAGACCTGGCTATCCAAGCCAATGGGAGTGACAGTAGCCGAGCCTTCGTAGCCCAGTTCGCGGAAGCGCTCCAGGTCCCGGCGGGTGATGGCCGCCAGGTGGTCATAAGCCTTCAACTGGCTGATTTCGTACTGTCGGAGCCGTTCCGTCAAATGGCGAAGGTACCAGCGCTTGGGCCAGAGTGCTGTATGCTGGCTGATGCGCTCCCAAATTTCAAACTCCACATTGTGCGCCCGCATGCTGATTACGGCATCGGAGTGCTTACGAATAGCCGGGATGTAAGGCGACAAGTAGGGGGTTTCGAGCTGTATGACGTCGAACTCGGTTTGTTGCAGCAGTTGCACCAAACGTTCTTCAAAGCTAAAAGAACAAAAACGGGCGATGTGGTAGGAGTTTTTTCCCCAAAGGTGGCGTAGTGCCTGCAAGGGCTTCACTCGGTTGTCCACTCTCACATCCTGTATGCTGGCGTAGTGGTTGAAAGATTTAGGAAGATTTTCTTTAGGGAAATAGTGCTTACTGGTGTTCATAGCCAGCAAATGCACTTCATGCCCCAATGCTTTCATGGAGCGGCTAAGAGCCGTCACGGCAATGGATTCGCCATCTTTAAGCGGAAAAGGAAATTTTTTACAAAGCTGAAGAATTCTCATTCATCCTTTTTTTCCGGCGGCTTGACCTGGAATTGATTCGAAAATTATCTCACCACGTGGGGCCTGGCACCAGTAAAGGGCCAAAAAACCAGCAAAAATTCAGACTTGTTGCACTTGCGGTCAAAGGTCTGCAAAAATAACGGTTTTTTCCAAAATGCAGGGTGAATCTGATCTTGGGCTTTTGGGGGTTCACACAAAAGGCGAAAATAAGGCGGCAGGGGGAGAAAGAAGCACGCACAACCATAGTAGGCCACGGAGGAAGGAAGTATGCCAGGAAATCAATCGACCTCCTCTGTTTCTGCGGTCCAGGGCGGGCAAACCACGCACCAAAAATGGAGCGGTTCCTCGCCTGTGTTTTGAATGTACTGCTCGGCGCCGGGTGGAATAAAAATGACGCTGCCGGGGGTGGCTTCCATGGTTTGCCCGGCAACGAAGGCGGTGCCCTGTCCCTGCACTATGATGTAAGTCTCTGAACGCCCGTGCAGGACGTGGGGCCTGGAAGCTTCTCCGGGCTGCAAAGCGGCGTGTGCCAAGCTGAAGCCAAAATCCATTCCGTCATTTTTGGGGTGCAGGACTTCCCGGATTTCGGTGTCATCTCCGGCGGTGAAGGAGGCAATGGACTGCAACTGCTTATGAATGGGATGCATAGTAAGTAGGGAATAAAACCGGGCGGTTAATGCCACCGCCCGGTGAAAGTTAGTTTTATTCGTCGCTGATCATTTCGTAAGTGTTGTTCTCCCGGTCAATATCGGCCATGCCGAAATCGGGGTCGATCACCACCTTTTCGATGTCTTTGGCTTTCACACCCAGGTCCAGCTCATACTGAGGATGCGTCCAGGGCCAGTCTTCGGCCAGCTCCATGCCATTCAGCGGCTTGTGGCCACGCATGATGCGCAGCGGCACCAGTATCCGTTTGCTTGTGCCATCGGTGAGGACCACTTCCACCTCCAGCGGCATAGGCATGATGCCCACGCGATTTAGCACGGCTACGGCGGTGCGCCCATCGACTTTTACGTTCTCAATGCCGTAGTCTATGGTATGCGTGGTGTTAATCCAGTATTCGCGGTACCAGTCCAGCTCTATCATGGATTCTTTTTCCATGATACGGATGAAGTCATTAGAGTTGGGGTGCTTGAACTTCCAGGTTTCAAAGTAGCGGAGCATACCCTGATCGAAGGCTTCTTCCCCGATGATGTACTTGAGTTGCTCCAGGAAAACAGCGCCTTTGACATAGGAAGCCACGCCGTAAGCGGAATTCGTATTGAAGTGGTCGGAATGTGTGATTAGAGGTTCCTCCAGACCACTTTGGGAGAAATTAGCGTAACCCATGTAAGAGCCCAGATGGGGATTATCGGAAGCTTCGCCGGGAATCAAGCCCTTTTCGCGCAGGTGGTTCATCACATTGCTGCTGGCCCAGCTGGTAAAGCCTTCGTCCATCCAGGCGTACAGGGCTTCGTTGGTGCCCAGCAGCATTTGGTACCAGCTGTGCATCAGCTCGTGTACCGATACGCCTACCAGACTGGGCAGGCTGCGCTCACCGGTGATAAGCGTTGCCATGGGGTATTCCATTCCACCATCGCCTCCCTGAATGAAGGAGTATTGTTCGTAAGGGTACTGCCCGTAGTTTTCGTTGATGAATGCAAAAGCTTCGTCCATGATGGCGGGCAGGGCTTCCCAGTTCTCTTTGGTGCGCTCGTTCTCCTGGTAAAAGAAGTGCATCACCATGCCACCTTCCCGCTCGTAGGTGGTATGGGTGTAGTCCGGATCGGCACCCCAGACAAAGTCGTGGACATCAGGAGCGACAAAATTCCAGGAAAGTTTTTTGCCTTTCTTCACCTTTACGTCTTTATCGGTATACCCATGGCCAATTTCTTTTGGATTCTGCAGATAGCCCGTAGCACCGATGATGTATTCGCTGTCGATGTGAATGGTCACGTCAAAATCGCCCCAAATGCCGTAGAACTCCCTGCCCACGTAAGGATTGGCGTGCCAGCCCTGATAGTCGTATTCTGCCATCTTTGGGTACCACTGAGCCATGGAGTAGGAAATCCCCTCGGCATTATCGCGTCCGGAACGGCGGATTTGCACCGGTACCTGGGACTCGAACTCCATTTCAAAAACGGCTTTCGAATTGGGCAGAATGGGCTGAGGTAATTGTACCTCCAGGATGGTGCCCACGACTTCAAAGCTGGCCTTTTTCCCATCCACGGTAAGGCTATTGATTTCATGATAGCCAATTTCATCCGGTTCCAACTCACCAATTCGGCCGCCTACCCTTGGGTCGGAGTCTTTAAGGTTTTGGGAGCGGACGTCCATCATGCTGTTCGGTTGGAACGCATTGAAGTAAAGGTGGTAAAAGGCCCGGTGCAGGGTGTCCGGGGAATTATTGGTGTAAACCAGCGTTTGCTTACCATCGAACTGATGTTTCTTTACATCAAAGTCGATATCCATTGTATATTTTGCAGCCTGCTGCCATCGGTCGGGTTGTGCCTGCAAAGCGGCCATTGTGATGCAACAGAAAAAAAGAGAATACCAAATTTTCATATAGTCAATTGATTGTGTTTCTAAAGCCTAAGTCATTGGCAAAGGTAACAAGCCATCCCTGATCATCCGGGTGCAAAAATTGGGAGCTATTCCTCAGATTGCTGCTCTTCCGGGTACTCAATGCGCACATGGTGTACACTGCGCATGAGTTGCTGAAAAACCGTTTTGCAGGTTTCCAGCTCGGAGAAGGTCAACTCAGAGTCTTCCAGCTGCCCCATCGCCATTTTACCGGCTATGATTTTGTCAATCAGTTCCAGCAGTGCTTCCTCCGTGGGATTTTTCAAGCTTTTGCAAGCCGCCTCAATGCTGTCCGCCAGCATTAGAATGGTCTCTTCCTTGGTGACGGGCTTGGGGCCGGGATAGCGAAAATCCTGTTCGTCTACCTCTTCCTCCGGATGGTCTTTGATATAATTGCGGTAGAAGTATTCCACGCGGGTCGTGCCGTGATGAGAGGTAATGAAGTCGATTAAAACGTTGGGGAGGCGCGCTTTTTTAGCCATTTTGACCCCCTCCGTCACGTGGCTGATGATGATTTCAGCACTTTCCCGGTCTGAAATACTCAGGTGGGGACTGTTATTGCTTTGATTCTCAATGAAGAACTTCGGCTGTAAAGTTTTGCCAATATCGTGGTACAGAGCAGCTACCTTTACCAGCAGGTGATTCGCGCCGATGGCCCGGGCAGCTTCTTCCGAAAGGTTAGCGACCTGCAGGGAGTGCTGTAGTGTGCCCGGTGCTTTATTGGCTAACTGCCGCAGCAAGGGCCGGTTCATATCTGATAATTCCACCAGAGAAATAGAGGACGTAAAACCAAAGAAACGTTCCAGCAACGGGATGAGCGGATAAGCCAGCAGGGTCATAAATGCGCTGATGGCTAACCAGGACAATACCGACAAGTCAATATCGTGATAACTGCCTTCCTGAATCAGTGAGAGCCCGACGTATCCGAGCAGGTATACCACAAAAATATACAGGATGGAGTAGAAGAACCGGGTCCAGTCCCGGGTATCCACATCGCTGAGCAGCACAACAATACCAGCCAGAATCTGAAGAAAGGTAAACTCATACCCTAGGGAGGACAAAAAACTCGCCAGCAATATCACAACCAGATGGGTAAATAAAGCCAGCTGCTCATCGTAAAAGTTTTTGATGACAATTGGCACGATACAAAACGGGATCATATAGGTGCTAAGCAAAGCCACCTGCTCCACTGCGTACACCAGGTAACTGAAGGCTACCAGCCAGAGCATGATGAACACCAGTTTATTGAAACGCGAGAAGACCGCCTGAGCGTACAAGCGCACATACAGCAAAAAGATACCTATGATGAGAGTGGACAGCAGGGCGTACCCGGCCAGCACTCCGGTGTAAGATTGCTCCTCCGTCACTTCCTCCCGGTACTTAGCTTTGAAGGATTGGAGCTTCAGGTAGATTTCTTCGGTGATGTAGCCATTCTCTGTTACGATGAGATCTCCCTTGGACACCCGCCCCCGGTAGAGGCCCACCTGAGTTAGTTCTTCTGCCAGCAGGCGTTGGCTGAGGGTATCATTGTAAAAAACATTGGGCGCAATGGACGACTCCAGCAGGCCGTAGAGGAAATCCGACTCCGCCAGTTTACTGTACGGCAAAGACTCCGCAAGGGACGCTTCTGCTTCTGGCACTGTAGTCAGGTTTTCGATAGTCTGGGGGTGTGTGGTATTGCCCCTGAGGACATTTACTACGAAGTCTGCTGGTTTGTCTTTGTGCGCTTTATCCAGCTCTGCAATACCGGCTTGGTACAAGTCCTCCAGCAGGTTTTTGCCGTAGGTACGGTACTTATCCGGATTGCGGGTGACATCCGGGAACTGCTCCTCATTAATTTCCTCCAGTTGTGCTGTGAACCGGTCCTCAAAGCCTGTGATCTGCATTTCAGTGACGGAAGGCAGCTGCTCGTAGTAAGGAGAAAAGCTGTCTTTAATGCGGGCTCTTTCCGCTTCAATTTCCTGGTCCGGTTTGAGGATAGCAAAGTCAAAAGGTGCTCGCAGGTCCTCATAGCGCCAGCGCTGCCCCTTGTCAAATTCGTATTTGAACTTCACATTGTTTGGGAACAGAAAGCTGATGATGGCTACCACACCAGCCACCATGAGGTATTTGACCAATGTAGGGAGCCCTTCTATCGTCGTTTTCCATGCACTCATAGGGGTAAAGATACGGTTTTAGGGCTTATGAACCTCGCCCTTGCTCAATGAAGGGCAACACGCAGGGGCTAACCCTTTTTCCGGGGTGCCCACACGACCTCGTCAATCCCTTTGGAGTAACCAATGAAACGGGCCAGGATGAACAGGTAGTCCGAAAGGCGGTTGAGGTATTGCACAATAACAGGCTCTACCCGGGATTCCTGAGACAAGGCCACCACAAGGCGCTCTGCCCGGCGACAGACACAACGGGCGATGTGCGCACTTGAAACGGCAGGATGGCCTCCCGGCAGAATGAAATTCTTTAATTCCGGGAGCACTTCGTCCATTTCATCCATAGCCTTTTCTAAGGCTTCAATATCGGCAGCCTGAATGTCGGGTACGGGCATATCCTTGTCCGGATCGGAAGCCAGGTTTGAACCAATAGTGAACAGGCGGTCCTGAATGTCTTTTAGCAATGCGCGGACAGCAGGCTCTGTGAACTGATCCCGGACCATACCAATATGTGCATTAAGTTCATCAACAGTACCGTATGCTTCAATTCGCAGGTGGCTCTTGGGCAGGCGTTTACCACCAAAAAGGCCGGTCGTGCCAGCATCGCCTGTTTTCGTATAGATTTTGAAACCCATGATTGGTTATCGTTTTCATGAGTCAACAAGCAGCAGGAGCCGGAGGTTCTGAAAAAAATCCTAATCTTGATTGTAGCGGTGAGTAGGATCGCTGGCTTTGACAATATTTTCGTTGCGCTGATCGACCTCCACTGTACCGTCCCGGAGCCGCACCATACGGTGGCAGTGCTCAGCAATATCGGGTTCATGGGTGACGAGAATCACCGTATTGCCCATTTCGTGGATCCGCTCGAAGATGCCCATGATTTCAATGGAGGTTTTCGTATCGAGGTTACCGGTAGGTTCATCTGCCAGGATGATGGAAGGCTTGTTGACCAGCGCCCGGGCGATAGCGACCCGCTGACGTTGCCCGCCCGAAAGCTCATTGGGTTTGTGGTCTACCCGGTCGCCCAATCCTACTTCAGTAAGGACCTCCCGGGCACGGTCGAGCCGGGCCGACTTGGACTGTCCTGCGTACACCAGGGGCAGCGCTACATTCTCCAAAGCCGACAAGCGCGGGAGCAGGTTAAAAGTCTGAAAAACGAAGCCGATCTCCTTATTGCGAATTTCTGCGAGCTCATCATCGTCCATAGTGGACACATTGGTACTATTGAGCCAGTATTCGCCGCTTGTAGGCGTATCGAGGCAGCCCAGCAAGTTCATCAGGGTAGACTTCCCCGAACCGGAAGGCCCCATTAAAGCCAGGTATTCATTGGCTTGGATTTCCAGGTCGACGCCGCGTAGGGCATGGACCTGAGTGGTACCCATGGTGTAGGTTTTGGTAAGTCCCTTAACGGCGATGATGGGCTGCATAAATTTTTATTTTTTTGAAGGTATTACTTTCGGTACCCGGAAGTACTCGCCATCTTGATCCGGCGCGTTCCGGAGCGCATCGGCCCGCTCTGTTTGACTACGTACTGCATCTTCCCGCAGGACATTCACATCTTCATTGACGTAGGTCAGCGGCTCAATGCCTTCGGTATTCAGTTCTTCCAGCTTCTCGACCATCTCGAGGATACGGTTCAGGTCCCCCTGAATGGCCGTGCGCTCGGCAGTGGACAATTGCAAACGAGCCAATTGTTCCAGCTTCAATATTAAGGACTCGTCAATTTTCATGATAAAATATTAGATGTTTGGCGCTAAATCATCGGTAAACAATCAATTACCATCGAAGGAGCGGATTGGCCCCGATTATTTCCGCTATCTTTTATATTTTCGCAGGAAATCCTGAAGAAAAATGAGCGAAAACAGCGCGAAGTCGCCGCCAAATATAAAACATATTGCTATAGCGGGTAACATCGGAGCGGGCAAAACCACCCTTTCAGAAAAATTGGGCCATCACTTTGGCTGGGATGTCCACTACGAGTCTGCTAACGACAACCCCTATCTGAGCGATTTTTATGAAGACATGCAGCGGTGGTCCTTCAACCTGCAGGTATTTTTCCTTAACAATCGTTACCAACAGGTGCTCAAAATCCTGGCGGGCGACCGTACGGTGGTGCAGGACCGTACCATATATGAAGATGCCTATATTTTTGCCCCTAACCTCCACGACATGGGGCTGATGTCAACCCGCGATTTCCAAAATTACTTTGAGCTGTTTAAGACCATGTCTTCTCAGATTCAGCCACCGGACTTGTTGATCTACCTTAAAGCCAGCATTCCCACCCTTGTGGAGCACATTCAGGAGCGTGGCCGGGACTACGAGGGCAATATGAGCCTGGATTACCTCAAGCGCCTCAACGAGCGTTACGAAAACTGGATCAGCGGTTACAAGGAAGGAAGACTCCTCGTCATCAATGCCGACCATATCGATTTCATGCGCAATCCGGAGGATATGGGCAATATTGTCAATCAGGTTAACGGAGAGCTGCACGGTTTATTCTAACCAATTGCTTACCTTTGCGGCCTTGTTAGATATTGGGCAGGTGGCGGTTGTGCCGGTTGCCGATTACGTTTACTTTCAATCAAATACAGCATATGGCACTAAAGGCGGGTATCGTGGGGCTTCCCAATGTCGGAAAATCTACCCTGTTTAATGCGCTGACCTCTGCCAAAGCACTGGCAGCCAACTATCCATTCGCAACGAAAGACCCCAACGTGGGCGTCATCACTGTTCCTGACCCTCGCCTCGACAAACTGTCAGAGCTGGTCAACCCACAAAAGGTACAGCCCACTACGATTGAGATTGTGGATATTGCCGGCCTGATCAAAGGGGCGAGTCAGGGAGAAGGCCTGGGCAATCAGTTTCTGGCCAATATCCGGGAAGTAGATGCGATCGTGCATGTTGTGCGCTGCTTTGATGAAGGCAACGTGGTCCACGTGGATGGCAATGTAGACCCCGTGCGCGACAAGGAAACGATTGATACAGAGCTACTGCTCAAGGACATCGAGACCGTGGAGAAGCAAGTGGACCGCTTCAAGCGGCAGGCCAAGAGCAACAACAAGGAAGACCTGAAGAACCTGGAGATCAGCCAAAAAATACTGGCGCATCTGGAGGATGAAAAACCTGCCCGGGCCATTGAGCTGGACGAAGCCGGACAAGCCCTGCTGAAGGAGATGTTCCTGCTTACAGCCAAGCCTATCCTTTACGTTTGCAATGTGGAAGAGGACGCTGTGAATGACGGCAATGCCCATTCAGAGCGTTTCAAGGCAGCCGTGGCGGATGAGCCCGCAGAAGTCATCCTCGTCAGTGCAGCTATTGAGGCCGATATTGCGGAGTTGGAAACCAAAGAAGAGCGGCTGGAGTTCCTAAACGATATGGGGCTGGACGAGCCGGGCGTTAACCGGGTCATTCGTGCCACGTACAAATTACTCAATCTCATTACCTACTTCACTGCCGGTGAGAAGGAAGTCCGCGCCTGGACCATTCAGGATGGCTGGAAAGCCCCACAGGCGGCAGGCGTCATTCACACTGATTTTGAAAAGGGCTTTATCCGTGCTGAGGTCATTAAGTACAACGACTACGTAAGCCTGGGCTCGGAGCAGGCGGTCAAGGAAGCCGGCAAAATGGCAGTGGAAGGCAAAGAATACGTGGTGACTGACGGCGATGTCATGCACTTCCGTTTCAACGTATAATGTCAGATTTACGATACTTCATCATCAATAAACCTTACGGGGTGCTCAGTCAGTTTACACGGGAGCACCCTGATCATCGCGTACTCGGGGACCTCTATGATTTCCCCGGGGATGTTTATCCGGTAGGGCGGCTGGACAAGGACAGCGAAGGTTTGCTCATCATCACCAATGACAAAGCGTTAACGCACCGGCTGCTCGATCCCCAATTTGAGCACCCCCGCAATTACTGGGTGCAGGTCGAAGGTGTTCCGGACCGGGAAGCGTTGTCTCGATTGCGCAAGGGTGTTGCCATACGCATCAAAAAGCAAACCCACAGTACGCGGCCTGCCAGAGTAGAGCTTTTCACCTCCCCTCCTGCCCTCCCTGAACGCGACCCGCCCGTCCGCTTCCGCAAAACAGTACCGGATAGTTGGCTCTCTATCCAACTGACTGAGGGTAAGAATCGTCAGGTCCGGCGGATGTGTGCGGCAGTCGGGTTTCCGGTACTGCGTCTTGTTCGTACAAGAATTCAAAACCTAAGCCTCGAAAAAATCAAGTTGCCTAATGGAGGGGTTAAGGAAATGAACAAAGCGGATATTTACCAGCTTACAGGCGTCAGGCTTTAGTTTTCAGCTGTGCTGCCAGCACCAGCCTTTGGAGGGTAAAAGCCGAGGGTTTTTAAATCCTGTCGGACCCAGATGGTCCAGAGCAAGACCAAGAGCGGTAGCACGATTACGACTAGAGGATTGTAGTAAAAGGCTTCTGAGAATTCCAAATGCAGCGCATGCATCACAGCACGAGTCAGCCCACAGGCGTAGCACTCCACGTCAAAGAGCAAACGGGAGACACAAACAGCCCGCCCCTCATCAAAATAGGTGGCAGGCAATACCAAAAGTGCAATAGGTAAGACCAGCAGTACTGCCAGCCTTACCCATGCAAAAGGTTTTCGATTAAAGCGTTGGGTCATATGCACTTCCGTCAGCCGGCCCAAGATCGCCCATTACAATACGAACGAGGTCAATCAGTGCCCAAACTCCACAACCTCCCAAGGTCAGTATTTGGATAATACCAATAGTAGTGTAACCAAGGTAGAAGCGGTGGATTCCAAGGGTTCCAACCAAAATGACCAGTAGCAGTGCTACCAATTGGCTTTTTGGCTTGTCCTCATTGCCTTTTCGCAGTTCTTTTTTAACAGCTTTTTGAGCCGCTTTGAGTGCGATAATTTCTTTGAGGTTCAGCTTTTCGCCTGTCTCCTGGCGGATTTTTCTTGGGGTCAGGTCCAGGAACTCATCAATAGTGAGGTTTTCCAAACCATTCATCTCAAGTCCGGCAGCTTCTACAGAAGACTCAATCTTATCCTGGTCCGTCACTTTTACCACGAAAGCGTGAGCCGGCTGGACCGACAGGAACGCCACTACTAGGACGAGAATAGGTAAAACAAGCTTTTTCATAATTAAATAGGGTTAATTGAATGATTAAATGCTTTTCACGAGCACAAATATGACAGGTCAAGCTGTATCGGCTTGGTCATACTGTTTTTTAATTTTTGCTAGGAAGACCGGAAAGATAGAAGCTGTTCAGACTTTGCGTCTAATTTTCATCTAAAAATTTGCACGTTTGCAAGTCAAATTTATGATTTGCCTTTTAATTATACAAATACCTTATTACGTACTCTACCCGATGGTTTTTAGAAGTACCCTCTGAAATTGAAATTCGATCCTTTCCCACAGGGCTGTTATTAACTTGACAGCGGCTGTTTTAAACGC
>NZ_JALEGS010000075.1 GCF_022763345.1 Phaeodactylibacter sp.
GGCTTGACTACACGATCACGCCACAGCGCGACGGCGACTACCTCAATGGTGTGTCTACGTTCGACCTGGTACTGATCAGCAAGCACATCCTGGGCGTAGAGCCGCTGGACAGCCCGTACAAGCGTATTGCGGCGGATGCGAACAACTCCGGCAGCATTACCACGCTCGACCTGATACAGCTGCGCAAGCTGATCCTGTCGGTCAGCACGGAGCTGCCGAACAACACGAGCTGGCGCTTTGTGGAAGCAAGCTATGTGTTCCCTAATCCGGAGAACCCATGGCAGGAAGCCTTCCCAGAGGTGGTCAACATCAACAACCTGCCGGCAACGGGCATCCACGGAGCGGACTTCATCGCCGTGAAGATTGGTGATGTGAGCGGCGATGTAGTGGCCAATAGCTTCTCTGCGATCGACGAGCGGGGCTTTGATGGCCGCTTCCAGCTGGAAACGGCGGACGAAGCCCTGAAAGCGGGCAACGAGTACCGCATCCCATTCACTGCGCCACAGCTGGCCGCCATTGAAGGCTTCCAGGGCACGCTGGAGTTTGATGCGCAGGCACTGGAGCTGGTGGACATCCTGCCGGGCACCCTCACCGAGGGGCACTTCGGCCTGACACAGGCCGCACAGGGCCGGCTCGCGATGAGCTGGAACTGGGCCTCGGAAGCGGCGGTGCCAACGAACAGCAAAATGTTTACCCTGGTGCTGCGCGCCCGCACGGACATACAGCTGAGCGAAGCCCTGGGCATGAGCGATGCGGTGACCCCACGGGAGGCGTACGGCAATGCCGGCACGTTTGAGGATGTGGCCCTGAGCTTTGGCGAGGCTACCGAAAAAGGCATGTTTGCCCTTTACCAGAACCAGCCGAACCCATTCCGGGAAGAAACGGTGATCGGGTTTGAGCTGCCGGAGGCGGTGCCGGCAAGGGTGGTGATTTCCGATGTATCTGGCAGAGTGCTACAGGTTTACCCCGTTGATGGAGTCAAAGGGTACAATCAGATTAGTGTGAAAGCCGCAGATTTAGGGGTTCGGGGAATCGTTTCTTATACCGTCAAAACTAAAGACCACAGCGCAACCAAGCAGATGGTTGTCATAGAATAAGGAGTTTCAGGAAAACCTGGATAATTATCAGAGGCCGGGCATTCAATTGAGTGTCCGGTTTTTTATTTGTAATTGAAATTTTCAAATGCCTAAGGCTGATCGATGTTTTCAGACACCGGTCCATTTAGATTAGAGCAGGGCCGTCGGCGTGGCATGGTTCAAACCTTTGGTTTACTTTTGGGTTCTCTCCTAAAAAGCATGTTCCGCTCCTTCGTTTTTATTTTGGGCTTACAAATGTTAGGGACAGCAACCAGCACTGCCCAGTTAGATACACTGCTCACCACTGGCTTGGACTCTATGGTAGTGGTCCGTGCCACACGCCTGCCCATACCCGCTATCAGAACCCCCTACAGCATTCATCAACTGCAGGAAGCGGACTGGCAAAATGGGCGGCAGCACCTTTCGCTGGCCCCGGTGCTCCATCAGCTACCCGGTCTGCTTATCCTCAACCCCAATAACTTTGCGCAGGACCTTCGATTGTCTGTGCGGGGCTTTGGTGCCCGCTCCGCTTTTGGCATCCGCGGCATTCAGATCTGGGTGGACGGTCTTCCGGAGACCACGCCGGATGGGCAGGGGCAGGTCGATAACCTTGATGGGGGCATTTTGAACCAGGCCAGCTTGCTCAGTGGGCCGGCTTCGGGCATGTATGGCAATGCTGCTGGCGGCGTCATTCAGTTGCAAACGGAAGCCCCTCCGGAATCAGCGATGGCGGAAGCCCGGCTAAGTGCGGGCAGTTACGGTTTTCAACGGTATACGCTGAAGGGTGGTGGCCGGAGTGGAGCTTACAGTTGGCTGGCCTACGGCGCTCACACGCGGCAGGAAGGCTATCGTGAACACAGTCGGGTAGAAAACACCTTGCTCAATGGCCGGTTGCGTCGGCAGCTGGGCGATCGCGGTCAGGTAGAGCTGCTGCTGAATTATGTCAACAGCCCCATCGCACAGGACCCCGGTGGGTTGTCTGCCGATGCCTTGTCAGAAGACCGCCGTCAGGCCTGGGGGCGCAATCTCCTCTACGATGCAGGGGAATCCGTAGAGCAGGGTAGGGCAGGGCTGACCTTGGATTATGCCTTGGCAGAGGATTTGCAACTGGAAGCTTACGGCTTTGCGTTGTTCCGGGACTTTTCCAATCTGTTGCCTTTTGAAGGGGGAGGGGCAGTAGGTCTTTTCCGCCAATTTAGTGGACTGGGTGGGCGCTTGCGGCATAGCGGAACCTTGCTTGGGCAGCCCTGGCGTCAGGTATGGGGTGTGGATGCTCAGGCACAGCGCGATCAGCGGGAGCGCTTCGATAATCTTGAGGGAGAACGGGGCGATCTTGTCTTTAATCAGGACGAAGTATTCCGGAGCTTGGGCTTGTATACGGTGCAGGAATGGCAGCCGGTCAACCGTACCTGGCTAACCGCCGCATTGCGCTACGATGCTAATTTCCTGTCGGCAGAGGATGCGTTTTTGTCAGATGGGAATGACTCCGGTGACCGGTCTTACCAAAATTTCAGCCCTTCTGCCGGCATCAGCTATGACTATGCATCGGGCCATCATGTCTACTTCAATTACAGCTACAGTTTTGAAACGCCTACGCTTAGCGAGCTGTCGGCTAATCCGGGCGGGGCGCAGGGGTTTAACGAAGATTTACAGCCGCAACAGGCTCATAATTACGAGGCAGGGCTTAAGGGGCAGTTCGCCTCAGCGCTGGAATACCGGATGGCTGCCTTTTACATCCAACTGGAGCAGGAACGCCTGCCCTATGAGCTGAGCGATAGCCCGGGCCGCGTATTTTATCGCAATGCGGGGCGCTCCCGTCGGCGGGGTGTGGAGTCCTGGCTGCAATGGTCGCCATTCTCTAACTGGAAGGGGCGGCTTTCGTACACTTTTTCAGACTTTGTCTATCAGGACTATGAAGCGTCAGGGGTAGCGTTTGATGGGAATATCCTGCCGGGCATTCCACGCCACCTTTGGTCGGGCATGATCGCGTGGCAGTATTTGCCGAAAGGCAGTGTAACCCTGGAGGGGCGTTACCTGAGTGAATTGTTTGCCGATGACTCGAATATGGCAACAGCATCTGCTTTTCTGGAGCTCAACCTTCGGACGACCTACAGCTGGGCCTTTTCCTGGGGCGAACTACAAGCCTTTGGCGGCATCAATAATCTGCTGGATGCCCGGTATGTCAGTAACATTCGGCTGAATGCCTTCGGAGGGCGCTTTTTTGAGGCAGCACCCGGGCGGAATGTCTACCTGGGGCTGCAAGTTGGATTGCAGCGGGATAAGTCCTAGAGAAATATTCCGTACAGCACTGTATTGAAAATGGCCAGCAGGATGGCCAGGAAAAAGGCAGATTTGAAATTATCAATGTGAAACCCTTTTAGGAAGTAAGCTGCAATAAGCAGTAATGCACCATCCACCACAAAGCTAAAGAGCCCCAGGGTGAGGTAGCGCAGAGGCGTGGTGATAAAGTCCAGCACACCGCCCAGCGTAGCGTTCAGGATAGCCAGAACTATGGCCACCAGCATGGCCCGCACAAAGTCGTCAATGCGTACGCCACTCAGAAAATGGGCGCCAGCCATGAGTGCCAGCGCGTTGAGGATGAACTTCAGCGCCCAGTAAGTGGGTCCGTGGGCATCGAGCAAAAGCAATTCCATTACTGGTTGTTTTTCAGTTGTTCCTGTAAGTCTTTGATGGCCTGATCACGCTCTTTGATTTCGCGCTTGAGGCGGGCATTCTCCTTTTTCAGGGCTTCAATGCTTTCTGTGGCCGGCTTATCAGCAGGCTTTTCTTTGTGCTTGCGGTCTTGAGCGGGGGCTTCCTGTGGCTGTTCCGTGGCCTCCATACCGGTCAGCGATTTGAAATTGGCAATCGGGTCTTCCCCGTTGATGTAGGAGGCGCCGGCAAAGGCCAGTGGCACAATGATGATCATAGCGAGCATGAACCGGGCGAATGGTGTAACTTTTCTTCTTGGCATCGGTAGTATTCTGTATTGATTACGGTACAAAAGTACATCCTGAGCTGACGAGTTGCCAGATATTTCTACTTAATCCGGCATAAATGCGATATACGTCCTCTGGTCAGGCCCTAAATTGATCGTTCTTATTTAGGATGGGGGTATTAAAATGATATTTTTGTGCAAGGTGGGGGCATGCCCGCTCATCAAAAACTACTGCTATGCCAGAAGCTTTCATTTACGATGCCCTGCGCACGCCCCGTGGAAAGGGGAAAAGCAGCGGTGCGCTCTACGAAGTCAAGCCCGTCGAGTTGCTGTCGGCCACCCTGCAGGCCCTGCAAAGCCGCCACCCTGTTGATCCGACTCAACTGGACGATACCATCATCGGCTGTGTGACGCCCATTGACGATCAGGGCTATAACATCGCTCAGGCGGCACTGCTGCACAACGGCTGGGATACTTCAGGTGGAAGCCTACAGATCAACCGGTACTGCGCCTCCGGACTGGAAGCGGTCAATCTGGCGGCAATGAAAATCCGGTCAGGCTGGGGAAACCTGCTGCTGGCGGGCGGTGTGGAAAGTATGAGCCGTATACCTATGGGTACAGACGGTGGTGCCTTGCTCTTTGACCCTGAGGTGATGGCAGGAGCGCATTATCTGCCACAGGGCGTTGCGGCTGACCTTATTGCCACCCTGGAGGGGTTCTCCCGGGAAATGCTTGATGAATATGCCTATCAGTCTCAGCAGCGTGCCCGGCACGCCATGGAAGCCGGCTATTTTTCCAAATCACTGGTCCCTATTTACGATCGCAATGGCTTATTGATCCTGGACCGGGACGAGGCGGTCCGCCCGGAGGTGACGATGGACAAGCTCAGTCAGCTGAAGCCTGCCTTTGAGCACCTGGGGCAAATGGGGTTTGACGATATGGCCCTGGAGCGTTATCCGGTGCTGGAATCTGTCCAACATGCCCACACTGCGGGCAACTCCTCTGGGATAGTGGATGGAGCCGCACTGGTGCTTGTAGGAAGTGAGTCCGCAGGAAATGAAGCTGGGCTGAAGCCCCGGGCGAAGATCAGGGCTGCTGCGACCGTTAGCGTAGACCCTACCTTGATGCTGACCGGACCGGCACCTGCAGCTGAGAAAGTGCTTGGGCTGGCTGGGATGACGGTAAAGGATATAGACCTTTGGGAGTGCAATGAAGCCTTTGCTTCCGTAGTCCTGAAATTCCAGCGCGAGCTCAAAATACCTGACAGTAAGCTGAATGTCAACGGTGGCGCAATCGCTATGGGGCACCCGCTGGGCGCTACCGGTGCCATGCTGCTGGGGACTTTGCTCGATGAACTGGAGCGGCAAGATAAGCAAACCGGTTGCGTAACGCTCTGTGCAGGCGGAGGCATGGGGATTGCCACCATTATTGAGCGGGTTTAGCCATACCTGTTTTCCATGAATTAATGCTCAGTGCCAAATCAATAAGCTAATGATCTACTATAAAAAAGATACGGACCATATCGTCACCCTTACTCTTGATATGGCAGGACGGGAAACCAACATCATCAACCACGAAGTGACCCGTGCCTTTCTGCCGGTCATTGAGCATCTGCGGGCAGAAAAGCAGAAAGGTACTCTAAGGGGGGTGATCATTACCTCTGCCAAAAAGACCTTCTGTACAGGTGGTGACCTGGAGTACCTTTCCAAAACTGATGATCCGGAAGCCATTTTCCAATTGGCAGAGCAGCTAAAGACTACTTTCAGGGCGTTGGAAAACCCCGGGGTTCCAGTGGTAGCGGCGATTAATGGCTCGGCATTGGGCGCAGGTTTCGAATTGGCGCTGGCGTGCCACCACCGTATTGCCATTGACAAAAATACCACCCGTTTTGGGTTTCCGGAAGCCCAGTTGGGGCTGATTCCCGGAGGAGGAGGTATTACCCGGCTTACCTGGCTGCTGGGCGTTCGGAAAGCCTATCCCATTCTTACCGGTGGGCATCGTTACAATCCTCAGGAAGCTCTGCAACTGGAGCTGATCGATGAATTGGCGGTCAACGACCGGGAAATGAAGGAAAAAGCCAAAGCCTGGATCATGAATACCCGGGAGGCTCGCCGTCCGTGGGACCAGAAAGGAGCAACGATCCCGGGCGGCACCGCTCAGGATCCGGCGGTAGCCATCTTTCTGCGCAATGAATCGGCACGGCTGTTTGCTACTGGCGCCCACCGCCTGCCTGCTCAGCGTGCCCTGCTCAGTATTCTTTACGAAGGGTCAAAGGTAGATTTCGATACGGCCTGCCGCTTGGAAAGCCGGCATTTTACGAGCTTACTGCGTAGCAAGGAGACCAAAAACATGATCAAAGCCTTTTGGTCAGACCAGAACTTCATTAAAAACGGTGGTAACCGGCCTAAGGGGTTCGGGAAATTCCGCCCGCGCAAGGTGGGGATCATCGGTGCCGGGCGAATGGGGTCCGGCATAGCCTATGTGTGCCTGGACTACGGTATGGAGGTGGTGCTCAAGGACGTATCCAAGCCCATTGCCGAACGCGGGCGCGACTACGTCAGCAAACGGCTGGATCAAATGAAAGCCAGCGGGCGCAAGAAACCCGAAGAGTGTGAAGCCATGCTCAAGCGGATTCAGACCACAGAGTCTTCGGCTGATTTTGAAGACTGTGACCTGGTCATTGAGGCGGTCTTTGAAAACCGCATGGTCAAGCAAAAGGTCATGCGGGAGGCCGAGGAGTACATAGATGATTACAGCTTGTTTGGGACCAATACGATTTCAATCCCCATCACGAAACTGGCTCAGGGGTCACTCCGGCCAGCGAATTACATCGGGCTGCACTTTTTTCCACCTGCTGAAGAAGTGCCGCTGGTAGAGATTGTGAGGGGTGCGGAGACTTCAGACGAATCGGTGGCCCGGGCCTTTGATTTTGTGAGGGCGATCCGGAAGACACCAATTGTGGTGAAGGACGATTGGGGTTTCTTTGCAGCTAGGGTACAGAATACTTTTATTTTGGAAGGTATAACCATGCTGTCAGAAGGGTATGCCCCTGCCTTGATTGAGAATCTCGGTGTGCAGGCAGGTATGCCTAAGGGCGCACTTGCTCTGGCCGATAACCTGGGGCTGAACATGGTACTACGCTACGAAAACCAGGCCGCAGAGCACTATGGTTCGAAGTACATTCAGCACCCCGCTGTAGAGGTGCTCCGGGTTATGCTGGAGGAGCTGCAACGCCCGGGACAGCAGAAGCGGGCGGGTTTCTACAATTATCAGGGAGAGCGGCCCACCGGGCTTTGGAATGGCCTTGAGGAAGCATTTTCCAGTAAGAAGAAGCGGGCGAAGCATGAAGAGTTGATGGAACGTTTTCTCTTTGCACAGGTCCTTGAGGCGGTTTGGTGCATGCAGGAAAAGGTCATCCACTCGGTGCCTGCTGCCAATCTGGGCAGTATTTTTGGCTGGGGCTTTCCGGCTTTCAAGGGAGGGGTGATCCAGTACGTCAATGACTATGGTGTGGAAGCCTTTATCAAACGTTGTGGCGTCTTTAAAAAGAAATATGGGCAGCGCTTCAGTGTCCCCAGTAAACTGAAGTCTATTGTAAGCCGTTAAATCGCTGTGTCAGAGGCGATTTTGGGTAATGATACTAAAAAGGTACTGCCTTTGCCTGGCTGAGATCGAAGCTGAATGGTTCCCCCCAGGCGCTGGGTCACTTTTTTGCACATTGCCAGGCCGATCCCAGTCCCGCTGTACTGATCAGGTGGGTGTAGCCGCTGGAACATGTCAAATACCTTATCCTGAAATTCAGGAGCGATACCAATGCCATTGTCTTTGAAGCTGATTATCCATGATTCAGAATAAGATTGAGCTAAGACCTCAATGGTGGGGCGGTCTGTAGTATTGTATTTGATGGCATTGTCTAGTAGGTTCATGCAAAGTATAGACAGGAGGCTGGGCGAAGTCTGAACGGTCGGCAAATGATGCATTTTTACCTCAAATTGGTCACCGTAAGTTGCGCTCAGTTGTTCAATACAGCTGGTCACCAACTCGTTCAGGTTGGTAGATTCTGTCTTTTGAGCTTTGGTACTGTTGAGGCGGGAAAAGTCCAGGATGTCCTCCACCAGGGTATTCATCTGGTGAGCCCCTGCCTTTGCGTACCCGAAAAAAGTATGCAGGTCGTCGTATTTGCCCTTTTTCAAGTCGCGCTCCGCCAGGCCCAGAAAACTGGAGATATTCCGGATAGGCGTCTTCAGGTCATGAGAGGCGATGTAAGCGAACCGCTCCAGCTCAATATTTGCTTTTTGAAGTGCAGCGTTGGAGGCTTTCAGCGATTTCATTAGTTGTGCCTGTTCCGCTTCGTACTTTTGGTTTTCATGAAAAAAGTAGGTGATCATAAGGCTGACGGCAAGGGAGGTGCCGATAAAAGTAATAATGCTATCAAGGGGGTCTACCCTATCTGCTAGTGGAGGGCTGATCGAAAGTAGCGCAATACTGGATCCGGTAAAAAGCAAAAGGATGAATACAATAAGTGCAATGCGGACCGTCCACTTTTTGTGAAAAATAATTGCGGTGGTAATAAAAACGAACAAAGTATAGCCTCCTCCAATCGAAGGGCCATAGAGTAAAAGGACAGCTGTAAGAAGCAGAGGCAGGACAATATTCGCAGCATAGCGGGCCAGGTTGTGCAGTTTTAGATAGGACAGGACTAATTCTCCAACGAAAAACATCAGAATCGGGATCAGCACGGTTAGCTCAAAGCCCTTGAGTATAATATCTTTTACACCTACGAGTACGGCTGCACTGGCGCCCGCAAGATTGAGGCGGTTCAAAATGACGATTCGCGCCACTTCCATCCGGTTAAGGCCAGGTGTGACGCCCAGGGAGGATAACCAGGCATATAGATTAGACTTGTTGTACATAGTTGAAAATGTCAAATCAATTCTAAAGTACTACGCTTTTGGGTTTCACCCCACTTTCCGTATATCTTTTTACCGGAAACTTTCTGGCTGGGATTATTGAAGGCTGAATACAGAATTAGATATCCACGTTTCGGGTTTTTTCCAAAAAGAATTCTGTTTTCTAAACCTTTTTGAAGGTGCTTTGTCTCACTTTTATAATTTAGTGGTGCCTGTGTTGGCACTGCAAAAGATGCATTAGTAAACATGTCGGAGCACTACGATTACATCATCGCCGGGGCAGGTGCTGCTGGGTTGAGCCTCGCCTGTAATATGGTAGACGGGGCGCTGTCCGGCGCTCGAATTCTGCTCATAGATCAGGACCTGAAGCAAAGTAATGACCGAACTTGGTGTTATTGGTCTGACCAAGCGGATGACCTTGAGCATCTGGTGTATAAGTCCTGGTCTCATTTGTCTTTCCTGAACGAGGCACATCAACACGGTGGGGCACTTGGCAGTCTAACTTACAAAATGATCAGGGGTGAAGATTTTTATGAATATGCCTGGTCTAAGCTGCGCAATTTCCCAAATGTATCATTTAGACAGGAACGAGTACTCCACTACCATCCCACCGCAAATGGAGCCGGGGTCGTAACTAACCGGGCAACTTACACCGGAAGATTCATTTTTAACAGCTGCATGCTGCCAAAGCCAGACCCTGGGTCGCATTTTCTCCTTCAGCATTTCGCAGGCTGGTGGCTAGAGACCGAAACGCCTTCTTTTGATCCTCAACGAGGCTATTTGATGGACTTCCGTACCCCACAGAAGGGCAGTACCCGCTTTTTTTATCTACTCCCGATCGATGAGCGCCGGGCGTTAGTAGAGTTTACTGTTTTTTCTCCTTCCCGCCTTCAGCCATCCGAGTATCAGT
Source organism: Phaeodactylibacter sp. (assembly GCF_022763345.1). Classification (GTDB taxonomy): domain Bacteria; phylum Bacteroidota; class Bacteroidia; order Chitinophagales; family Saprospiraceae; genus Phaeodactylibacter. The sequence continues at coordinate 9,835 of NZ_JALEGS010000075.1, forward strand.
CCGAATTGAAAACTTATGTTGAACAACTTTTAGGGATTTCGCATTACACCATCACGGAACACGAATCGGGAGCTATTCCCATGACGGACCAGATAATGCCAAAGCAGATGTACCCTAACGTGATCAACATCGGAACAGCAGGAGGAGCAGTCAAACCCACGACTGGCTACGCCTTCTCCAGAATCCGGCGGCAAGCGGCGCAAGTTTGCGCTCAGCTTGAGTCGGGGCAGTATCCGGACAGCAAGGTCAAAAGCCCCGGGCGTTTTCGGTTCTATGACCGGTTATTGCTCAATATTTTGCAAACCAGAGGCGGTTTAGGGAAAGGTATTTTTTCAAGCTTATTCCGCTACACGCCCATCGAGACGATATTCCGTTTCCTTGCTGAAGAAACAAAGCTGCAGCAGGAAGCAAAGATATTTTTACAATTGCCCGTCCCTACGTTCCTTAAAGCAGTTTGGCGCGTATTCGGTGCAGGGAAAGCAACCCCAAGGCAAAAGCTTGCTGACGCGACTGAAAAGCCACCGGTTGCATGGGCGATTCCTGTTCAGGATAAATTGCAGACGCCATGACATCAAGGTACCCCGTGCTTTATCGGTCTATTCAGGGGATTGCGCTGCTAACTGTGCTGGTGAGTGTGCTGGTGCCGGGTTGGCTGTCGAGTGTACAGCTTATTGTTGCGCTGGTTATGATTCTGCTGATCGGAATTCCTCACGGAGCAACGGATTACCTTATTTTTCAGCAGCTCTCCCGGCCACTCTGGGGAAGCCGCGAAATGACCCGTTTTTACATCAATTATATCCTGCTGATGGCTGCTTTTGCAGCATTATGGTGGATACTGCCGAAAGCAGCGTTGCTTGTATTCCTCGGTATCTCGGTTTATCATTTTGGTCAGTCCAATTGGAACTATGTAGCTTTTCGTTCCAAACTGGAAGCTGCGGGGACCCATTTTTTATGGGGAAGTTTTGTGCTGTTCGTGCCCATACTCTGGCATTACGAAACCGCTGCGCCGATCATTGGCAGCATAACCGGGGCGCCTGCTCCACAGATCAGCGGGGCATGGAGAGAAGCCGTTAGCATTATACTGCTGGTGCTGAACCTGTGGATTTGCGTTTACTATTTTGTGCAAAGCAGGGTTACGAGAAAAGAATTCATGGATGAAGTCGTCAATCTGTTTGCATTGGCACTTTTGCTTATCAATTTGCCATTGCTGCTCGGGTTTGCCATTTATTTTGTCTGTTGGCACTCTCTGAGTTCAATGATGGATCAGATCCGGTTTTTCCGGCGGCAGGCGCAGTCTTACAATTTGGCGCAGTACATTAAGAATGCACTACCCCTGAGCCTGGCAGCAATCGGAAGCCTGGGATTATTTGCTTTCGCACAAGTGAAAATGGACATTCCGCTCAACATCGGGATCGTGTTTGTGTTTATCTCCGTGGTTACACTGCCGCACATGATTTTGATTGATCAGCTGTACGAAGAAAGCAATGCTGTTTCGGCATTTAATTCCATGAACAAAGAGTTTTGAATCATTTGGTTCGGTGGATTGAAAATTTGACAAATTTTTAAACCATTTTTTTGCGGCGCTGTTAGTGCAGTGTCCTTTAACAGTTCTTTAACGTAATTCAATAAATCTAAATCATGGACGCATTAGTAAACATCCAACCCTTGCTGCTTGCGCAGCTTAAGTCCGGTGATTATGTAGGTTTTACCTTCTTCATCGGTTCAATGGCCATGGCAGCTGCCACGGTATTCTTTTTCTTCCAGTTTAGCCAGGTAAAAGGCAAGTGGAAAGACTCCATGCTGGTATCCGGCCTTATCACTTTCATTGCAGCGGTACATTACTTCTACATGAGAGACTTCTGGGCAACCAATCAGGCTTCTCCAACGGAGTTCCGCTACATCGACTGGATTCTGACTGTGCCTTTGATGTGTGTTGAGTTCTACCTCATCCTGCGCGCTTTCGGTGCAAAAGTCGGTCTGCTTTGGAAGATGATCTTCTATTCTCTGGTGATGCTGGTAGCTGGTTACCTCGGTGAGACGGTATTCCGCGATCAGTCTCCGCTGTGGGGCTTCATTTCTACTATCGGCTACGTCGGTATTCTCTATGAGGTGTGGTTTGGTTCTGCCAAGCGTTTGTCCTCAAACTCGAATGATCCAAAGCTGCAGAAAGGCTTCAATGCATTGGCATGGTTTGTCTTTGCCGGCTGGGCGATTTACCCGATTGGCTACATGACCATCGACACAGGCTGGCTGGCAGGTGTAATTCCTGGCGAGTCTATGGATATCATCTACAACATTGGAGATGCTGTAAACAAGATCGGCTTTGGTCTGGTGATCTACTCTTTGGCGATCTCCAAGTCAGCTGACGGTTCAGAAGACTCCGTTGGTGTGGGTGCAGGCAAAGCGACAACCAACGCTTAAGCACAAGATACGATTTGCATCAAAGAAAAAACCTGCACTCAGGTTTTCACCTAAGCGCAGGTCAATAATGCATTAGTAAACTATAACTGCAAAAGTAAGTTTTTTAGAGCACATCCGAAATCATAGGATGTCGGATGACGTTCAAAAACACTTACAATCGTATCTTTTCAAAAAGAAACTTAGGGGCACGGCACTTTTGCCGTTGCCCCTTTTGGTATTTATACGGTGTAATGAGAAATATTTTCTGAAGTCAACAAACGGTTTTAGTAGGGAATTGCCTAAAAATAGCGCCTAATCCCAACTTTTTTTCCTTTTCGCTCTTTCCTGAGTGGATCCTATACTAATCTATTTTAAATTGATGCCATGCGCAAAACCCTGAAGATTATTGGAATCGTATTCGCCGCGTTAATCCTGTTGGCCTTAGGAGCGGCCTGGCTGGTCAACGAGCCGCTTCCGGAAGGCACGGCTAATGTCGAAGCAGATGCATTGGCGCGCAAGATGCAGCAGGCGGTTAATGTGGAAGCCTGGAATAATACCCGATTTGTACGCTGGTCTTTTCCCGGCGGGCATGATTATGTGTGGGATAAGCAGGCGGGGCTGGTCCAGGTGAAATGGGGCGCGAATGAAGTACTGCTTCGTACCAACGGCCCTAGTGGCAAAGCCTGGGAAAACGAGCAGCTGCTGAAAGGGGAGGCTGCGGAAGCGGCAATTCAGGAAGCCTGGTCTTATTTTTGTAATGACTCCTTTTGGCTGAATGCACCGGCTAAAGTCTTCGACCCGGGCACTCAGCGGGCTCTGGTAGACCTGGAAGGTGGGAAAAAGGCACTGCTTGTTACCTATGAAAGCGGAGGCGTGACGCCCGGCGATGCTTATCTATGGCACCTTGGGGCAGATGGTAAGCCGGAACTTTATGAGATGTGGGTCTCAATTATCCCAATCGGCGGGCTGAATGCCACTTGGGAAAACTGGACAAAATTGTCTACCGGTGCGCAAATTGCTACCGCTCACAACCTAGGTATCTATGAGATGGAGCTGACAAATGTAAAGGGAGGCAATACCCTAAGTCAGATCGGTCTGGAATTTTACCCCTTTGAGGCGCTCGGACTAAGGCAGTAATTTGTTGGCCCGGCCAGGGGGAGGGCGCGCCAGGAGTTAAAATAGGTGGGGACGAAAAAAGTTAATCGATCAATGCCTTGAGCTCTGATTTAATAAATGCGCCCAGCTCACTGACGTATGACCTGGAAAAATTAAACTCAATGCCAGCGGCCTGATAGATTTCCCGGACATTTCGGGTATAGCCTAGTTTAAGGGCATTCAAGTAATCCTGTATGGCTGATTCGGGATCTTCCCGGTACCTTTTCCAAATAGCAATAGCGCCAAGTTGAGCCATACCGTATTCGATATAGTAGAAAGGCACTTCAAAAATGTGCAGTTGTTTATGCCAGAGGTGTTCCAGATAATGCTCCAGGCCAGAGTGGTCGATGGTTGGAGAATTAAAAGATTTCATGATTTGCATCCAGGCTTCCTGCCGGTCTTCCTGTTGGTGTTCAGGATGCGTGTATACCCAATGCTGAAATTTGTCAATCGTTGCGATCCAGGGCAATACCTTTAGTACATATTCCAGTTGATTGATTTTTGCCCTCCGAAGTTCTTCCGGGTCTTCGAAAAAGACATCCCAGTGCTCCATGGTCAGCAGCTCCATGCTCATCGCTGCTAACTCTGCCACCTCAGAAGGCACGCGTTTAGCAGTCTTGAGTTTGTAGTGGTTGGTAAGCCTGCTGTGTACGGCATGCCCCGCTTCGTGCATCAGGGTGCGCATATCGCTCAGGGAGGTCGTTGCATTCATAAAGATGAATGGGATGCCAGTCAGGTGTAGCGGCATATTGTAACCTCCGGGGCGTTTGCCTGGGCGGGAATCCAAATCAAGATGGCCCAGCTCACTCATGATTTCGAGGGTTTGCCCAAACTCTGGGTGAACCTTATAGAGGCAAGTGGTCGATTTCTTCACCAGCTCTTCTATCGTCTGGAAAGGGCGAAGGGGCTGGTCGCCGGTAGGATCCACGAACAGGTCCCAGGGGCGAAGTTGTTGCAGCTGCAGGGTTTCTTTCCTGTATTGGTTGAGCTCATCAACGAGTGGGACAATCTCTGTTTGAATAGAGTGGTGAAAATCTTCACAGTCCCGGACTTCATAGTCAAAACGGCCAAGTGCTTTGAACTTAAAGTCCCTGAAGTTTTCAAACTCTGCATTCTTCGCCATCTGGTGCCGCATATCTTTGAGGGTATCAAAGAGGTCATCCAGAGGCGCTGTTTCTTCGAGCAGACGGGCGTGGATTTTGTGGTACACTTCCTCGCGATAGGTCCGGCTGGGCTCTTCGAGGAGAGAAGAAGCCTTTTGCAGGGTCATTTGCTTGCCATCCACTCCTATGGTCATTTCGGAGAAGATCTTAACGTACTCTTTGGATTTCAGTTGAATTTCAGTAGCCAGAGGGATATTTTCCTCCCGGAACAGGTTTACGGCATTGCGGATACTACGCAAGTGGATGAGGTATTGTCCGTCCTTTAGTTGCGTAATGTAGGGGCAGTTGACCAGTTTTTCATTGAGTTCGTTCTCAAGCGCAGTGATTTTAGGTGCCAGCTCCTGCACTGCATATTGATACAGGGATTCGGCTTTATCATCGGTGCTATCTACAGTAATTTTAATATAACGCCACGAAAAAGCTTCACTGACCACCGCGTCCAGTTCGCTCTTATCTTTTAGCCATTGTTCAAGTTCCTGTTTGGTATGGATCTGCCGTTTGAGCAAATCCCGATAGTAAGGCTGAAGCCTGGACCAGGTCGTCACTTTGAACTCCTTAGGCACAAATGCGCTTTCATGTTCTTGCAGAACAGTAGCCGTCTTGGTCATGAGAATCATGATTTAAGGGTGCCGCGATTATCTACAGTTATACGGGCACGCAACGGGAATGTAAATTCTCTCACAGTTGGTTGGTCCCCCGGGAACCACGAATCGTGAAATCTTCCCTTCAATGATCGAATGTTGTACCGGGGGGCACATTATATAAGAGGGTTTACGCTACTTACTGCTAATTGTTACCCAATCGGAGGAATTTGTTTGGGAAAAGCGCCGAAGAAAAAAAGGAGGTAGATGAGCTGGCACGGAAGCAAAGACATAGGGCGCTTAAGAGGGGAGGGGCGTCCGTGCCAGCTTGGTGCCGGGTTATTCTTCTTCGTCACTTTCTGCTGAATCGCTCAGCATTCCCGCTTCATCGAGGTAGTTAAACCACTTAATTACCTTTTTGATATCGCCGTTGAAGACCCGGTCACGGTCATAGGTCGGCAATACCTCAGCGAAGTATTCATGTAGTTCCTCAGATTTGGCAGAAGCAGCAGGGGGCGGATTATCCTCCTGTTGCTGTTTCATGTTTCGGAACACTTTCTTTAGCTCCATGGAATCCCCGTCATCCGTAAAGATGGAGATAGACTCCAGGGGGGTAAATTGGTGTTTCCGTGAAGACGCAAACCGGCGCTTGCCCGATTGTACATCTTCTATGATTAAGCCGTTACTGCGGTTGGCTGCCATTCGGTAGATGCCGGATAAGCCGCTTACCGCTATGAGTTGTTCTAAATTCATAAATTACGTGTCTCCTTATTTATTCAAGGCTGCAAATTTAACAACAAAAACGTGAATTGCTTAACCTAAAGAACTTGTTCTTTTCCGGAGATCACTACTGAAGGGGGGGGATGGGAGGCTATTCAGCATTGAGGGTAGCACAACAAAGCTACGGATTAATTCCAGTGGACACAATTATTGGCCGTATTTATTGGGATATTTGGACTAAGTCGTTGGTTTTACTGGCAGTGTGTTGATTGCGGCAGGCTTTGGCCCTGATCGAACGCTAACCTGAAAATATCAGGTTATTCTTCCTCTTCCCGCTTAGCGAGCTGCCGAAGCTGGCTCGGGAGCAGGCTGATTTTCCCTTTGCTGAACCGTTCCAGGCTCAGTGCCGTAACAATATACAACTCTGTAATACCAGGGACGGGCATGAAAATCAGGCTAAAGAATGGCAAAAACCTGGGCAGGTCTTTGAGTTGCTCCATAGCGGCCTTTATCTCCTGTTCAGATGGCAGCGGGGTATCTCCATTAGGCCGGAACTTCCTGCGCAACAAACGGCTAAGTGTGATGGCCATTTCACGGGTTTCCACGGCTTCCATCTTTGCTGCCCGGCCCAGTTTAAGTGTGTTTTCCGCTACGGCTTCCCACACCAGGTACATCCCGGCTTTGCGGGCTTTGTAGAACCGTAGCTGCTCGCCGTACTGAAACAGGAACAGGCCAAGGTTGGCTTTACTGCTGATCAGGTCATCTTCGGTAAGGCGGAGCCTGAAGGCCAGCTCCTCCAGGAGGTGGGTCTCCTGCAGATCAATTTCAGCATCAGCATACACGCCCATTAGTGCAATATCCAGCAGGAAGCGCCGCCCGGCCCAATGGAGGTTCTCCGGAACCTGTATGTCCCAGGCAGAAGGGCCTGAACGAATGAGGTTGCGAATGGCATGCTGCTCCCCCGGTGTCAGGATACGGGCGGATTTCCGGAATTGGCGGAGCAGGAATTTTTCCTGGCGCGTCACCTCCCAGTCGGCATGTACGGCTGCAGCAATAACCTTGAGCGTTAAAATCTTCAGGGCTTTCAGTTCTGATTGTAAAGCTGCTGCCCATTCAGCAGAGGGTTCCCCGCGAAGCTGCCTTTCGTAATACCGTTGAAAGCCGTAAATATCCCAAAATAAGTGGCTGTTAATGCCGCTGCGGCGAAAATCAAAATAACTGCGTTTGTACTGTACCCGTTCAAAGAGAATTTCCTCGACAAAGTTGTGCATTTGCCCGGTGCCCAGTCCGTGCAGCTGTTGGTAATATTGGCGCAGTGTACGCCCAAACCTCGCTACCAATTCCTTATATGCCTGCCCGGCAGGCTGCCCCTCGATAAGAAAGGCGGTGTAAAATAACGTATCAAGCAGAATGAATTTCGCTAAATCGGGGCGTTTCAGCCGCTGTATACGGTCATCTGTAGCCTCGAACGGGTAGGCAACGGGGAAACCAAAAGAAATCCCGGAGCGCTGCATGCATTGGTAAAGCGGGTGGTGAAGGCTTTCAAACCGCTCTCCATGCTGTCTGAGCGCCTCAGGCAGATCAACCGGTACTTTGGGCGTCAGCGGTTGGTCCTGACGGTAGGCCAGGTATTGTTCCAGCCAGCTCTTTGATTTAAAATTCAGCATGCCGTTGGGTAATGGCGAAAAATGTTTCCGTGCTTAAGATAAGGCCCGTAAGTTAGCACCTTCAAAATTATTCGCTCTATGAACTATTCTGCTCTGCCAAAAGTAGAGTTGCACCTACATCTGGACTGCTCAGTCAGCTATCCGGTGGCCCATCAGCTAAAGCCTGGGTTAACCAAGCAGGTCTTTGAGGAGGAGTTTATTGCCCCGCCCAAATGCAAAGACCTGGCTGATTTTCTAAAGCGGGCCATAAAGGGCTTCGAGCTGTTGCAGTCCCGTGAAGCACTGCGCATGGCTACGCTGGACTTGCTGGAATCCCTGGAGTCAGAAGAGGTCATTTATGCCGAGATCCGGTTCGCACCGCTATTGCATACGCAGCAGGGGCTGTCGCCTGAGGCAGTGGTGGAAACCGTACTTGAAGCCCTAAAAGAGGGGCAGCCGGGGAAAAGTATCCACACTGGCCTTATTCTCTGTACGCTTCGGCGATTTGGTGAGGCTCAGAGCATGGAGACTGCCCGTTTGGCTGCACGCTACCATGGTCAGGGCGTGGTGGGCTTTGATATTGCCGGGGACGAAGCCAATTATGAACTGGCACCACATATCTCCGCTTTCCAGTACGTGTACGAAAAAGGCATTCCGGCTACGGCTCACGCCGGGGAGGCCCGGGGCCCGGAAAGTGTGCGCGAGTCTATGCAGCATCTTCACCTGAGCCGGATCGGGCATGGTGTCCGCATCACCGAAGACCTCAGGTTGATGGAGGAAGTCCGGTCCGCAGGGCTGCACCTGGAAATTTGCCCCACGAGCAATATTCAAACCGATATTTACCCGGCTATGCCCGACCATGCAATCCACCAATTATTACAGGAGGGCTTCCCGCTCAGTATCAATACCGATGGCCGCACGCTTGTTAACGTTTCACTCAGTGAGGAATACCGGCGGATCGGGCACGCCTTTCATTGGTCGCCCGATCAGTACCGGGCAACCTTAGAAGCTGCCATTAATGCTGCATTTACAACGGAAACTATGAAATGCGGGCTGCGCAGGCAAATCCGTGAAGCATGGGGTGGCGGTTCATAATTGATCCGCTACGGTTCAGGGCCCGATATCTACGGCTGATCAGAAAGAGGTGGCGAAAAGAGGAGCAGGCGTGCACCTTTGTACCATCACTCACCAATAACCTTATCTGATCATGACTCGATTTTTCTTGCTTCCGATACTCTTACTAATTGCAGGGACCCTTTTGGCACAGCCGGTGCAAACCATTAAAGGGACCGTCACGGACCAACAATCTGAAATGCCTATCATTGGCGCAACAATTGAAGTGTTGAGCGTTGAGCCTTCCAAAGGTACCGCTACCGATTTTGACGGGCGCTTCGCCATTGAAGGCGTTCCGGTAGGGCGGCATCAGCTGCGCATTTCCTACCTGGGCTACGAAACCGTGACCATTCCCAACGTCCTGGTGACAGCGGGTAAGCAAACTGCCCTTAACCTCAGCCTGCAGGAATCCATCGTCCAAATGGATGAGGTGGTGGTTACTGCAAAGGTGGACAAAGGCAAAGCCCAAAACGAAATGGCGACCATTAGTGCCCGCTCTTTCAATCCCGAAGAAGTCACCCGATTTTCCGGTGGGCGCAACGACGTGGCCCGCCTTGCAGGCAGTTTTGCCGGGGTAGCTGTAGCTGATGACAGCCGTAACGACATCGTCATCCGGGGGAACTCGCCTACGGGCGTGCTTTGGCGCCTCAACGGCATCCCCATTCCCAACCCGAACCACTTTTCTACTTTGGGTACTACCGGTGGGCCGGTCAGTGCACTAAACCCCAACCTGCTCAAGACCTCCGACTTCCTGACTTCAGCCTTCCCGGCCGAGTATGGTAATGCCCTTGGCGGCGTCTTTGATGTGGGCTTCCGCAATGGCAACCGCGATGAGCACGAGTACATGTTCCAGCTGGCGGCCTTCAGCGGGGTAGAAGCGATGGCAGAGGGGCCGTTGTCCAAAGCCAAGAACAGTTCTTACCTGGTGAGCTATCGCCACTCCTTTGTTGGGCTGGCGGACCAAGCTGGAATCCCGGTCGGTACTAATGCCACGCCCAACTACCGCGACCTGAGCTTCAACCTGGATTTCGCCAATGGCAAAGCTGGAAAGTTCACCCTGTTTGGCATCGGCGCGACCAGCGATATTGACTTCCTCGGCGATGAAATTGATGAAACAGACCTTTTCGCCAGCCCGAATGAAGATGCATATGCCGATTCTCAACTGGGCATCATCGGTTTGCGCCACAACCTTATCGTTGGTGAGAATGCTTACATCCGCACTGTGGTATCCGCTTCCACCGCACGCACCGGTTTTGAACAGGACAACTTCCTTGATGACGGAGAACGCAAGCTACGGGTCACCGAAGTAAGCGACGTGACCAATACCCTGGCTGTATCTTCTTATCTGAATAAAAAGTTTAACGCCCGCTTTACCCTGCGCACAGGTATTGTAGCAGAAAACTATCAGCTTGATACCCGGGTAGATGATCGGGATGACCGCCCGGACCTTGATGCGGATGGTGAGCCAGACTGGGTAGTGGTGCGGGATTTTGAAGGCAGTATGACATTGATGCAGGCCTTTGCACAAGGGGTTTACCGCTTCAATGACAATCTCTCGCTGCAGGCGGGTGTGCATGCTCAATATCTCGACATCAATGAAACCTCGGCTCTAGAGCCCCGGGCCACCCTAAACTGGCAGGTGCACCCCAAGCACGCCTTTAGCCTGGGCTACGGCCTGCACCATCAAATGCAGCCGCTGCCGGTCTTCTTCTTCACAGAAACAGACCCTGCCACCGGCGAGCTTGTGCGGTCTAACGAAAGCCTGGATTTCACCCGTAGCAACCACTTTGTACTGGGCTACGACTGGAGCATCGCCCCTAGCTGGCGGGCCAAGGTGGAAACGTACTATCAGGCCATCAGCGATGTGCCGGTACAGCCTTTTGCGAGCAGCTTTTCCATGCTCAACGCTGGTGCAGACTTTGTTTTCCCGGAGACCGGACGTCTCGTAAATGAAGGCACAGGTACCAACTATGGCCTGGAGCTTACGCTGGAAAAATTCTTCAGCAATGGTTACTACGGCTTGCTGACCGCTTCTTTCTTCGACTCGAAGTATGAGGGCAGTGACGAAATCGAACGCAATACCGCTTTCAACAACGGATATGTAGTCAACTTCCTGGCAGGCAAGGAGTTCAAAATAGGCAAGGATAAGCGCAACGCCCTAACCTTTGACATGCGCCTGAGCAATGCCGGTGGCCGTTACTACACGCCAGTTGACCTGGAAGCTTCAAGAGCTAGCGGTGTGGAGGTCCTGCAGGAAGAACTGGCATTCAGTGAGCGCTTTGACCCTTACTTCCGCCTCGACCTGAAGTTTGGCTACCAGCTTAACAGTAAGAATAAGCGGTTGTCCCAGCAGTTCTTTATCGACTTTCAGAACATCACCAACAATGAAAATATCTTTGATTTGCGCTACAATCCTGAGACCAACAACGTTGACCGGGTACTGCAATCCGGGTTTTTCCCAGACGTTATGTACCGCTTGCAGTTTTAAAACTGGTAACTTTAGCAACTCTTGATTATCTTAGGAGTGGGCAAAAATAACGGTTCCAATTTTTTAAACGCTTTTGCCTTGAAAAGTCCTAAAATCTGCCCCAGGGTTGGTTTTGGGACTTTTCAAGGCAAAACCAAATTAGAACCGTTGTTTTTAGGCAAGCCCTTACCCACCGAAGTTGGGTTATTTCCAGCTCCGGTATTTTAATATCTAAGCCATGAAGCACCAAATGACAGTTAAGCAAGCCATAGGAATAGACGATCGGCTTTTGATGTGGATTGGGATTCCGGTGCTTAGTTTTTTTATTCCATTGCTGCTGTTTAATGGCACATTAGAGAATGGCCTGCTTCGGTATTTGCCAAAGTGGGGCATTTCGTTTATGTACACAGTAGCTTATTGGGTGGTTAGCCGTCAGATTTTCATTTACTTCCGCAGGCGCTACACTGGTGCTAATCAGACTACCATACGGCTCATCTATACCGGTATTGCCCTGCTTGTAGGATTTACATTAGTTAATGTAGTGCTTTGGAAGATTTGCCAACCTATCCTGGCCATGGTACCCGAGCAAAACGCGAAGGACACAGATATGATCGCTGGTTCTTTGCTCATTGTTGCGCTGGTCGGTACGATTTATGAGTCTATTTATCTCTACCAAAACTGGAGGCGCACTTTGCTGGAGACCGAGCAGCTGCGCCGGGAGCAAGTCGAATCCCAACTGGAGGGCCTGAAGAATCAGGTGAACCCGCACTTCCTCTTCAACAGTCTCAATACCCTGACTTACCTTATTCCGGAGGACCATGAAAAGGCCGTACAGTTTGTGCAGAAGCTTTCAAGGGTGTACCGTTACATTTTGGAAATGAAAGACAAAAAGCTGGTCACCCTCGCGGAAGAGCTGAAATTTTTACACGCTTATGTATTTTTGGTCAAGGAGCGATTTGGCGAAAACCTGCAGGTGGAACTGGACGTGCCGGAGTCCGCCAAATCCATGCAGGTGGTGCCCCTGTCGCTGCAAATCTTGTTTGAAAATGCGATCAAGCACAACGTTATTGCTCAGGGGAAGCCCTTAAATGTGGCGGTTAGAGTTGAAGGCGGCAACCTGGTGGTGGTCAATAAGCTTCAGCCCAAGGCACAGGTGATGCCTGGTACCGGTACCGGTCTGGCCAACGTGAAAAACCGCTACCGGTACTTCACAAATGACCCGGTGTCGATCTCGGCCGATGACGGGGTTTTTGAAGTCCGACTGCCAATGCTTCAGGTCTGATGGTTTTTCCGTAATTTCGTGGTTTCTGGAAAAAAAGCGGAGCAGAGCGCTCCCGGAAAATACCTGAAGTTATGATTTCAAAAAACATGGAAAATGCCCTCAACGAACAGATCGTCCTGGAGGGCTACGCTTCTCAGTTGTACTTGTCTATGGCATCGTGGTGTGATGCACAGGGGCTGGAAGGTTGCGCACAGTTTATGCACCGTCAGTCTGAGGAAGAGCGCATGCACATGCTGAAAATCTTTCACTACCTCAGTGAAGTGGACGCTTTCGCGAAAACACCGGGCATCGATCAGCCGCCTCACGAGTTTGAGTCTATACGTGTGCTGTTTGAGCAGGTGTACACACATGAGCAAAAGGTAACCGCTTCTATTCATAAACTGCTCAAGATTGGTTATGACGAAAACGACCACACCACGCTCAACTTCCTGCAGTGGTACGTGGAAGAGCAGCGCGAGGAAGAAGCCCTGATGCGCACCATTTTGGACCGCATCAAGCTTATCGGTGATGGGCCGCAAAGCCTCTACTACATCGACAAAGAGGTGCAGCAGGTCAATGCACAAGCGGAAGCTGCCGAAGCCGCTGAGGAATAATTCAAAACCGGTTTCCCGCATGGAAGAGCGAATTCTGGACTACTTTGGTCATTTTGATGAGGATAGCCGTATCGTTGCGGCGAAGCACTTTTTCAGAGTATCAGAAGCCCATCTCTATGCGGCCCGACTGCGGGAAGCCGGTATTCCCCACTATATTTCCAATGCCAACATCATGACCGCCCTTCCCCTGGGAGGTGGAGGTGAAATCGGTCTGCATGTCCGCGCTAAGGACCTGGAAGAAGCCACACGCATCATTGCCCGCCTGGATTTCCAAAAACAACAATCTGCGGACCCCGATTTCCGTGATGCCGACCTGGACGACATTGAATATCAACGCCAACTTAGCGAAACTTCTAAAGCGGACCGATTACATCCCTACTGGTACTGGGCCCTTGTCCTGATTGCCCTGCTTGTGGTATTGAGAGCCTATCTGCGTGCATCTGGGGCGGTGAACCGGTGGTGGGATTTCTTTTGAAATTGGGTACATTGTTTTATTTGCATTATATTGAAGAAATTTAATCTCAGATTCAATGGAAGATCAGGAGAAGGGAAAACAGCGTACCCGTATTACGGACAGTAAAAATGTAGTCAGCGGCTCGAATATTGAAGGGCAGAATATTCACATTGGGGATATCATCCACCAACATTCCTCTTCTACGCCTCTTGGTGGTCAGGAAGATGCCGAAGCGATCAGGCAGCTAATTGGCAAAGGCAAACTCAAACAAGCCATGGAGGCTTTGGCGGTTTTTGCCAAGGACAAGGGAGATAGTGATGTAACTGATCAGGTAGATCTGCTCAAAAGCCAATGGGCGGCTTTCAGTAAAGAAAATAGAATGGGGCTGCTCTCGTATGGGGATTCTACGTTGCAGCGCAACAAAATCACTCATAGCATGCTCGAATTATTACGCGAGTTTGATGAGTAAAAACTTAACAGAGCAGGATAGAAGAGTGGTAAAAGCTGGGGTGGAGCTATTACAGGCGCATTGTGCCTATACTCAGGCTTCTGTGCACAGGAAATTAACTCACCTCGGGTGTAAAGTAGCAATCGCTTCTTTGAACAACATTATCAACGATAAACCGATAGGCGCCCCTCTTGCCCGAAAAGTCCGTTTGTCCATGGAGAAACTGGTCTGGCATGAACTTGGACGGCAATGGAATACCAGCAAGCAACAATTCCTTTCTGATGAACGACCTTTAGGTTGGCAGCCTGATGTAGTATCTGAAGCACAGCAGGCCGAAGCATCCGGTTCTTCTTGTTCTATTATCCGGCCAGAAGGGCGTTTGTCGATAAACGATAAGGTTGGGATCATTAATGAGGCACAACATGAGGTGATTGAGTTTGGGTTAAGGCTGCGCACCTTTTCAAATTATTTTCTGACCAGAAGTGCGTATGAATTCAAAAACCATATTGTCGCTCAGCTCAACACAGGTGTCCATTTTAAGCTGTATTTGCTGGATCCTGATTGCAATGAAGCTCGGTTGTATTTCAATGACCGTGCCCGAGTATTGCCCGAAGAGCGTGAGGGGCAGGAACAAGCTCGTGCATCAGTTGAGCGGCTGTCTCAAATCAAAGAAGAGTTAGTGGCGGCAAACAGCCCGGGAGACTTTCAGGTCTTCTTTTACCGGCACATCCCCGTTGCGCACTTCTTAATTATTGATGGCGAAAGCTTGTCCGGGCAAATGGTATATGCTCCTTATCTATACGGCATCCGACGGGCGGACTGCCCGGTTTCAGTGATTAGCAAGCAAACACACCGTCAGCTTTTTCGAACGCATTACCAGTCTTTTCTCGCGCTCTCGAAGGATGCAACTCCTATTTTCTAAAGGTTTTAAACATGACAATGAGGCGGATGTCTGTGCCTGAATTTATATGAATTCATATGGAATAGTGTGAATGTCATTCCTGTTCATATTTGATGTTTAGTGCTCCCATCTTTGTGGTAAATACCATAGAAGCTTACTGGCTTTCCTGGTTTTCGCTTCCTTCCCGAAGCTAACCAATGGCAGCCGTTTCGTGCCACTTTAGGCAGAGCCCGTGGTATCCTAAACCACATTTTCTTATCTAAACATCTTGATTATGGATCTTATCCTGATGATGGAGATCCTGGAGATCATTATTGAGGAAATTGTATTGCCTTAATGTTTGGTTTTCAGTGATCCGCCGATTGCGGCCTTCAGTGCAGGACAGTTGCTTATTCCATGGAAGAAGCGCTTCGTAAACAACTTTCTGTGCTGGAGTTAGTAAATTTTTTGTTTGATCCAGGATTGGCACATGATGGGCTCGCCGTCTAGTTTTTCAAAGACGGCTTTGGCATTTTTATTGTTGGTAATTGCTTTGATAACCTTCAGGAGGTTTAGGAAAGCAACTTTTGCGGATTCCCCGATATCTTGGTGTGAGGAAAGGAAATCCTGAAAATTTTTGCAGTGGTCCATAATGATATCGTAGCCGGCATCTTGCTCAACAAATGCCAGTAACTGAAAGGTCCGGGCACGGGCTTCAAGCCTGGAAGGCACCGCTTTTCTTAGTGCCAGGAGTTGATGCACCCGGTCATATTGACCTTTGTGAAAGGCGATCATAGATTTAGCAATAGCAATGGCAACCTCCTGTTCTGTATCAGGCAGCTTGTTGCCGTTCTGGCTTAGGTATGCTTCTGCCCAGTCTGTCTCTTTTTCTACACAGGCTGTTGCAATGGTGTTCATGAAGCGGTTGCTGGTCAGTAAGTTGTGGTGGTGAAGCATTTCATTAAGGGCAGCGTTGTTGTACCAATCTTCGAAAATGGCGGTGTTCACGGACGCATCCTGATTTCTGCCCTGACGGCTCATAGCGTTGACGCAATAGCCGTGCAAGATCATCTGAAGGTCCGGGCTGAATTTTTGGCCATGTTCGATATAGAAAGCCAGCAGCGTATCGAGTTTGGCACCGTCAGTGTAGGCGTCATTCAGCCCTTTGGCCAGGTTAAGCCCTCTGCGCAAGAGGTCAAGCGGTCTGTTTTCAGCTGCTGTTTGGTCATCCACAGTGAGCTTCGCATGGTTGTCCACAGGGAGTGGGTCATCCAAGACATTTTCACGGTTTTTAAGCTCCGCCTGATAAAGGGTATGAGCGGCCTCATAGAAATCATCGAGCAACTTGGTTAGCACAATCAGCCTTTCCTGGCCGGTCTGAGTTTCCTTCTTTTTGGTATCATTGGTGGAGAAATAGAGCAGGTGGTTCAGGTATAGCTGATCAAATAAAGACCAAATGCTTAGGTATTCGGGCTGCTGAACCAACTGCCGGACTTGTTCTGATTTGCGCTCAAACAGATGATGGGCACCCTTTTCCTGGAAAATTTCAAGCATTAACAAGTCCCGTCGCTTTTGCCGGTTGGTTTTTTCCATGCCAGCTGCCGATTTAGGATTGAGTTTTTCCAGGATGAGAAAATCCTCCAATAGGCTATACAGGCGGCTAGTGGCTTCAGTGATGCTTTTGGGTAACACAGACTTAGACCGTTGTTCCCGCAGGGCTTTCGCAACTTCGGCTTCACTGAGGTACTCATCAGTTAGCTCATCAGGGTAGTGCTTTTTGAGCAGGGCAAGCAGGTCGGCCATCAAAGAGTTTTTACCAATTCCCCCTGCTGCATATTTGAAGAAGGCTTTTACCTCCTGTTCAGGCATTACCCGAAGTAGCTGTACGATTTTGGTGTTGAGCATAGCCAGTTATTTTACTGAAGCAGCATGTGCATTCAGTGTAAAAGTAGAAAGGGAAAGGGTAAGGATCAAAATGTACTAAATCCTGGAAAAAGCAGTATCGTTTTAAATTGTTGATTATAAGTTTTTTATGTCTTTAAGGCTCTGTTTTTTCTGCAAGAATGGCGCTAAAATCCGGTTGATAAACCAACAGGATAAGCTGACTTTTACACCATGCTACTGAAGTTCAGTGCACTAAGAAACTAAACTCGCATAATGTTTCACTCTCAGAGTGGAAGCCTTTTTGTGCTGGTGGGCCTGTGGCAACATAGGCTCACCTTCATATGCGAACAAAAAACCAAATGAATGAATAGCAACCGTCTGCCCTTCATCTGAATCCCCCAATCTCTAAACAGAGTTAGATGAGGCTGGCAGGATCACCCAAAAAAGAAAAGGCCATGGCTCAAGAAGTTAGAAAACAAGTTGTTGATGTTTTTACCCAAAAACTGCAGCGTAATTTTAGACTATACTGTCAAGAGCAATCATTACCATCGGATTTAGAGCAATTTACGACCTACCTTATTGATCACGGTATCGTTGACAAACATACGATTCGCCACTACGCCATTCTCGAAGTCTTCAAAGAGCTCTACCCGGCAAATGAACACAAAAAAACACAAACGGTGGAGCAGCTGGCCCGGCGGTTCAATGTGTCTGTCAGAAGTATTTGGAATGTGCTGCAGAAGCGTCGGTTGTAATAGGCCATTGTCGAATTGTCAATTAATTTTATCGTTTTGAAGTAATTTAACTTATATTTGGTTCTGATATGCATCTGCCTGCTAAAGTTATAATCTTGACCCCAATCGCGTTAGAATATTCAGCTATGCGCGATATGCTCAGTTCAGTCGAATCTTTCGAACTGGGGAGTTATGCATGTGTGAAAGGCAAGGTAGTGCAAGAGTCCGGGTCACTTAGTGTCTTACTTGTAGAGACGGGTTCCGGTAACCAACAAGTGGGCTTTGCGGCTCTTAAAGCGATGCAGGTTTACAAAGCAAATGCGGTCATTCTTACAGGAATTGCCGGAGGCGTTAAGGATGCCGGGCTGGGTGATATTGTAGTGGGGACCCGTGCATATGGGTACGAGTCAGGTAAGGAAACTGCAACGGGTACCTTAAGCCGGCCCTCCGTATTTCATTACAGTTCCGCCCTTCAGCTTCAGTGTAAAAAGGTAGCAGAAGCCGGGCAATGGAAGCGAAGTAGCGAAACAGCGGACAACTCAATGGTGCATTTTGGGCCTATCGCTTCCGGCGAGAAAGTGGTAGCAACCACAGAGAGCCCTGTGTACCAATCCATAAAGCAATATTACAATGACACCCTGGCCTTAGAAATGGAATCCATAGGTTTTGCGCGGGCTTTGCACGATTTCAAGGAGGTAGAATGCATCAACATCCGTGGGATATCAGATTTACTCGACGGCAAAACGTCGGGCCACGATAAAACCTATCAACCCATTGCCGCCAAAAATGCGGCTGCTTTTGTTTTTGAACTCCTGAAACAAATCGACCTAAAACCCATACCACATATGGACCCAAAAGAAATCGGGCAAGCCCTTGCCCAGAGGCTCCTGCCTTACCTGTCAGCAAAAGATTTACCAACTGGTCAACTTCCGCTTTCACCTAATGCCCCAGCTGTCATCCGGCAGCTATGGGGTAGCGTATGGCCTCTCCTCCAAGCCGACCTGGAGTTCATTGAGGACGAAGATAGCCTGAAACAATCCCTTACCAAAGAGGTCGGCAAAGCCACCAAAAAAGATGAAGGCCTTAAAGCTGAACTCGAAGCCCTACTGGCTAAGCTCCGGGAGGCCGATGCTGATAATAAGGGCGGTGTCTCTATTCAAAACAGCAAGAATGTGGTGCAGGGCAGTACGATCAGGGTGGGCGGTGATTTTCGGTTGGGGGATGGGTGAGCATAAACTTGTAAACGCTATTTTTGATTTGCAATTTTCAGCATAGCAAAATGTGCGTTGCAATAGCCAGCTTAGCTTTAGACACTTGCTTTCATTGACCTAAACCCTATTCTCATGACAAATAAACGAGGTCGGCATTCTCAAAAAAATAAAGTGGAGAACTCTCATGTGTCAGCAGGTGAACGCGTACACATAGGGGATCAAATAGTGAATAATTATAGTGGATCTAATCCCAGAAACGGAGGTAAATCAGGACTGAAGGTAACGCTCATTAGTCTGACGCTGTTGTCAGTGACGATTTTTAGTCTTTCTTTTTCAAATAACGAGTTCGTATTTCTTCAAGTCTTATTTGGAGAAAAGTCGGAGCAAATAATTAACAAACCTGCTTCTATACCACCGAATGAAGAGGAAGGTGGAAATGAAGAAGATCAACCTAAAGAAGAAGATCCATCTGGAAATGATGAACCTCTAGATGAACCGCCTACTGTAAAGCCCAAGCTGTCCATCGCCGATTACGCTAATATTAGTCTAAGTATTAAAACGGCATTTTGGGGCAGTCGCTCTGCCCAATTGCCCGCATTCCAGAAAGCAGTAGAAGAACAATTCGTGCGCCAGGATATCTCAGTTTCGAATCGATATTTCAAACCTGCCTTTGAAAATAAATTCGGCAGAGATTTGGAAAGGCTGGATGTGGGGAGTCTTCAGGACATCGGATTGTCGAAACATCTTAACTGTATTTGTGAGATAAGGGAAAGCATTAAATATGAGCCTAACGAAATTGAAGGTATGCACATGGTAACTGCCAGGGGAAGGGTAAGTGTTCTCCTGCTTAACCTCACGGAAGGGCGGCTGAGGCAGTATACTTTCACTGAGAATGGTGCGGGCATTTCTGAACCTTCAGCACTGGAAAGCCTCGAGGAACACTTACTGAAATCGCCAAAATTAGCAGAAATATCAGTTCAAAAATGCCAATAACATCATATGAGAAAATACTCGTTTTTACTAATCATTGCCCTGTCGTATGGTAGCCTGTTCGGGCAGAGCATCACTGACAGAGAACTCAATGAACTAGCTACAAAACTCGTCGACAAGGTAAACAATGAATTAAACAATCAAAATATTGCCATTGCCGACTTTGTCGATATCAACGATGAACCATCTGATCTAGGGCGGTACATTGCCGAAGAACTGAGCTTTAACTTGGTTGACCGAACGACTAAGTTTAAAGTAATAGATCGTACTCACTTCCGGAGATTAATGAAAGAAGCAGGCCTGGGAGACAAGGGCATGGTAGACCCTGCTTCTGTTCAAAAGCTTGGTCGTCTTGAAGGTATTACCGCGATTCTATATGGTAAATTAATACCAACCAGCAACACCATCAAGGTCTATGTAAAAGTGGTTCATCTGGAAGGTCAGGTTAATGAAGCTACCGTCCGGGGAACCATCACTCGTACACCCACAATTGATAATTTTCTCGGTAGTGGAAGTTCCGAACCGGAAAAAAGCGCCGCAAGCCAACAGGGAACGACTCACAGGAGCTCCCAAAGCTTTGTCAATGAAAATATAGAAGTTAAAGTGCTGCAGTGTACCAGGCGGGGGAATACTGTCGACTGCGAAATAGAATTTTTAAGCAAAGGGCGCAACGACAACCTTGTCCTAAGAACGAGTCAAAGCCGGTTGGTAGACGCCAATTGGAATAGTTACCCTGCTTCACGTGTGATTATGAACGGAAGACAGAGCTCACAGCAGCTAAACCAACCCCTTGCCGCCAATCAGCCCAAACGTGGTATTATAAGCTTTGGTAATGTACCTGCTTCACTCTCAAATGCTCAGCTTCTGGAAGTCAATTGTACGTCATTGGCGGCCTTCACCTTTACTGCCCAATTTGAGCACATCATTTTAAAACAATAAACAATTGTTTATGAAACCCTTCAACCTACTTTTGATAATAGCGTTTATGCTACCTACACTCGCCTTTGCACAGTCTACAGATCGGGAAATAGACAAAATTGCAGGTCAGCTAGTGAGTGCCCTAAATAACAATCGAAAAGTAAAAGCAGTAGGCGTTGCCAACTTTACCTATCGCGGAAATGCCCAAACGGCCATCGGCCGCTATTTGGCTAACGAGCTGACACTTGGTATGTCTATGCGTGGCCCACAATTTGATCTTATTCCAAGGGAAGTAGTTGCCGATAGGCTCTACGGTAGCCGTGACGCTGCAAGGCCTGATTTGGGTGCTATTGGAGGGAGCGCAAAAGAAGCAATATTAAAAGAAGACCACGAAACCGAAACGGATCAGCAAGGAGACATCCTAGATGCTGGAAAAATTGTACTTCAAGAGCTTGTCAAGCTCAAAGGCAATGGTTGGAAAAATAGCGATGCTCTGGTATCTGGAGTAATTGAGGATAAGGGAGATGAAATCCGCCTAATAATAACAGTGAACCTAAGAGAATCTGTAATTGGAGGAGCGCGCGGTAACTTCATCAAAACTCCGGATATACGGGATAAGATGGAAGAGCAAGTAGTAGTTGCTACAACCACCTATCCGAAAGGCCCGGTATCTACAAGCGTTCAACCCCCCGCGTCTGGTTCAGCAAATGTTGAACCCTTTAGGCTGGAAAATATGGTTTTCGAAGTGACGGGCTGTCATCAAAGTGCGCGTACTATAGAGTGTAACCTGAATATTGTTTCTGATAAGGACACTGAGCTTCAAACTTATTGCACTAATTCTAGGGTGATTGATGCTAGCAATTCTCATGAGTTCCATGCTATTGAAGTAAGATTGGCGGACGTATCCAGCACGAATTATGCTAGAAAATCAATGGTGTCAAATATTCCTATACAAGGATTAATTCGATTTGGTAATGTAGACCAAAAGGTGGTTACTATCGCCAAAATGGAAATCCAGTTCCATACAAAGCCGACTTATTATGCTACTGCTACACTTTATAATGTACCAGTTAGATAGGTGGAAATTAATTGGCGCGACAAATTTTCTTGCCGCGCCAATTGATTATTTTCACTGTGGTCCTACTTCACCACCACCTTCTCCACATAAACCCGCTCGCCCTGCCGGACCTCCAAAAGCACTGTACCTTTAGGCAGGCTGCCCAAGTCCAGCGTCTCATCCGCATGCCCGTCAAATCCCGGGAGCTGACGGTTTAGGAGCTCCTGCCCGCTCAGGCTGTGGATACGGAGCGTGGTGGGCACCGCTTCGCCCTTGAAACGTACTCTAAGCTCTCCGCTCGTTGGGTTGGGGGAGACCCTGAACCGCTGCAACTGCAAGGGCTTAGGCGTATTGGATTTCAGCTGATCATTTGTGCCTTCTTTGGTGAAAATCTCCACGACGCCATTGGCACCATCCTGACCGTACTTTTCGATAGCGGCCTCTCCTTTGAGGACATTGATCCGGTCAATGTTTTCGGGCTTGATGTCAAACTTGCTTTCAATGTCTTTGACGCCAGGATAGGCTTTGCCGTCCAGTACGATCAATGCCGCCGGGCCATCGGGGCCGCTCAGGCGAACAGACTTGTCCTCTTTTGGATAACCAATCACCCTTAGCGCATCTTTAGGAATTTCTTCTTCTTCCTCGTTTTCCAGGTCGGGCAGGCGGAAGGCTACGGGCAGGTTGAATTCAACAGCTACCTTTTTGCCGCCCTGCTCACCGGGGATCCAGGTGATTTCCTCCTGCATCAGCCGGGCAATACGGCGTACCTCTTCATCCAACACCGGAGCAACGGAGCGTACTATGCTGTATTCCCGAACCTCGCCGGTGGGTGCGATGATCAGCCTGACAACAACAACGCCTTCCGTGCCGGCTTTCCGGGCTTCAGCCGGGTATTTGATGTTTTGGTAAACGAATTCCAACAATCGCTTTTGTGCACACTTTTCTCTTGCCTGTGGTTCTTCCAGCTCTTCACAACCGGGAAAACGCGGCATTTGCTCCGCTACTTTGAAGGCCTCCCCGTCAGCCGGAGCAACTTCCTGTACTTCTTCGGCTTTGTCCTCCAGTTTAAAGCGGATGGGAAGCTGAAGGGCAACGTTCACCTTACGCCCACGCTGCACGCCCGGCACCCAGGTGATTTCCTGCTGCATCTGCTGAGCGACGCGCAGGACCTCGGCATCAAGCGCCTCATTGACCGGGCGGCTGATGCTGTAATCCTTGATGGCACCATCCTTGTCAATGACCAGCTTAAGCACTGGCATGCCCTCTATGCCGGCTTCTTTTGCGGCTTTGGGGTAGACCAGGTTTTCATAAATATAAAGCATGAGTTCCTGATTAGCGCAGGCCTGCCGCTCTTCTGCATTGGCAATGTCCTCACAGCCCGGGAAGCGGGGCATCTCTTCCACAACCTGGAAAACCTCGTCGCCACCATCGGCTGCCGGCAGCTTGAATTTGAAGGGCAAGGTCATTTTTGCTGCTACCGGCTGTCCGCTTTCATCCGTTGCCGGTACCCACTCGGGCAGTTGGCGAACGACAGCCACCGCTGCCTGATCAAGCGCCTCTCCGGCACTTTTAAGGACTTTGATGTCCTCAACTGCTCCGCTTTTGCTCACCGTAAATTCGACTACCGCCATACCTTCCTGCCCGGCCGCTTTAGCCGCTTCGGGGTACTTTAGTTTTTGCTGTATGAACGCCATCAGCTTTTCAGTGGTGCATTTCTGTTGGGCAGCCTCCGGTTCCAGGGTTTCGCAACCTTTGAAGACCGGTTGGGGGCCTTCCCCGTCATAGCTCGCTGATTTGGCCGGGCCTGCCGGGTTGGCGGGCAAGGTAAAGGCAAATGCCAGGGCGGCCAGCAACGGCAGCGTCAGCGCATACCGCAGTAGTTGATGTCGGTGTGATTTCTTCTTCGTCATCATTAGAATCCGTTTTTTTAATTGTACGTGTGAAAAATGGTTAGCTAAAGCAATCGCTTGTCCGGATTGCGATTGCCGGATCAACAAATGGCCGTATGTTGTTTTCTTGGAGTGGTGCAGCACGGCTTCGTCAGCCAGGTATTCGTGCACCGTACGCAGAGAGCGGGTATATAAATAAATGAGTGGATTGAACCAGAACAGCACGCCCAGGGTTTCAGCAATCAGAATGTCAAGGCTGTGCCAGCCATCCATGTGAGCTTGTTCATGCCGGATGATTTTTGCAGCATCGGCCTTGGGGTAGGGGAGTGCCTGGCTCCAAAAGAGCAACCGGAAAAAGGAAAATGGGGTGTGCAGAGTAGGGGTGCTGACCAGGGTATACGCCTGTCGTTTGTGTTGCTCACTTTTCAGGTACAGCGCATAAATCTGCCACATGCCATAAAGCAGCCGAATGCCTGCTACCGCCACCCCAATCCAATAGATCAGAAGCAAAACAGACCGCCAGGTGAGTACTGGAGCATTGCTTTCCGGGGAGGCTATTTCCGGTGTGGCAGTCACCACCACCTCCAGTTGCTGTACCCCAATGGTGATAGGCTGCATGTAGTAAGCCGCTTGCAAAGCTACGGCAGAGGGGGCTTCGGGCACCGGCCATTCCAGCGTCGGTAGGGCCAGGCTAATGATCAGGGTGAGCATAAGGTACGCCCGGTTCCAGCTGAAGAAGGTGGTCCGGCTAAGCAACAGTGCATAGAGCAGGAAAAAAATGCCCCAGCAAGCGCTGACTTGTAGGATGTAGGATAGCATGATCGTTCGGTTTATTCTTCTTCAAGTTTGCCCATCAGGTCATTGAGCTCCCGGAGGCTAAGGTCTTCCTCCTGCACCAGGAAGGAGACGAGGCGGTTCATGGAGCCTCCGAAGTAATCTTGTACCAGAGTACGTACGGACTGCCGGCTGTATTCGTCCTTGGTGACTTTGGGCTCGTACACGAAGGTCCGGCCATAAGCCGTGTGTTTCAGAAAGTCTTTCTTGTCGTCCAGTATGCGGACCATCGTGGACACGGTGCTGTGGGGCGGCTTTTCCAGCCCCATTTCTTCCACCATGTAGTTGCGGATGTCGCTCACCGTGCAAGGCGCAATCTCCCAGATGATCTGCATAATCTCTTCCTCCGCTTTCGTTAATTTCTTCATTGTGCGTTACTGTTGAAAGTGTATGATTTCTTTTAATTGCCCGATACGCTGCTCAGTGTAGGCCTGAAATTCTTTATGGCCGGTACCGCGGTAATCCTGATAGTGGCGTAGTGCAATACTTTTGTCTTTAAAGTACTGATCGGAAGCCCGGGCCAGGAAAAAATGCGTTTCCACAGGAGCACCGTAGGAAATAGCCGAGCGGTAGTGGTCAATAGCAGTCCGTAAGTCCCCTTGTTGTTCCGCAAGGTTGCCCAGGTCGTTGAAATAGAGCCCTATTTTGGGTGAAATCCCTTTGTCAATGGCTCGCTCGAAATGAGCCTGGCTCTGTTCGGGGTTGCCCAGTTTCCGGTGGACCAGCCCCAGGTAGTGGTGCGTATGCTCGGTGTCTTCTTCCCGGTCCACGATTGCCTGCAAATGTGCAAGCGAAAGCTCCAGGCTATCGAGGTGTAGATAGGCCACGCCGAGCATCATCTGGTAATACTCGCTGGTATCGCCTTGTGTCATGATCCCTTCAATTGTGGAGGCCACCAGGTCATGGTCCTTGCGCTTATGGTGCAGCCTGGCTTTTGCCTGCAGGAGGGGGATGTTCCTGGCATCCAATTGGATACCCTTCTCTACCATCTCTTCAGCATAGTTAAGCTCATCCATAGCCAGATAAATAGTGGACAGCCGGGTGATGACTTCCAGATCCGTAGGGTTGCGGGTATGAGCCTGAATGAACTGTTGCAGGGCGTGCAGGGCATCCCCCTGATGCAAGGCAATATTCGCTGACTTTTTATAGTAATAGCTGTTGGTGCTGTCTATTTGCGTAAGCTGGGTAAAGTAGGATTGTGCTTTTCTGTAG
The DNA here is from genome assembly GCF_022763345.1 of Phaeodactylibacter sp. GTDB lineage: Bacteria > Bacteroidota > Bacteroidia > Chitinophagales > Saprospiraceae > Phaeodactylibacter. The sequence continues at coordinate 35,466 of NZ_JALEGS010000075.1, forward strand.
TTCCGCTCCCGCTCGTAGATACTGCCCAGAGCACTTAGAGCAGTGGTATGCAGGCTGTCTAATTTCAAAGCTTCACTGTAAAACAGTTTGGCATCCGGATAGCGGCCAAGCTGTGTGTGGCAATACCCGATCCGGAGCAGGTAGGGTATGTGCCCGGGCCGCTTGATATAGCAGGTGCTCAGTTGCTTTAGTGCTCCATCAAAGTCATAGGCAGCAATTCTACGTTCGGCTTCTGCAAAGTATGGCTCCAGCTTGAGGCTGTCCTCCACCTGTGCAGCACCAAAGAACGGGAATAGCAGGATAACTGAAAATACTAAAAGCCTCATGGTATACTTATGCTTCATGATGTACAAATTTATAACGTATTCTTTAGTTATAAAAGTTTTTAACTAATTTTTACGTTATAAAACTAAATTTACCGTTGTAGATGCGCAGCGAATAGATTTTGGTGTGCGGTACATAAACTTTCCCGAAAAAAGAATTAATTTTAAGCTGGCAAACACTCGATAAACATAACACTTACCCCAGTTAGCGCGAGCCGCGCTGCTGAAAGAACGACCTGTTTACCTCATGAAAACCCTCCACTGCCATGTTTATCTTGTTGCTATGTTTTCTTACTGCATTTGCCATGTCCTATTTGGCTATTCCCTACATCATCAAAATTGCACGGGACCGCAATCTTTGTGAGGTGCCCGGCGAGCGTAGTTCACATACCATCAGCACTCCTGCTTTGGGGGGGATCGGAATTTTTTGCGGCACCATTTTTGCCGTATTAATGTGGACACCCTTCCAGAACTTTGCCAATCTGCAGTATGTTCTGTGCGCACTATTGCTGATGTTTCTGGTGGGCTTAAAGGATGACCTGGCGCCAATTCTGCCGCAGACTAAATTTACAGCTCAGTTTTTTGCATCGCTGGTGGTCGTTCTACAGGGCGGCATTTACCTGGAGGGTTTTTACGGGCTGTTCGGGGTATATGACTTTGCCTACATCAATATATTCCGTGCCTTAACGGTCATCGTCTTCATGCTCATTATCAACGGCTTCAACCTCATTGATGGCATCAACGGCTTGGCCGGCAGTATTGGAACGCTGGCAGCGGGTATTCTGGGGGGCTGGTTCTTCTGGGCAGGGCGCATTGAGCTATCGGTGCTATCCTTCGCTTTGGTGGGGGCCTGCGTAGCCTTTCTTAAATTCAACTACACGCCTGCCAAAACGTTTATGGGAGACTCCGGCTCTCTGGTCATAGGTATGGTCTGTGCCATTTTGATCACCTCCTTCATAGACGTTAACCACCATTTGCCGGCAAACAGCCCGTACAAAATTGCAAACGGGCCAGTTTTCGCCATTAGCGTAGCTATTTTGCCAATCTTTGATACGGTGCGTGTTTTTCTGACCCGTATTGCCCGTGGGCAGTCTCCCTTTGCGCCCGATCGTCGCCATATTCACCATTTGCTCATTGATTTTGGCTTTAGCCACACCATGACCTCGGCTATTCTCACTGGTGTCAGTATTCTTTTTATTACCTTGGTGGTGGTGCTGGATGGCTTGTTGGGGCTTCATGCACTACTATTGTTAATCATCAGCCTGGCGAGTGCACTGACGTACTACCTACACTGGGCAGTAGGGCGCTACCGGGCAAAGAAAATGGCATTCTAGCTTCATGCAAGCCGTATTTTGGGTGTTTCTGGGTGGTGGATTAGGTAGTTTAGCCCGCTTTGGCATTGCCCGGGCGCTGCATTTCTGGAATCCCGGCTTCCCTTATGCCACACTGATGGCGAACGTAGTTAGTTGTATCCTGCTTGGTTACCTGATGGGGCAAACCCTGCACGGGCGTATCAGTCAGGAAGGGCAATGGCTGCTTATGACGGGTTTCTGTGGCGGCTTTAGCACCTTCAGTACTTTTTCCGGGGAATCCTTTAGCTTGCTACAAAGCGGGCAGTATGGTTATGCACTGTTAAATCTTGGAGGGAGCCTCATCCTTGGGCTGATTTGTATATATTTGGGGCTACGCCTTAGTGGATAACCAAATTGCAGCACAACCCTATGGAGCTTACCCACGAAATCCTGGAACGCCTTGAACAGCTGGAGGATAAATATTCTGTCATGGGGCAGGATATCCTTTCTTATCTGGACGGCTTACTGTACGCCGATTACCTCACTTACTGGGATTACATTCACCTCGACACCCTGTTGAGCCTACAAACGCCGGAGACGCCTTTTCCAGACGAGAAGATTTTCATTCTTTATCATCAAATTACGGAGCTTTACTTCAAACTCAGCCTGCTTGCTATCGAGCAACTGCTTGATGCGGAAGCGCCGGGGCTTGATCTCTTCAAACGGCAGGTCACCCGCGTCAACCGCTACTTCGACAGCCTGGTCAGCTCCTTTGATATTATGGTAGAAGGCATGGACCGGGACGAATTTCTTAAATTCCGGATGAGCCTGCTTCCCGCGAGCGGCTTTCAGTCGGCGCAGTACCGGAAGATTGAGTTGATGAGTACGGATATGTACCGCCTGGTGCACGGCAGCAAACGGGAAGAAGTAGCCCCGGACAGCCCGGTAGAGGAATTGTACCAAAGGTTATACTGGAAATCGGGTGCCACCGAACTGGCGACCGGTAAGAAAACCCTCACCCTGAAGCAATTTGAGCAAAAGTATGCAGAGGAATTTCAGGACCTGGGCAGGGAAATGCGCTACCGCAATCTTTGGCAGGCCTACCTGCGCCTACCGGAGGCTGACCGTCAAGACGAAGAACTGAAGCAACTGATGCGCCATTACGATTTCAATATCGAGGTGCGCTGGCCGCTTTCTCATCTGCGCAGTGCGGTACGGTACCTGGATGCTAAACCACAGGTGATAGAAGCCACCGGCGGGACGAACTGGCAGGACTATCTGCCGCCCCGCAAGCAGCGCATCATTTTCTTTCCTGACTTGTGGACGGATGAGGAACTGGACAACTGGGGCAAGAGTATCCGCTTTTAAACACCTTGCTCTTCCTGTAAACGGCGGCGGTACTTAAGGTCAAGGTTGACTAAAATAGCTAGGGACATAAAGAAAAACGGCCCTACCTTATCGGTCTCAATCAAATCATTGATGAGTTGCATCACAGATATGATGATAATGCACAGCATCGCCATCATGGCAATCTGCTTGTCCCGTTTGGTGCGGGCATTGGCGTATATGACTTCGCCCCGGACCAGTGCATAGAAAATCAATATCAGAAAGAGGAGTAACCCCGGTATGCCCTGTTCCACGAGGGTCATCAGGTAGTAATTGTGAATGCCGGATCGTTCCGGGTTGTCACTGACATAAGTTGTGAAACTCGTGACGGTATAAGACTTATAGAAAAAGTAAAAGTTGCCCGGCCCAAACCCGAACAAGGGCTCCGCAGCGGACATATTAAAGCCTGCAACCCACCGGTAGAGGCGTTCCATCGTTGAGATATCTTCCAGTTCGTAGGTGGCTTGTATCAGGTTGTTGAAATCCTTATGAGTCACGGTCGTTTCATAGTTGGGCGCATAGTCAAGATAGCGGTTATTGTTGATCATATAAACCAGCCCGGCGATACTACCAGCTACGGCCAGAGCCAGCGCCCACTTCGTCAAGCGCCAACGCAGCACATAGTAGGCGCCGATCGCTGCCACAACGGCTACGTAAGCCGCCCGGGTGTAGGACAGCTGTATCGCGATCAAAAGGACCGGCAGGCTTAGGGTAATCGCCCAGCGGGCCAGACTGCCTTTAGGGTACCATTGCCGCATGAACCACACAAACGGGGTAAATAGTACGATGATGGCCGCGTAGGAAACATGGTTGCGGTAAAAAGGGGTAAGCACCCAGTGGATTTCCGCAAAAGTGAAGCCCTGAGTGGCATGGCGTGCTGTAACGATCAGGATGGTAACGATCAGGGGGATAAAAACCGACCAGAAAAAGCGTTTGAGGTCTCGTTCTGTTTTCAGCATCCGTATCGCCAGGAAGTAGAATGGGGCAATATACCAAAGCTTCCCTGCCAGAAACTTAAAGGATACGACTGGCTGATGGGACAAAAAAGCACTGATGGCAATCCATCCGATATGAAGGCTGAGCAACAACGAAATCGGATGAATTAAGGGGCCCTTGTCCAGCTTAGGCCCTCTCTGTATTAACAGCAGCAAGCTGACCAGCATCAAGCCAATCATCAGGGGCTCTGTGGGAAGGTCCAGTCCCAACCCATTGGGCAATTGCAGTTCGGTGGAAAGCGGGATGCAGATAAGCAGCAGGGTGAATACCGCCCGCACATCTACTATTGTAAGGTAAGCAATGAGGCATACCGCAGGGATAGCCGCCAGGAAGTACCAGGAGCCGGCTATACCCGTAAAGAGCGAAAGCAGGATCAGGGCAGCGTAGGCCAGGAAAAACCGTTGTGGTTGTCCCTGCTGTGCCCACCAATGGCGGATTCGGTCTGAGATGCTATGTACTCCTTTTGCTTTCAATCAGGATCCTTTGTAAACAGATTTCCAGTCGACATCCTGATAGGTGTCCAGGATCAATACCCCAATGACGGAGAAAAGAAAGGCAATAGCTACTGCGCCAATCACGATGAAACTCCGTTTGGGGCGGGATTTTATAAGCGGCACTTCTGCTTCTTCCACCACCACAATGGATGGTATATCAGAATTATAAACAGACAGGGTCTGCTTCAGACGCTCCTTATCTTCACTCAAGGTAGCATTCGCTTCCAGGTATTGGCGATTGAGGGTACCCACTTCAGCCATACCATCATTGAAACGCTCCATACGCTGAGAAACATTGGCATAAGCCCCTTCGAGGCCCCTGACCGAAGCCCGCAGCTGTAGGATGGTGTCTCGGGGTACGCCCTGCGTTTCCTCAAGAGCTTTGAGGCGGGCCTGGCTTTGCACGAGCTTTGCTTCCGCTTCTGATACCTGACTGGTCAGGGCTTCAGATTGCCCATCGATGTTATAGATTCCGTAGCGGCGGCGTTTAGCGATCAGGCTGTCACTTAAGGCTTTTAGCTGAGCTTCTTTGCTCTCAATATTACTTTGATAGGAGTTTATAGTCCGTAGCTGCCCTTCCCGGATGAGTTGCCGGGCCATTTCGCCGATTTTGCGGCGGGCGGTATTGGCCATAGCAGCGGCCATGGTGCGGTCTTTGTCCTCCACACTCAGCTCAATGGCATCCCGCTTGGTCTTTTCTACCTCATAGAGCCTGGCAAATTTATCTCTTACCTTAAATTCCGCCTTAGGCTGGTCCGGGTTAATTTTATAATGCTGATAGAGCTGGAACGTATCCACCAGGAAGTTGAGTAGCATGCCAGACTGAGCTATAGTAAGCAAGCGGTCGATGTCATTTTCATTACCATAATAGGCCGTCCGGGTTTGCCCATCGCCAAAGAGGGCATCAGGCTTGGCCTGGTCCGGGCTGACGGCGAGAAATACCGTCTTGCCTTTGTAGTAATTGGGCAGGAACAGGCTGATCGCTACGGCCCCTATACCTGTCAATGCACAAACGGTGATGATCTGCTTCTTCCAGCGAAAGAGCGTCCGAATGATATCTAAAAGGTTGTCTTTCTGTTCCATGTATGTGTACTGGTCAAAAATTTTGTGCAAAAGTACTTCCTTTAGCTTGAATTTTAAGGCTTTGCTAAAGTTGGATGCACGAAAACAATATTATCAGAATCTATGCCCTGCTCCATATACCAGTTTTCAATATCTGGCAGGGGTAGCAAGCTGCCGTCTTGCTGAATAGCATGGGGCGTATATCCTGCCTTCAACAGGTCGCGTGCGGCTTCCCGATGTGGGGTATTGCCCCGTTCCGGATTGAGGTACTCCATCACAATCGGCACAGGGTGTTTATGCAAAAATGGCAGTGCGCCCTCAATGACAGCCGCTTCTCCGCCTTCCACATCAATTTTGATCAGGTTTGGGGTCATGGCCGTTTCTTCTAAAAAACGGCTGAGCTGCACACCTCTGACTTCTTTACGCTTTGGCTGATTGCCTTCAAACCAGTCCTGCCCCTCAAATTGCTTCACGTCCGTAGAGTTATACTCTGAATGCAAGGGGTCAAATTCGAAAAAAGTAACCGCCTGCCCATCAGCATTAACGGCTGCATGTACTGCCAGACAGTTGGGAAGGGGCTTAAGGTTGGTAGAAAGGCAGGAAAAGGTGTCCTCAGCCGCTTCAAAAGCGAATACTTTACCGCCTTTTCCTACAAGCGTAGCCGCAAGCAGAGAAAAGTAGCCAAAGTGCGCTCCAATATCCATGAATACATCGCCAGGTTCCAGTTGCTGAATCATGAACCGGGCCAGTCGAATCTCTGAGCTATGGGTTTTTCCGCCAACGAGATAAAGGTCCGTGCCGGCGGGAAGGACTACCTGCATCCGTTCACCAAAAAACGTCTGTATTGTTTTTAGTTTGCCCTTGCGTTGATAACGATACAGCGTTTCTCGGAACCCAATAGCATAAAGGTATCGTGCGGGGGTAGCCTGCAGGCGTTGCCATTTAGACCCCTCCGCGAAATGCTCGACCTCTTTCAGGGCTTTTAACAGTTGTTGCTTCATGGATGTGACAAAAACTTGAAGAGGCGAAGGTACAAACTTCGGCCTATTGTCTGTGTACCAGTATTCGCTGGCTTCCAACCAGCTGTCCACAATGAGTGGCGGTTAGGAAATACACGCCTTGTGGTAAATGTGCTACCTGAAGACTGGAACTAAGCTGTGTTTTTGCGGTCAAAGTCAATAATCGGATTGCTTTGCCATACAAATGACAGTGCGAGCACTCCACCTATACCTAAAATTGCGAGAAACGACCAATACCAATCGAAAGGAGCCCAGTAATTTAGGCTTTGCGCAGCCGCCAGCAGCAGGAGAAGTGAGCCCGCCAGTTGCCCCCAGGTTGTGAGTGGGACCCTGAGCTGCAACTGCCGGGAAGCCACCCATAGCTCACCTGCAATAATAAACACCTGTGTAGCCAGGGTCGCAATGGCAGCGCCCTCTGCCTTAAGGCTGGGAATGAGCCAAAGGTTCAGGGTCAGGTTAATGCCCAGTCCGATACCGAATACATAGTTCAGTTGCCGGGTATGGTTGCTGGCAACGAGCAGGGTGCCAAAGACATACGTCCCTGACACGGCCAGGTAGCTTGCACAGAGGAACACAAGAATGCGGCCGGAATAAGCCGAGCCACTATCATACAGCAGCTCCATGATCTCGGTATGGTAGGCCCCTGCGCCCACCAGTAAAATGAGGCCGCTGAGTGTGATGAGCTTGAAGCTAAAATAAGCCAGCGGTGCTACCGAAGTTTGCTCCTTTAGCATGCGCGAGAATAGAGGCAAAAGTAAGCCGGCAAAAAGAAAGCCTACCATGTTTGCGGCTTCGTAAAGCCGGTAGGCCGAAGCATATAATCCAGCTTCCGTTGCTCCGTCCGGCAACAACTGCTCAATCATTAGGCCGTCCAGGCGGTAATAAGCTGACATAAGGAAAATACTCAGGGCATAAGGGGCACTTTCCCGAAGCAGGTAGCGCAAAAATACCGGGTTGATGCGTAAGCGGAAGCGGGGGAGTCTGCGCGCGACAATACCCATGGCGATCAGTGCCGTCATGCTGAGCGATGCGGTTTGTGCCCAGACAAACCATTCTATCCGAAAAGGCCCTGGCACCAGGTTGCCCCAAAGCAGCATACTGCAAATCAAGATGAGCAACAACCGATCGGTAACCGAAAGGAGGCTGTCCAGCCGGTAGCGCCCCAGCCCGGATACATTCGAGCGGAGGTACAGTACGAGCGAAAACAGGATTTGATTCAATGCGATAAAAAGCAGGAGGCTAAAGTGCGGCAGGGTATAGCCCGCCCACCAGCCTATGCCTAACACAAGGGCCAAATAGAGGATCGATAGGAGCCCTTTTAACACGATCAGGTTTGGAAAGTACTTGACCAGCAAGTGCCTGTGCTGCGCAATATTCCGGTTGTTGTAGTTCTGTATCCCGAAGTCGTTGACGATCTGGAACAGGAACGTGAAGTTGAAGAGGGCGAAGTACAACCCGTACTCGCTTTCCGATACGGTATTCTGCACCGTCCGGTCGATGCCAAACAGGTAGAACGGCTTGATCAGCAGGTTGGCCGTCAACAGGAAAACGATATTGAGGAGGAACTCACGCTTCATGGGCGCAAGGTAAGGCCTTTTACTCGTACCGCAGCGATTCGATGGGGTCCAAACGGCTGGCTTTCATCGCCGGGTAGAGCCCGGAGAGCAGACCGACGCCGGTACAGGTGACAATAGCAATGATGACCCATGCCCAGGGGAAGAGGAAGCTGCCGCTGGCAATGATGGCCACCACGTTGCCCGCCAACACCCCCAGAAAGATCCCCACCAGCCCGCCAATCAGGCTAATGGTTACCGCTTCGGTTAGGAACTGGGTGAGGATATTGCTTCGCTTGGCCCCGATGGCTTTGGAAATACCGATTTCCCGGGTACGCTCCGTCACTGAAACCAGCATGATATTCATCAGTCCAATAGCAGCGCCGATGAGGGTGATCAGCCCGATGCCTACTGCAGCCCAGCGGAAGTACGTGGTGTTCTCCCGGATAAGGCCGATGAGACTGTCGCTTTTGGTGATTTCGAAGTCATTGTCCTGAGCGGCTTCTAACCCACGGACATTACGGAAAACGGCTGTAGCATAATCCGTTCCTATATCAATCTGATTCGCATCATTTACAGCGATCATGAGGTTGTAGTTGGTGCGGCTGCTGCCGTAATAACGCTTGCCGGTCTGGAGCGGTATAAGCACGCGGCGGTCTTCATTGCCACCCATACTCGATCCTTTCGACTGCATGGCGCCTACCACCTTGAGCTTGATGTTGCCGGCGTGAACGTACTGACCTACGGCTTTCTCGGGTTGCCCTTTGAACAGCTCGTCCACTATTTCAGAACCAATAATGGCAATAAACCCGCCACGGATGGATTCCAGATAGGTGAAGTTCCGCCCGGCGGCCAGCTCAAAGCCTTTGGATTCCAGGTAGTTCTCGTCAATGCCGAAGAGGCCTACGTTGGGGTTCGTTTTTTCATCCGCGCGTTTGATGGTGGCGGTACCAGAGCAGGGCAGGGATACGGAAACCCGGGCTGGGAAGTCGTACGCTTCTTTGAAAGCCAGTGCCTGGTCATAGGAGATGGGCTCGCCGATCTTTTCGCGCCTTCCACCGCGGTGCCCCCGCACGCCTTCTCCACGGGGCTCAATGTCGAAGGTATTGGCACCAAGATTAGAGAGGTTATCGCTCAGGGAGTTGATGCCTACGTCGATGGCGGTAAGGATGCCTACGAGGGCCATAATTCCGAAAGCAATGATCATCAGGGTGAGGATGGCGCGGAGCCAGTTGGACCGGACGGTGCGTAGGGCGAGGGTGATGTTTTCGCGTAAGCTCATGGCGTGGCTTTGTTTTTACAAATTCGAATGTAGGGGTTTTTTGGGGAAGGTGGGAAAAAGTTCGATGAATGGGGGTGGGGAGTCGGCGGTTGGGTAGTTTTGGAGTGGGCAGTGGGGTAGTCGGGCAGTCGGGCAGTCTTGGAGTGGGCAGTGGGCAGTCTTTTAGTGGGCAGTCTTGCAGTTTTGTAGTGGGCAGTGGGCAGTGGGCAGTCTTGCAGTTCTGTAGTGGGCAGTCTGGGTAGTGGGTGGGCTATAGGCCGCCGGGGAAGAGTGGGGAGTGTTTGAGGTCGCCACTGAGGTAGGTCGCGCCGGAGGAGGTGTTGTCCATATCGATTAAAGGTATATGGTAGGTGGGGCAGTAGAGGCCGTCTATGAATGGCTTTGGTGTATGCAGGGAGAGGTCTAAATAGTAGAAGCCGGAGCGGAGTGGTTGGAGCTGATAGATAGCGGGCTCGTAACCAACGAAGGAAACTTCAAGCGTTAGTGCGGTATTTGAAGGGACGGTAAGGGTGAATTGGCCTTCGGTGCCCGTCTCCACGCCTCCGAGCAGGGTGCTGTTCTGATAGATGGCGATAGAGGCAAACTTTAAGGGCTGTTCGTTGGGGAGGTAGGCGATACCCTGTAGTATGGTATTGGAACTGGGGGTTGTAGCGTTAGAAGGTGCAAAAGGCGTGGGCGTAGCTTGGATTATAGAGTCAGTGGTGGTACAACCGGATAGGATGAGTGCGAGTGCGGCAAAGTATACTTGGATGCGCTTCATAGCAAGGTTGTTTCTATAAAGAACGCAGGCCGCCCATAAGGAGTTCTATGACTTCGGCTTCCACCTCCTCGGCCGAGCGGGACTTGCCATCCTGAAACCAGTCGTAGAGCCAGCGCACGGAGGAGAAGAGGGTGTAAAGCATGACGTTGGGGTCCATTTGCCGGAAGGCACCGCTCTTCATACCGGTACTGAGGATGTTGCGGAACCGCTGCTCGTAGTCCTTGCGGAGCGCCTTGAATTCGGAAAGGTAAGGCTCATTGAGGTGGCGCCACTCGTCGTTAAAAGCGGTGACTGAGGTGGCGTCTTCCATAGCGGTCCGGATGTGCAGGGACAACAGGGCACGGACCTGTGCGGGCGCATCGGCACCGGATTTTTCCACCTCTTCCATACCGGAGATAAAGCGGTGGGCATTATCAAAGCAGATGTTGCGCAGGATTTCTTCCTTGGAGGAAATGTGGTTGTACAGGCTTGAGGCCTTCAGGTTGACTGCTTCAGCCAGATCACGCATGGAGGTGGCCGAGTAGCCCTTGTCGCGGAACAAGTGGGCGGCGGCTTCCTGAATGATTTCCTTCTTGGTCTTCTTCGTTGTCGTTGTCATGCAGCAAAGTTAACTATCAAAATCCACAGCGACCCGGTCTGTTTTGGGGTGGGCCTGACAGGTGAGGATGTAGCCGGCAGCCAGCTCATCGGGCTCCAGAGCGTAGTTGACGTCCATTTCCACTTCCCCTTCGGTTAGTTTGGCGCGGCAGGTGCTGCAGACCCCGCCTTTACAGGAAAAGGGCAAGTCGGCACCCGCTTTCAGCGCACCATCAAGCAGGGATTCAGCATCGGAAGCGAGGGGGAATTCCACCGTGGTACCGTCCAGGGTGATGGCGACCATAGCGTCCACCTTAGGCTGATCTGCACTGCTTTTGGCTTTGGGGGCGGGCGCTTTTCCGTTGCCGGTATTGAAGAGCTCGAAGTGGATTTTTTTGCGGTCCACGCCGTGTTGCTCCAGCACCTCCCGGATGCCCTCGATCATCGGGAGCGGCCCGCAAAGGTAGAAGTCATCTACTTCCGCTGTATCAATCAGCTTATCGCAAATCGTAGCGCACTTATCGGCAGAGATACGGCCGCTCAGCAGCGGGCTGCCCAGCTTTTCGCGGCTGAGTACGTGGTAAATGCGTAGCCGGCCCATGTGCTCGTTCTTCAGCCCTTCGATTTCTTCCCGGAAGATGATGCTGTCTACCATACGGTTGCCGTAAAAGAGGGTGAACGTACTCATCGGCTCCTGCTCCAGTACGGTCTTCATAATGGACATCACCGGCGTAATACCCGATCCCGCCGCGAAGGCTACATAGTGTTTGGCTTTCGCCTGATCTGGCTCAGCGGTAAAGCGGCCCATAGGCGTCATCACCTCCAGCTCATCACCAGCCTTCAGCGTTTCATTGGCGTAGGTGGAAAAACGGCCCTCCGGCACCTTCTTCACTGCCACGCGCAGCCCTTCGGCCGGCGTACTGCAGATGGAGTAGGAGCGGCGCACCTCTTCACCATTGATTTCCGCCTTGAGCGTTAGGTATTGTCCGGGCAGAAAGGCGTACTCCGGCTGCAGCGCTTCCGGCACTTCAAAGGCTATGGACACACATTCTTCGGTCTCAGGCCGCACTTCGCGTATCTTCAGAGGATGAAACTTTGGCATTGCTGTTCAGTCTTTTCTATGAATAACGATACGAATGAACGTTCGTTTGCAAAGATAGGAAAAAGGTTGGGAAGCTTTGCGTCCGTCTCCCTAAAGTGATGCTAGTCTAGCGTTTAAGCTTGGGTATTTCCATGAGCGCTGCCCCAGCTTCAATCTCCAGACAGGTTAACATCGCCATAGCAGAAGTCAGAACGCTCTGTTTGCGCTGTCTTTTTTAGAATGGTTTTGCGGCTTTTTCGAAAAGGAGATGTATTAAAAGCTGCTAATTTGATAGAGCAAAAATCAAAAATAAACAGGGCAGCTAGGCTTTGTTCATTCAACCTGCACTAAATTCTGCCCTGTCTTTTTCCCGCAAAACTGTCACGAAGAGAAAGCCAGGACCATTGTATATTGTGGTTAAGAATGGATCAAGCCGCTTATCTACTGTTTATTTTATGTGGTTATACTGACGATTAAGTGGTTTGCCGCGGCAAACCTACTCAATGTCAGATGCTATGTTTAGCATCTGAGCAAGTTCTTTGAAAATTTCATAGATTA
>NZ_JALEGS010000076.1 GCF_022763345.1 Phaeodactylibacter sp.
CCAGCAGGATGTTGCCAATGACTTCCACCGTAACGGAGCCCACAAAGTCATCGCATACGCCATTGCTTGCCGTTAGGGTGTAGGTTGCGGTCTCCGTCGGGCTGACCACTGGTTGAGGATTATTGAAATCACTGAACAGTGGGTCCGTAGACGTCCAGGTGTAGGTCGTATTTTCATCTTCTGCGAAGTTGAGCTGCACGGACTGTCCGAGGCAGATGGTGGTATCATTGGCCAGCTCAACGGCCGGGGCAGGCTGCACGGAAAGCTCGAACGTTTCGGTCAGCGTGCCGCACTCGTTGGCGTTGATATAAGTCAGGGTGTAGGTTCCGCTCACAGTAGGGTTAAAGGAGCCGGAAGTGCTTGTGCCACCAATGAGCTGCATGCCATTAGGGTCCGTCCATTCGAAACGGTCTCCGTCAGACAGGTTGGTGGCTTCAATCGTAAAGTTAGCTTCCTCGTTTTGGCACAAGTCGGTTGGTGAAAGGTCGACGCTCACAATCTCTGCAAAATCTGAAATCGTAATGGTCACTTCTTCCTCCAAAGGCGGGCAAACGCCATTCTCTGCCACCACCGTGTAGGTGGTTGTAACCTCAGGGCTGACCACCGGATTAGGCTCATTGCTGCTAAAATCAGGATCGGTGGATGACGACCAGGTGTAGGTATCATTAGGCCCGAATGGCCCACCGAGGTTAAGCTCGGCACTTTCACCCGGGCAAATGGTCTGGCTGTTGCCCAAAAACGGAATTTCCACCGGCTGAATACTGGCACTAACACTGGCATCGCAGCCATCTGCATCAATCTCAACGGTATACTGCCCGCTTGCCGGGGATGCAGTGGGGTCGAAGCAGTCTGTACAGCTCAGGCCACTGCCCATCCATTCGAAAGACTCATACTGGCCGGTTATTTCTAGTTGGAAATCAACGGCATCGCCCAGGCAAACTACGGAGTCTGAAGGCGTAATCGTCGCGACCGGCACGGCCTGAACATTGATCAGAATCGAGGCCGTATCCACGCAGGCCCTGTTGGTTGTAATACGCTCATACAGGAAGGTGTCCTGAAGCGTGAGGACCATATTCCATAGGGTATCGGGCGTTTCTGCGCCCAGAGGTTCTATCCAGCTGAATTCAATATCCGGGAAGAAGCTGGGTTCATAGACCGGTGAAGAAAGCGTCACGATCTCACCCTCGCAGTACTTGTCCTTTTCAGGATCCGGCGTGATCATCGTAGCTGGCAGTGAATCGACCCGGATGTAGACCGAGTCGAAAACCGTACAGGCACCGATGGTGAATTCTGCGAAATACCAGTCTGTGACATCGGTGGTGACCTGAGTGGTCAGCCCGGTGGTGTCGCTAATGGTTCCGTTATCCGGGGACCACACCAAGGTCTCGCCGTTTCCGGTACTCGTAATCGCTTCAAGGTCTACAACGGTGCCTAGGCATATTTCCAGAGAGTCAGGCCCTTGAATTTCCACATTAGCAGGCAAGACCGTTACAGTCACTTCTGCTGTGTCCGCGCAAGCTCCGTTACCACTTTCCGCAATCAGTTGATAGGTAGTCGTTGTTTCCGGGAAGGCGATCGGGTTGGAAATGGTATCATTGTCCAATCCAATATTGGGTGTCCATTGGTAGGTGGTCGTGGTCTCGTTCAGATCAATGAAGCTGGCCAATTGAACCCCAAAATTCTCACAAATTGTCGTATCATTCTGAACTTCAGGGAAGTCAAACGGTGCCACATCAATATGAACGGTATCTTGCACTACACAACCTGCTATATCCACGGCTACGATATAGTCCGTGGTAACTTGTGGGGTAGCAACCGGGTTAACAAGGGTAGAATCGTTTAGACCGGCAGCAGGTGTCCATGCCAGGTTGCTGTTATTGGCGTTATTGGTAGAGTTGAGCTGCACCATATCGCCCTGGCAAATAAAGAGGGAGTCTTCCGGGAAAGCTGCAATCTCCGGATCAATAATTTGCAGGAAGATGGAGTCGGTATCGACACAAGGCCCGACGATGCCTTCCACTTGAACCCATTGGCTCATTGTAGGAGAGGCAGTTGGATTGGGAGAGGTGGGCTCATCAAATATGCTGACCGGGCTCCAGAAAAACGATGCCGCTCCGGTTACGTTGAGCACAATTGAGCTGTCCGCACAAACCAGTACGGTATCCTGGCCCACTTCAATGGCCTCAATGCTTACGTCAATTTGATCACGGAGCTCAACCACAAGCTCGGTGTAGATGACTTCTCCGCACCCAAAGTCATTGCTGAGGGTGAGAATGATGGTTTCTGTGCCTTCCGTTAGAATGTCTGACAGCGTAGTCAGCGGGAAGGACAATTCGTTTTGGCCAGGCAGGAAAATCACCGTGTCCGGTATCTCCAAGAGGTAGTCCAGCCCGTTTTCCGCTGTACCGCCTACGGATACCAGAAAGGTGGTGGTGTCTTCGACCGGATCAGTCAGGGAGACAATCACTTCGTCATTCTGGTTAACGCAATCTTCCACCAGATAATCAATGCCAGAGTTGAACTGTACGGTTAGGTTTGGCGTACCACCTTTCAGCTCAGAAACAAACACACCGGAATCATAAGAAGAATCGCCCCGGTCAGCGATAGCGAGTTTGAGGCTGTAGGTATTACA
The DNA here is from genome assembly GCF_022763345.1 of Phaeodactylibacter sp. Taxonomy (GTDB): domain Bacteria; phylum Bacteroidota; class Bacteroidia; order Chitinophagales; family Saprospiraceae; genus Phaeodactylibacter. The sequence continues at coordinate 2,633 of NZ_JALEGS010000076.1, forward strand.
AGGCTCTACCCCAATACTGGCCGTCAGGCTTTTCTTGACCCCCAGGAAATCAGAGGTCATTCCATCGTACTGAATACTTTGGCCACCGAGGTTGTTGCGGTAATATTCCCAATTAAGGAGGTTGTTTACGCTGTTGATCTGTACCGGGGTACCATCGGGCAGGGTGGCAATATTTACGGCATTGTTCGTAAGGTTAGGGTCGCCAGTGATGCCAGGACCGGAAACGAGGAACGCAAAGATATCGTTGAAGGTCGTATTGACAAACTCAGGGTATTCCTCGGAAGCAAAGACGTATTCAAAGGATAGTTCATCGGTAGCGACAAAGACGTCAAGCTCCACCACACAAGCGTTTTGAGAAGTAGTGCCCTCACCAAAAACAGTAGAGAGGTAATCGAGGTCGGCATCACCCGGCGCACCGTTATCCGTGCCCGGGCTTCCGCCACCGCCACCGGTATTAGGGCCTACTGCATAGTCACGGCTACCGGAAGTCAAAAGTAAGCCCCGCTCGAGTCCGAGGTCTGTCATATCACCCCCTTCGAAGGTTCCGTAGGATTCTTCGGGACAGTCAATATTGGTGATTTCAGCCGTAACATCGGGCGTGGAAACGAAGTTGACAATCTCTTCTTCCGTCACGCCCCCGTTCACAGTGATTGGCTGTAGCGGTTCGCAGTTTTGCTGACATTCCCACATACCTTCAAACCCTTCAAAAGTGGTGGTCCCGTCAGATATGAATTCAACAGTGAGGCAGCCGCTTGTGGCTTGCACCTGAAAACAAACACCACCGCCCCCTTCATCATTATTTAGGAAGTCGCCATCGCCCAGCTGCGAAATCAACGGGCTGTCGGTGCCATCGCCATCGTAAAAGGAAATCACATCAGTGATCGGAAATCCTCCTGGCTCCAGGTTGTAATAATTCATGGTGAAGAGGATACAGTCATGCGGCTGATCCGGGCAGATCGTAAAGACATTATTTTCATCGTTGCCATAGTCGCCATCCGGCCCACCGGTATCATAAAGGATGCCGCTACAGGAGTTAGACCCGCCTTCGTCAATGGTAGAGGCAGGCTCCTGCTCCTCCACACAAAGCTGGAAAGATCCCCAGTTTGGGGTGCCGGTTGCGCTATAGTCGGTAATCCGGATGAAGTAGGTGACGTTGGGGGTCAGCCCCTGCACGTCAAGTTCAACAACCGAGGTGCCGAGCTCTGTAGATTCACAAGCGATTTCAGCGAGGTTGTCGAATTCGCAGACACCACGGTAGAGCGCAATTTGCGGGCTGCTCAAGGGAGCAGACCCGCTGGGGTCGGAGATTCCGGTAGCAGTAATGGTGTAGTCAAATATGGTATCGCTGGTCGTAAAGGCGAACCATACATCATTGCCCACCACACCACCGTTGAAGCAACTGGGTATGTTGTCAAATCCAATATCGCTGGACGTGGCGTCCACATTGGAGAAGAATACGGTGTCCGGGCAGGCAGGAGCCACGCCCAGGTCAATCAAGCCTGCACAATCATCATTTTCGGGTTGAGCAAAAACTATAATCGGCAGAAGGACTAAAAAAAGCAGGGTAATTTTCTTCATCATAACACGCAAGGAACTGCTAGACGGTTAAAAGACAAACCTCAAAATCTTTAAATCATTGAAGATCAATGAGGTGTGAATCATTTGTTTAGGAATTCAATTTTGTAAACCCTAAAGTAGCAATTCCCACGAAAATAAAAGAGTGCGCGGCTGGCAAAAACCGTTTTAGTGACTTAAGGCTTGCATTCTTCCAGTGCTGCCTTTACTTCAGCATAGGGCATATAGCCGTAGTCATTGCCCCAGGAATGGTTGATGTAATTGATGATGTTGGTGACCTCGAAGTCCGTAAGTTGAGGGATGCCGGCCATTTGCTGATTGTAAGTCGTATCGTTGACGACAACAGGTCCCTCCATACCATAGCGGATAATACAAGCTAATCGGTCCTGGTTTTCGGCAACATAGTCCGCCTTGGCTAGCGGGGGCATCACGCCTTGCAAGCCACTACCATCGTTCATATGGCAGCTTGCGCAAAAGTTCTGGTATAAAATACGCCCCTGTTTGTAGGGGTCATCCCGGCAGCTCATCCATATCAACAGGCTGAAAAGGCTAGTGAGCAGTATTGGGGTCTTCCATTTCATGGAGTAAGTTTTCTATATCTTTTTTAAAAGCCTCGACTTCGTTTGGCTGCGTTCCATTGCAGTAGGAGCGGATGTAGCCTTTGGTATCCACCAGCACAAACCGCCCGCTGTGGTCAAAGCCATCAGGCAGGGTAGGGTCCTCCACAACGATATTGAAGTAATCATCGGCAATAGCGTAGAGGCTATCCTTTTGCCCGGTGACAAAGTGCCAGCGCTGGTCATCCACGCCAAGGTTGGTGGCGTAGTGCTTCAGCTTGGCTACCGTATCCCGGGCAGGGTCAATAGTATGCGAAAGAAAAGCCAATCGCGGTTCGTCCGCATAAGCCTCGTAAAGCTCCAGCATGTTTTGGGCCATGATGGGGCATATCGTCGGGCAGGAAGTGAAGAAAAAATCAGCGACATAAGCCTTGCCTTCGAAAGTGGCTGGTGTAACCAACTGACTATCCTGATTAACGAAAGTGAAATCAGGTATGGATTTGTAGACCGTTTGCCCTTCCGTATTTTCGGCTTTGCTGAGAATGGGTAAAGAATCGTTAGGCTCACAGCTTAGCGTGGCAAAAACGACGAGCAAAAAGGGCAGCAACCTTACCGGCATAAATATTTAGTAAGTTTTGGTCATGGTATCAATAACCACAATAGTGAAATCCGCTTTGCCTGCATATTCTTCGTCAATAGCGGACAAATCGCTCTGTTCCACAGTGGTAATGGTCGTTATTTTGGCTTTCGGGGCGTAGTCGTTTTGCAGGTACCACACAATGCCTTCGTAATTGTCAGAATGGTAGGACCCGTTATAGTGGATAAACACGCCTTTTTCCGGCAGGTTTTCACTGATGAAGTAAGCCATCGTTGCATCTTTGATCGCCTGCGCCTTTGGGAAGTTATCAGAACCGCCACCGTGGCCGCCCATCATTTCCACCATTTTCTGATAGCCCGGTAGGTTGGCATCGTACTTTACGGGCAGGGGAGCGATATAGCTCTTCGCGGCCTCCTGCAAATCCTCCAGGCTTTCGAAACCGCCCTTGAACACCAGGCTTGCGTAGCGCCGCGGGATGTTGGTCGCGGTGAAGGATAAACCATTGGCTTTGGCAAATTCAACCAGTGGCTTGTAGTCCGTCGCATAGTTGTTCCAGACCCGGGCTTCTTCCTCAAAGGTTTTTTCCTTTATTGTGCCGGAGAGGTATTCATCGAGCAGCAGTTGGTTGTCCGCTTCAAACATTTCTGCACCGAGTGCCAGTTCACCTTTTATCGTCGAATGCAGGGAAGCCGTCAGCTCATACTGCAGCCAGTGCGCGATAGGGTTGTTATGGAGTTCTCCGAAGAAAACGATGTCAGACTTTCGGCTATCTTTTAGAAGGTCTTCAAAGGTTGCCGGGTTACCTTTTTTATCAAAAATCCGGTAGTTCGGTTTGTCCTGGGCGGATAGGTTGGCGATAACCAAAAAGGCAATCAGTAATAGTCCGTAGCGCATGCGAATGAATTTATTTTGCCCCAAAAGTAGGTTAAATTTTAATTTTTCCCCTCAGGGCTTTCTTCTCAGATTGCCTGCGCTTTCGTTCGAGCCGCTTTCGAGGGTTGGCTTTCAGGGGCTGTGGACCTTTTCGGGGCTTGCGGGCACGCAGGGCTTTTTTAATCAGCCGCAGCAGCTTCTTAACGGCAGCGCCCCGGTTGAGGACCTGGGACCGCCGGCTGTCCGAACTCACAGCTAGTATCCCTTCCTTGCTGATGCGGTTGCCCAAGGCACTATGGACTTTGCGCTTCTCAGCTGCCGAAAGGGCAGAAGAGGCGTCTACCTCAAAACGGGCTTCAACTTTCGTCTCCGTTTTGTTGACATGCTGCCCACCGCTGCCGGAGCTTCGGGAGGTTAAAAAATTTAGTTCTTTTTCTATTTGTTGTTGATCCATTGTAGAATACGGTTCTGTGCTCTTTCCCTGTCTGCAACGAGAGGGCAGGCAGATTAGTTCATCCGGATAAATGCACATCAAAATGACTAAAATCTCACAACCATTATTTAGCTCCCGTGTTGCCTTTCAAAGATTTTTGAAACAATTAACCTCCAACGGCCTATGTATACAAAAAGGGGCATTGTATGGTTCCGGCAAGACTTGAGGCTCCACGATAATGAAGCCCTTCATGACGCCATTAGCTCTCTGGATGAAGTGATCCCTGTTTATGTATTTGACGAACGTACTTTCCTTGGCAAAACAGATCGTTTTGGCTTTCTCAAAACCGGCAAATTCCGTGCGCAGTTCATCATTGAAAGCGTGCAGCACCTTCGGGACGCTCTTCAGGCTATCGGGAGCAACCTTATTGTGAGAGTGGGCAAGCCGGAAGAAGAAATTTTTGAACTCGCTCAAAAAATTAAGACCAATTGGGTGTTTTGTAACCGGGAGCGTACCCCGGATGAAGTCTATGTCCAGGACACTCTAGAGCAAAAACTATGGACGATCGGTCAGGAAATTCGTTTTTCCAGAGGCAAGATGCTTTATTATACTGCTGACTTGCCATTCCCGATTACCCATACGCCCGATAGTTTTTCGCAGTTCAGAAAGGAAGTGGAGCGCTATGTGCCCATACGTGAACCACTACCTGCTCCGGAAGAGATGGCTCCCATCATGGTGAAGCTAGACGAAGGTGAGATTCCTGCCCTGGCTGACCTCGGGCATGTCCCATTTGCTTCGATTGACCGGGAGGGTTTCGTGTGGAAAGGCGGAGAAGCAGCGGGCCTTGAATACCTGCATCAGTATATTTGGGAACAGGAAACTGTGCAGGAATATGCGCACAGCCATTGTGGCGTAAGCAGCGCAGGGCACTCCTCCCGATTCTCAGCCTGGCTTGCTCAGGGGTGCCTTTCTCCCAAAATGGTTTATCATCACCTTAGAGCTTATGAGCAGCAGCGGGGCGCATCAGAGTCTGTACAAAGCTTATTGCATAGCTTGCTCATGCGCGACTTTCTCCGCTTAATGGTAAAAAAACACGGTTTTAAAGTATTTGAAAAAGGAGGGATAATTGAAGTGGCAGACCCGCGCTGGCGTGATGATGAGCGGTTGTTGCAACGTTGGATAGACGGAGCCACCGGCGTGCCATTTATTGATGCCAATATGGTGGAAATAGCCACCACAGGTTACATGTCTAACCGGGGGCGTAAAAACGTGTCGAGCTTTCTCGTTAAAGACCTGTTGGTCAACTGGCAAATGGGGGCGGAATATTTTGAATCTGTCCTCATAGATTACGATGTGACCAGCAACTGGATGAATTGGAATTATGCCGCAGGTATCAGCGCCGATCCAAAGGAAGATAAGCACTACAATATCATTTCTCAGGCCATGAAATATGACCCAAAGGGAGAATACGTCAAAAAGTGGCTGCCCCAACTGGCAGGGGTCCCTTCAGAAATGATACATCAGCCGGATTTGCTTTCTTCGGACGAACAGGATCAACTCCACTTGCAAATTGGGGCAGACTACCCTGTGGCAGTCATTTCGACCGATCGCTGGCGGGTTCGCTAAGCTTTGGCTATTTTTGCGGGAATGAAGCTACAACGCAGATCCGCCTACATTTCCCGTAACCTTCAGGCTCAGAGTGCCTTTCGGCAAATTCTGAAAGCGAATAGTGTTAAGGTAGAAGGGCAGTCCCTAATCCACTTCGAACCAATCCCCTTCAGCGTAGTGCCAGATGCAGATTGGGTGTTCTTCTACAGCCCGCGTGCTGCTCGTTTTTTCCTGAGCAATCTGCCATGCCCTCTGTCTACGAAGGTAAAACTGGGCAGTATTGGACCCTCCACCGCTCAGATCGCCACAGACTTTGGCTATGAGATCGCCTTCACCGGTACCGGTGAGCCCAGCGCTTCAGCGGATGCATTTGCCCAGGTGGCGAAGGGGCAGCGGGTCCTTTTCCCCCGGGCTCGTCATTCCCGGCAGTCGGTACAGAACAAGCTTGGCTCCATTATAAAAAGCATAGATCTTATTGTTTATGACAATCATCCTGCTGCGGACTTTCCGCTTCGCTGTTCTGAAGTACTTGTTTTTACCAGCCCCCTCAATGCAAAAACGTATTTGAACCGTCACGATATGCTGCCGGGGCAACAACTCGTTGCAATCGGCAACCCAACGGCATCCGCCTGCCGCCGCCTTGGGAAAGACCCTCTACTGGCTTCCGCACCTAATGAGGAGGCGCTGGCACAGGCAGTACTGCATTGCCTGGCGGGCGAGTAAAATAACACCCCTTGAGCAAAATGAGAATTTGGCTACCTTCGTTCTCCTTTTAAATCAGATGTAGCTTATGAACCGATTCTTACTTCTTGCCCTGTTGGCAATAGGCAGTATTTCCTGCGGCACCGATCAATCTGCCGACACCTCAACGGGAACAAAGGGACAAGCGGAGCCCTATCAGGAGTTTGCGGCATTTTACGACCGCTTTCATCAGGATTCTGCTTTTCAGATGGAGCGCATTCTCTTCCCTTTGCCCGGTTTGCCCAGAGAAGCCGATAGCGCCTTGATTGCCTCGGGGCTTTACCGCTGGACGCCGGAGACCTGGAGGCTGCAACGCCCCTTGAACCCGGAAAGCTCCAACTTTAAGCGGGAGCTTATCCCGGTAAGCAAAGACCTGATCATCGAAAAACTGGTACAGCCGGAGTACAACCTTCAGATTGAGCGGCGTTTCTCCCGACTGGAAGACGGTTGGCACCTTATCTACTATGCCGGGCTCAACAACATCCCAAAATCCAGGTAATCAGTAAATTTTTTCTTCTGACAGGTATTCTCTGACATAGTCTTCAATCCCTGCTTCAAGGCTGTGGAAATCATCCTGATAGCCAGCTTGCCGGAGCTTGGCCATATTGGCCTCGGTGAAGTACTGATAGGTATCACGAATATCCGCAGGCGTATCAATGAAGCTGATTTTGGGCTCCAGCCCCAGTGCCTTGAAGGTGTTGACGGCTAAGTCCCAGAACGACCGGGCTTGTCCGGTACCCAGGTTGTAAAGGCCGCTTTCCGGCTTACGGTGGTAAAGCCAGTACATGACCCTTAGCACATCCTTCACATAGATGAAATCACGCTGCTGCTGCCCATCCTCGTAGTCAGCCCGGTGCGAGCGGAACAGTTTCATCTGCCCGGTAGACTTGATTTGGCGGCTGGTATGGAAGATGACGGAGGCCATTCGCCCTTTGTGGTACTCATTGGGGCCGTAAACATTGAAGAATTTCAGCCCGTACCAGTGTGGAGGCTGTACCTCTTGCTGCAAGGCCCATTTGTCAAATTCATTCTTGGAATCACCATAAGGGTTGAGTGGCTTAAGGCTGTTGACCACGTCGTGGCGGTCTTCGTAACCTTGTTCCCCCAGCCCGTAAGTGGCGGCACTTGAAGCGTAGATAAATGGGATTTGGTGCTGTGCGCAAAGCTCCCACAGTGTTTTTGTATAGTCCAGGTTGAGTTCCTGAAAGATATCCCAGTCCTGCTCGGTGGTGTCCGTACGGGCACCGATGTGGAAGATAGCATCCACAAAATAGTACTTCTCCCAGAGCCATCCCGGAAAGTCATTGCGGTGGATTTTTTCGGCCCAGGCTTTTCCCTCCAGATTCCGGTTTTTGTCTGCCCGGCTGAAATCATCTACTAAAATGAGGTTTTCGTAGCCGAGGTCGTTGAGATGGCGCGCCAGGCAACTGCCGATAAAACCCGCTGCGCCGGTTATTACGATCATAATCCTTTCATTTTGGGCGAATATAGAGATATTTTCCGTCGTGTACCCGCCGTTCTCTTTGTTGAGTAGGAGCGATTCTTCCACAAATATGTTATCTTCAGTCACTAAAATCAAAATGCAAATCTATGAGCATCCGCTGCCAATTGCTGTTGTACTTATTTATATCGAGCTGTGTGTTCCGGCTCAGCGCCCAGGACACCTGCGAGGGCAACTTCGGCGAGAATATTTTTGAAGCTGGTGACTTTGGCAGTGGAATAGCTAATTTCTTGCTTTCAGATCCTGGTATCGCTCCGGGCTATCTGTACTCCACCTCACCTCCTCCCAATGATGGTTTTTACACCATCACCAACCATACCGCTCCCTGGCCGCTCTGGGATAGCTGGCTCCCTATTGGGGATAATAGCACGGACCCCAACGGCTATATGATGGTGGTGAACGCGAGCTATGACGAAGGGGTGTTCTATGAGCAGCAAGTAGATGGGCTGTGCGAGAACACCTTGTATGAGTTTTCGGCAGATATTATTAATTTGATCCGGTCGTCTGTTACGGGCCACATCCGGCCTAATGTCTCATTTTTGATTGATGGGGATGTCCGGTATACCACAGGCGCCCTGCCTCAGAACGAAACCTGGGAGACCTATGGTTTTACCTTTACTACAGAACCCGGGCAAACGGCAGTCACACTAACGCTTCGAAATAATGCCCCCGGCGGTATTGGCAATGACCTTGCGCTGGATAATATCGCATTTCGGCCCTGCGGCCCTGAGGCTTTTATCCTACCCGATGAAATTGAAAACATTTGTGAAAATGGCAGCCCTATCCCATTAAATGCAACCGTAGCCGGCGACCAATACGACAACCCGGCTGTCAAATGGCAAATCAGCTACGATGAGGGCCAAACCTGGGAAGATGTCCCTGGTGGCAATACCGAGACCATAATGCATGCGGAGCTGTCGGGCGGCTATTACTACTACCGTTTTTTGGTCGCCAACTCTCCCGGGAACCTGGAAAATTCCAGGTGCAGAATTATTTCCAATATTAAGGTGGTATATGTACAGCCCAAGTTTTTCACTATCGCGGATACCCTTTGCCAGGGTGGGGCTTATGCATTTAGCCAGGAAATGCTCACCGAAACGGGGACTTATACAGATTCCCTACAGTCGTCAATCGGCTGTGACAGCATCGTTATCCTAAACCTGGAAGTGGTGCCCGACCCTCTGATTACAGCCATGATTACCGGAGACACGACCTCTTGTGCTAGTACAGATGACGGTGTGGTTACGGTGGCTGAAGTGGAAAATGCTTTTTTCCCAGTGACTATTGAGCTGATCGGGCAGAGCTTAGTGCCCGGCCCGGACGGCAACTTTTCGGGGCTATCTCCTGGCGACTATCCGGTACGTATTAAGGACCGCTTCGGGTGTACTTTGGAAGATACCGTTGCTATTCTCAGCCCTTTGCCGCTAGTGGTAGACTTGTTTGGACCGGAGCGTGTAGACTTGGGAGAAGCGGCAGTGGTACAGGCTCAGGTCAATCAATCGATAGACGATGCAATATGGAATCTTCCCGTTGACTACGATTGCCAGGATGCGGACTGTCAAACCATTCAATTCTTTCCGCTGAGTGAAATGACAGTGCTTTACGAAGTGCAGCAGGCAGGCGGTTGCTCCGCGTCGGATTCCATAAGCATTGCCTTCGAAGACGTGCGCAGGGTTTACCTGCCTACCGCCTTTTCTCCTAATGCTGACGGGCGTAACGATACCTTCCGGCCCTTCATCAGCGTGCCGAATGTGCAATCTGTTGCCAGCCTGGAAATTTTTGACCGGTGGGGTGGGCTGGTTTATGAAAAACAGGATTACCTGCCTCAGACTTCACGCGATGGCTGGGATGGCACCAAAAATGGGAAGCCCATGCCATTGGGGCAGTATACTTATGTGGCTAGGGTCGTGTTTTTAGATGGCCTGGTCAAAGAATACTCAGGTAGTGTGCGCCTGATCAGATGATGGGAAAAAGCCCATGCGCCAGGGTTTGTACCTGGCCTGGATCAGTGCGAGACTGGATTTAACCTTTATTTCAGGCCGGAAGAATAAAAGCCCGAAATGAAATAAATCTACTGAAAGGCGGACTTGCTCGTGCTGTTGCAGGGTCCGCCAGGCGGATTCCATTTCATTGGACCAGTGGATGTCCGCCATGACGACTACGCTCTGTTCATGCAGATAAGGAAGGCAGGTTTCAAAATAGGTCAGGCTTGCCCCCTCCCGGTGATCACCATCAATGAACAGGTAATCCACCTGTTTGAGCTGCTCCAAAGCCCGGGATAGTTGCTGCTCAAACGTACCAACAAAAAGGGTTACATTCTGAATGTCCAGCTTTGCCAGGTTTTGGCGGGCCAAAGCAGCCGTTTGCGGGCACCCTTCAATGCTGATCATCTCTGCATTGCGAGCTGCCAGTGATTGATAGGCTGCTGACAAACCAAGAGAAGTGCCCAGTTCTAGCATTTTTTGAGGCTTCGTGAACTGTACCAACCGGAATAGCAATGCACCGGACTCCGCGCTAATGGCACTGTAACGCGCAAGGCTTCTGACCTGCCGAACCGGATTAGCACTCACCAAAGAGCCTGCCCCGTAGTCTTGGATTTGAACCGAATCCTGATTCTTCAACAGGCCTTGGCGGAGGAATTCAATATCCTGGAAAGCGTAGAAACGGCGCGTGTCCTCCAGGACATGCTCAGCCAGTTCATAGGCAAATGGCGCGTGCAGGTCGTAACGGGTACGCGCGCTGAGGAAATACTGCAGGTAACGCAGCATCAAACGGAAATAAAGTTTTATCCACTTCATACAGCGGCGGAAAATACTGCTTTTTGGTTAAAGCCGGGTTAAAACCTGAAAAATCAGGTGGCATACTCAGTCATTTTAGGGTTTAGCCCGTTTAGGAAAGGAGAAATTCACCAGAAATCCTACCTTTGCAGAATTATCGGCGGGCCGCTAAAATGGCAATTTTTTACCCTGTCTTCGCAGGGAAACAATGCTACTTTTGCAGGAATAAGCTGATTGATTAAAATTATTAAACAAGCTAATAGATGTTGAACAAGAAATGGATCGGGCTCTACCTGTTTTTGATGGGTGCTGTAGCCCTTACAGCGCAGGACAAAGCGCCGGAAAACTGGTTTAACCTGGACCCATCCGAAGGTGTGCCCGGTGTAAGCACAGAAAAAGCTTACCAGGAGTTGCTCAAAGGTAAAAAAGGACAGGAAGTCGTTGTTGCGGTGATTGATTCCGGTGTAGACTATGAGCACGAAGACCTCGATGATGTGATGTGGGTGAATGTCGATGAGATTCCCGGCAACGGAAAGGATGATGACAACAATGGCTATGTGGATGATATCCATGGCTGGAATTTTCTGGGTAACAAGAGCGGCGAAAATATCGAGCACGATAATCTGGAAGTAACCCGTCTGTACAAAAAATACGGAGAGATGTTTGAGGGCAAAGACCCCGAAGACCTTTCCAAAAAGGAAAAAGCGCTTTTCGCCAAGTACGAGGAGTACAAGAAGGTCGTAGAGGATAAGCAAAAGAGCCTGGAAGAGAATGCCGGGACATACGCCGCGATTGCCGAAGCCCTGGATAAGCTCGAAAAGGAAGTCGGCAAGGAAGATATTTCCGCCGAAGACCTGGATGGGCTCGACACCTCGGACCCAATGGTGGGTTACGCCGTGCAAATCGTCAAGTCACTCATGGCACAGGGGCAGACTTTTGAGGAAATCAAAAAGGACCTGAACGGTTACGCAGAATACCTGCAGGGACAGTACGAATACCACTACAACCCGGACTTCAATCCTCGCCCGTTAATCAATGATAACTACGAAGATCCTTACGACCGTGACTACGGCAATGGTGATGTCCGTGGCCCGGATGCACTTCACGGTACGCACGTAGCTGGCATTATCGCTGCAGAACGTGATAACGACCTGGGCATGAAGGGTGTGGCCAATAATGTGAAGATCATGTCTATCCGCACCGTGCCTGACGGAGACGAGCGTGACAAAGACGTGGCAGCAGCTATCGTTTATGCGGTTGATAATGGTGCTTCAGTCATCAATATGAGCTTTGGCAAAGGCGCTTCACCACGCAAAGACGTTGTAGATGAGGCGGTACGCTATGCACTCAAGAACGACGTGCTGCTCGTTCATGCAGCTGGCAACGATGGTAAAGAAGTGACCAACCTAAACAACTTCCCAACGGACCGGTTTGAGAAGCGTGGCTTCCTAAACCTCTTTGGTTCGAAGTACGCCGATAACTGGATCGAAGTGGGCGCCCTCAACTGGAAAACAGGCGAAACCCTCGCTGCTCCATTCTCCAATTACAGCCCCGAGTATGTGGACCTTTTCGCACCTGGTATGGCCATCTATTCAACCACACCAGATAACGGCTACGAGGACCTTCAGGGCACAAGTATGGCGGCTCCGGTGGTTGCAGGCGTTGCAGCAATGCTCCGTTCTTATTATCCGGACCTGACTGCAGAACAAGTGAAAAGCATCCTGATGCAGTCAGCCGTGAAAGACCGGACGAAGGTGAAGAAGCCAGGCTCCAAAGAGGATATGGTTTCTTTCTCTACCCTTAGTGTAACCGGCGGTATCGTCAACGCTTATGAAGCGGTGAAGCTGGCCGAACAGACCAAGGGCAAAAAGAAAGGCGTAAGCCGCAATGGCGGTGGCGCGTCTAATGCTAAGAAAGGCAAAGGGGATGACAACTCCGTACGTCCATAAGGCTTGGGCATAACCCTTAAACCAAAACCGCCCGGTGAATTGAGTTTCACCGGGCGGTTTTGCATTTGTAGCAGCAACGATTAGCGGATAATAACTTCCTGAATCGCTTCTTCTCCAAGCTGCTCATTCAGCAGGCGCTTGATTTTTTCTTTTCCATACGACAGTTCTTGCCGAAGCGGTGCCGAATCAATAATAATGAACAGCTTGCCGTTGTAAAGCTTGATGTCTCTCGTGTAGTTGGCAATAGAGGGCCCCATCATTTCTTCCCATTGATGCCTTATGCGGCTTTGGTTGAGCTTGCCCTTGAGCTTGTAGTGCTCCAGCATGGCTTTGAGCGCTTCTTTTAACGTGGTCTGATTATTGCCGCGGTCTTCCATCATGGATGAATTTGTGTAGCGGTACCTTCCTGAATATTGTAAACCAGAAAGTGCTGCCCGGTTTGTTGAATGATGCCTGCAAGCCGGTCTTGTTCTGTATCCGTGATGAAGACCTGCCCAAAAGTTCGTGCCTGCAGTAGGTGGAGGAGGTGCTGCACCCGTTGCCGGTCCAATTTATCGAAAATATCATCGAGAAGAAGGATGGGAGCAGTTTTTTTCTCTTGCCCCAGCATCTGATATTGCCCCAGCTTAATCGATAGCACAAAGGATTTTAGCTGCCCCTGTGAAGCAAACCGCTTAAGGGGGTAACCCGCAATGGTGAAGACCAGGTCATCACGGTGAGGGCCTACAGTGGTACGTTGCAACAGGCGGTCTTTCTCTGCTGCTTCCTTCAGCAGCTCTTCAAAGGGGGCATCAGAAAGCTTGGAACGATAGGTACAGTCTACCGTTTCTGCTGCGCCGGAAATCTGGGTGTAAGCTTCCTGCAAAATGGGGCGAAATTGCTCCATAAACCGGGCCCGTGCATCATGCAGCAATCGGGCGGGCTCCAGCATCTGCTGATTGTACACCTCCATCATCGCTGCATTGTAGGTCCGGCTTTCGCCAAATTGCTTGAGCAGGGCATTGCGCTGCTGCAAAAGTTTGTTGTAGAGAATCAGCTGCCCCAGGTAATCCGGGTCAATTTGCGAAAGCGTATTGTCCAGGAAACTCCGCCGCGCCTCGCTGCCTTCACTGACGAGGTAGGTATCATCAGGGGCAATCATGACCACCGGCAGTAAGCCAACGTGTTCCGAAAGACGGGGGTAGGGGATGCGGTTGCGTTCGAGTTCTTTTTTCTTGCGGGGGATGACCTTCGCTACGATATGCTCCGGAGTGCCATTGACCTCAAACTGCCCTTCCAGGCGGAAAAAATCGCTGTCATGATTGGCAATGAGGCTATCGGGGGCATTAAAATAACTCTTGCCCATACAAAGGTAGTAGATAGCATCAAGCAGGTTGGTCTTGCCCATACCATTGGCACCAATGAAGCAGACCAGTGGCGCATCGCAGGCCACAGACTGAAAGTCGTAGTTTTTGAATTGCGTTAGCTTGAAGGAAGTCAGTCGCAAGTGGTGATTTTTGCTGCTAAGATAATTTAAATTCGGTGCTTTTGGTTTTCCTTGATGTTATCCAGGGTCCAATCGAGCCGCTCTTCCTGAGGGGCTTTCCGTTCTGGGCAATCTCTAACGGGGCATAGCCTGCAATTCTCGGGCGGGTCGCAGGGGTCGATGTGGACGAAAAGCTCTACCGGGCGCTCCGTATGTGCCATCATCAGCTGTTCAAAAGCTTTAACTTCCTGATAGCTCTCCCGGGTCGTGAAGTACCAAGGTAGCGTCATATGGCAATCTATATGAAGAGTGGCTCCATATTTGATGACCCTGAAGTTGTGTATATCTATCCACTGCCGGCGGCGTTCGGTCTGCAAAGCTTGCACCATCTCCCGGATCAGGTGATCGTCAGCCTCGTCCATAATACCGGCTATGGAGGTACGCACAAGTTTGAATCCCGTAAATAGTATGACACCTCCAAAGAAAATAGCAATTAGGTTATCCAGCAGGGGCAGGTCTGTCAGTATGACCAACCCCAACCCGACTATCAGCCCCAGAGAGGAATAGGCGTCTGATTTCAGGTGTGCCCCGCTAGCGGTGAGGATAAGGGAGTGCTGTCTGCGTCCAAGTCTTTGCAGGTAATAGCCCAGGCCAAAGTTAACCCCTCCTGCAATTGCGGTGAGGACCAAGCCTAGGTCCAGTTTCCCAATAGGCTGAGGGTAAAGCAGGTTGTACCCCGCTTTGCCCATAATGCTTAGCCCGGCAAGCAGGATCAGCGCGCCCTCAAAGCCGGCAGAGATGAATTCAATTTTTCCATGGCCGTAAGGGTGGTTCTCGTCCCGTGGCATAGCGGAGAGCCAGATACTGTATAACCCAAAACTGGCGGCTACTACATTAATGATACTCTCCAGTGCATCGGTTAAAATCGCATTGGAGTTGGTGATCCACCAGGCGAGGAATTTGAGCGCCATCAGGCCCATGCCAACAAATAACGCTATGCGCTGAGCAGTGCGGTTTTGCATTTTTAGTAGGTTCTTCAGGCTTTTGCACCAGGTTTGCTATATAGGAACATCCCCGGGCCTCTTCCCGTTCAGTGGGCAATTTTTCCCGTTCAGGGTAGTCGGGCACGCAAATGTACCTGATTTCAATTAGGTTAGAGCCTAAATCCGAACTATAACCCAGATACATTAAACATGAATGCCCGGATCACCCTACTGCTGTTCGTACTTACTACCTCGGTCGGCTTCACGCAAAATTGCATGGCTGACTTCACTTTCGGCCCAACAGATCTAACGATTGATTTTTATGATCAGTCTGCTTCTGCAGCTGACGATCCCATTGTGTCCTGGAATTGGGATTTTGGTGATGGCTCAGGCTCCACCCAGCAAAACCCTACTCACTCTTTCCCGGACCCCGATAATTACGATGTTTGCCTGACGATACAGACGGCCAACGGCTGTACCGATCAGTTGTGTATTGAAATTGAAACCTGTGTACTCCAGCTATCCGTAAGCGTTGGTGATTGCAATGCTAATAATGAAATACCGCTTACCATCAACGTATCTGATCCCTATGATGCAGCAAGGGATATCAATATTTCTGTCGATGGTGTACTGCTGCCCGGAAGCCCTTTTGATATTGATGACAATGCGCCTGTTACCGTGAATGCTTCGGTTGCGGGAGACGGGCTTACCCACGTAGTAACCGTTCAATCCGAAGACGTAGGCACCTGTACTGCTACTTATGAGTTTTCGGTGCCAGATTGCACTTCTGACTGCTTTTTGTCGAGTATGAGTGCCAATATTACCGGTGGGACAACTCATATCGTTGATGTAGGGGATAATTTCTTTGCACCTCAAAACGTCACTATCGTAATTGGCGATATCGTCCGATTCGAATGGGTTGGGGACGGGCATTCCACGACCTCAGATGCAACGACAGGTCCGGACAGCTGGAATTCCGGGGTGATTGGGTTTGGTTCAGCCTACGATGTAAATATTACAAATCCTGGTGTGCATGGTTACTACTGCCTGCCCCACGGCGGGCCCAACGGACAAGGGATGGCTGGAACGATTATTGGCAACTGCCCGCCCGGTGGACAGTTTACAGTCTCCGTTGGCTTTAACACTTCCATTGCCAACCCTCAGGGGTACCAACTCTTAGTTGATGGTGTGCCGGTATCCGGAAGCCCGTTTAGTTATACTGGGACTGGTGCGCAGACGCAGACGATCAATTTGCCCGGAGATGGGGCTCCCCATGTAATCGAAATCCAGGATGTTGCGGATCCTTCCTGTACGCTCTCGCGGAATTTTCTTTCACCTGACTGCGGGGCGGCACCTACCTGTACCTTATCGGTCGTTGCTCAGCAGAATGGTGGGTGCACTACCGGTAACATGATACCTTATGAACTTACCGTCAATGCAGTTAATCCGGGGGCTAATGGCTTTAATGTCCTGATAGATGGCGTTGCTGACCCTAATGGCCCTTTTTCCTATAATACTGGTGGAATTACTACCGTAATAGCAGACGTTCCAGGTGATGGAACAGATCACACAGTTGTTGTGGAAGACGTAGCTGACTCTGCCTGCTCCGGAAGCACTAATGTAACGACCACAGACTGCACCATCCCCTGTGCTATAACCAACCTGACGGCCAGCACCGGCGGCAGCGCTGTGCACACGGTCAACGTGGAAGACTTCGCCTTCAGCCCGCAGAGCATCACCATTGCTGCGGGTGACATCGTGGAATGGGTGTGGACCGGCTCTGTTGCCCATACAGCGACCTCAGATGCCACGTCCGGCCCGGACAGCTGGGACAGCGGCCTGCTGGGGCAGGGCGCCGTATACCAGTCGCCGGCACTGAGCGCCGGTGTGCACCCGTATTACTGTATCCCGCACGGCGGCCCCGGCGGGCAGGGCATGGCGGGGACCATCACCGTGCAGGCCGACTGTACGAACGGCCAGGTGCAGGCGAACCTGAGCTTCAGCGCCAGCGGCACGGGCGTGGACGGCTACGAAGTGCTGGTGGACGGGGCCCTGGCGGGCACCTTCGCCTACGATGGCAGCGGTCAGAACAGCGCCTCCGTGCCGGTGCCCGGGGACGGCGGCACGCATACGATCACCGTGCGCGATGTAGCAGACAACAGCTGCAGCGCCTCTACTACATTAACCACGCCGGACTGCAATGCGCCGTCCTGCCAGCTGAGCGTTTCGGCGGAAGAGGCGGGCGGTTGTTCGGGCGGCAATGTGACCGCCACCCTGGCTATATCAGACGCAGGGGGCAGCGCCCTGGGCTTTGAAGTGCAGGTGGACGGTGCCAGCGCAGGCACGTTCAGCTACAGCGGTACGGGCACGACCACCGTACAAATACCGATAGCCGGCGACGGGCAGCCGCACGATATCCAGGTTACGGACCTGGAAGACGGCGCCTGTACGGCAGCGGCCAGCCTGACGACCACAGACTGCACGATCCCCTGTGCTATAACCAACCTGACGGCCAGCACCGGCGGCAGCGCTGTGCACACGGTCAACGTGGAAGACTTTGCCTTCAGCCCGCAGAGCATCACCATCGCTGCGGGCGACATCGTGGAATGGGTGTGGACTGGCTCTGTTGCCCATACAGCGACCTCAGATGCCACGTCCGGCCCAGACAGCTGGGACAGCGGGCTGCTTGGTCAGGGCGCCGTGTACCAGTCGCCGGCACTGAGCGCCGGTGTGCACCCGTATTACTGTATCCCGCACGGTGGCCCCGGCGGTCAGGGCATGGCGGGCACCATCACCGTGCAGGCCGATTGTACGAACGGCCAGGTGCAGGCAAGCCTGAGCTTCAGCGCCAGCGGCACGGGCGTGGACGGCTACGAAGTGCTGGTGGACGGCGTTTTAGCGGGCACCTTCGCCTACGATGGTGGCGGGCAGAACAGCGCTACCGTACCGGTGCCCGGGGACGGCGGCACGCATACCATTACCGTGCGCGATGTAGCAGACAACAGCTGCAGCGCCTCCACCACATTAACCACGCCGGACTGCAATGCGCCAACCTGCCAGCTGAGCCTCTCGGCGGAAGAGACGGGCGGCTGTTCGGGCGGCAATGTGACCGCCACGCTGACGGTATCAGACGCAGGGGGCAGCGCCCTGGGCTTTGAAGTACAGGTGGACGGTGCCAGCGCAGGCACGTTCAGCTACAGCGGTACGGGCACGACTGCGGTACAAATACCGATAGCCGGGGACGGGCAGCTGCACGATATCCAGGTTACGGACCTGGAAGATGGCGCCTGCACGGCCACCGCCAGCCTGACGACGACCGACTGCACCATCCCCTGCGCTATAACCAATCTGACGGCCAGCACCGGCGGCAGCGCTGTGCACACGGTCAACGTGGAAGACTTTGCCTTCAGCCCGCAGAGCATCACCATTGCTGCGGGTGACATCGTGGAGTGGGCATGGACCGGCTCGGTTGCGCACACTGCAACATCAGATGCCACGTCCGGCCCAGACAGCTGGGACAGCGGGCTGCTGGGGCAGGGCGCTGTGTACCAGTCGCCGGTATTAAGCGCCGGGGTGCACCCTTACTACTGCATCCCGCACGGCGGCCCCGGCGGTCAGGGTATGGCGGGCACCATCACCGTGCAGGCCGACTGCACGAACGGGCAGGTGCAGGCGAACCTGAGCTTCAGCGCCAGCGGCACGGGCGTGGACGGATACGAAGTACTGGTGGACGGGGCCCTGGCGGGCACCTTCACCTACAATGGCAGCGGTCAGAACAGTGCCTCCGTACCGGTCCCGGGCGACGGCGGCACGCATAACATTACCGTGCGGGATGTAGCCGACAACAGTTGTAGCGCCTCCGCCACCTTAACCACGCCGGACTGCAATGCGCCGTCCTGCCAGCTGAGCGTTTCGGCGGAAGAGACGGGCGGCTGTAACAATGGGGATATCACCGCCACGCTGACGGTATCAGACGCAGGCGGCAGCGCCCTGGGCTTTGAGGTGGAGGTAGACGGCGCCAGCGCAGGCACGTTCAGCTACAGCGGTACGGGCACGACCACCGTACAAATACCGATAGCCGGGGACGGGCAGCCGCACGATATCCAGGTTACGGACTTGGAAGATGGCGCCTGCACGGCCACCGCCAGCCTGACGACCACAGACTGCGCGATCCCCTGTGAAATCAATGATTTAATACTCAATACTTCTGGCAACCCGGTAGTGCACACTGTTGAAGTGCAAGACTTTGAGTTTACTCCTCAGCAGGTGACCGTTGCTCCCGGTGATACCATTCGCTTCCTGTGGACAGGGGCTATTCCGCATACCACGACCTCAGATGCCACATCCGGCCCGGACAGCTGGGACAGCGGATTATTGGGGCAGGGGGCTGTTTATGACGTTGTTCTGGAGACTTTAGGTGAGCATCCTTATTATTGCGTCCCCCACGGGGCACCGGGAGGCATTGGAATGGCCGGAAACATTACCGTGGAGCCGCCTTGCAATGAGGGGCAGATCAATCTGCTGGCGACTTTCAGTATCATGGGAGGGGGTAATGATTACAACGTATTGCTGGACGGCACAGCCCTTCCGGCAGGTCCATTCCCATACGAACCGGGCTCATTACAGTCCGTGCAGGTGTCTGTCCCAGGTGATGGCCAGGAGCATACCTTACTCGTTCAGGATGCACAATCCGCAGGATGTGGGGCGACCTACACCTTTGTCGCTCCTGATTGTAATACCACTGAACCGTGCGGGCTTTCCCTCTCAGCTGCGGTAGCCGGAGATTGCGATGCCAGCAATCAAGTGCCGGTAGACCTCACCATCGCGCATACCGGAACTACGGGAAATAGTTTTCAATTACTGGTTGATGGTATTACTCATCCTGACAGCCCGTTCAGCTATGCACAAGGGGGCGTCACACAGCTGTCTATCCTGCTTGCAGGTAATGGTATGATGCGTAATTTTGAGGTGGTGGATTCGGACAGCCTGGACTGTTCGGCAACCACTACTTTGGAGGTGCCCCAATGTGGCGCAATTTGTGAAATACAGCAACTGTCCGTCAATAGCAGCGGCGCAGCCAATCATCAGATTTTGGTTGAAGATTTTGAATTTCAGCCTGCTGCTCTTACTGCAGCGCCCGGAGATACGATTACGTTCGTCTGGACTGGCAGCATTCCTCACACCACCACCTCGGATGCCACAAGTGGCCCGGATAGCTGGGACAGCGGGTTGCTGGGACAAGGGGCAGTTTATCAGCTGGTTTTGAATGAAGAAGGAAGTTATCCCTACTACTGCATTCCGCACGGTGGACCGGGAGGAATCGGTATGGCTGGAACCATTCATATTGAGGATCCTTGCAACGCTGGTCAAGCCACCGTTGGGGTCAGTTTTGAAACTACGAACGGCAGTGCGATGGGCTACCAGGTATTTGTAGACGGGAATTTGGTAGCCGGCCCGATTGCCTATGATGATCCTACGGGGTTCAATACGACCTCAATTACTATACCTGGTGACAGCTTGTTGCATACCCTAACTGTTCAGGACCTGGAGGTCGGCTTTTGCGCTGCGAGTACCACTTTTACTGCCCCGCTTTGTGAGGTGCCCTGTGCAATTTTGAATTTAGAGGCCAACGTTGGTGCAGGCATTGCCCATATCATTGAAGTTAGAGACTTTGATTTCTTTCCGGCACTTACTTCCGTAAGGGTAGGAGAGACCATACGGTTTAACTGGACGGGGGCAATCCCCCATACTGCTACTTCTGATGCCAGCAACGGGCCGGATAGCTGGGACAGCGGATTGCTTGAGCAGGGGGAATCCTTTGAAGTCAATATTCAGGAGCCGGGCGAACATCCTTATTACTGTATTCCGCATGGCGGACCGGGAGGGATTGGCATGGCAGGTATGATTGTTGCGGATCCGGATTGCATGGAAGACAGCGTTCAGGTTGCCGTAATGTTTGACGTCACCAATGGCAGTGCTCAAGGCTACAACCTGTTTATTGACGGTCAATTAAATGAAGGGGCTCCCTTCTCCTACGCTAACCCGATGGGAACCAATATGGTATTTGTCAACCTTCCGGGAGACGGTCAGCAGCATTTTATTACTGTGCAGGATTTGGAGGTTGGGTTCTGCGCAGCGACCACCTCCGTCTTGGTACCGGACTGCAGTGCGCCTTGCAGCGTAGATAGCCTGAGCGTCGAATTCCCAAGCCCGGCTCTACATGAGGTGCTGGTGGAGGACTTTGAGTTTTTGCCTGCTCAGTTAGATCTGTATATTGGAGATACTGTTCGGTTTATCTGGACGGGGAGCATACCGCATACCGCCACTTCAGATGCCACAAGTGGGCCTGACAGCTGGGATAGTGGCTTGCTGGGACAGGGGGCTATCTTTGATGTGGTCCTGAATGAGCCCGGCAGTCATCCTTACTATTGCATACCGCACGGAGGCCCCGGCGGCATTGGTATGGCTGGTGTAATCAACGCATCTGCACCGTGTCAGGGGGATAGTATCTTAACCACGATATACTTTTCCGATACCAACGCGGAGGGCCCCTTTGAGGTGAGCTTGGATGGCGTGTTATGGGCTACAGTTAACGGTACGGGCAGTGCTGTTTATCTGCCTGGCGATGGGGAATCCCATGAACTTATTATCAGGGATGTCAACGCAGTGGAGTGTGCTGATACATTGACTTTCGTTACCCCAATATGTGGGACAGATGATCCTGTATTTTGTGATCTCAGCCTCGCGCTTGATCCAAGCAGTGGATGTGAAAATGGAATGGTTAACTATACTCTTGGTCTTTCTGGTATGCATACCGGTGGTACCGGGTACGACCTTTTTGTAGATGGCGTGCTCCAAACCGGATCGCCATTTAGCTACAGCGACCTGCCGGCAACACTTACTTTAGAGGGTGATGGGCTGTCCCATCAGATCATTGTTGCAGATGTGGATAGTATTGCTTGTGCCGATACCTTGTCTGTAGTGACACCGGATTGCAGTCAGGACTGCCTGTTGAGCTTCGATAGCCTAGATATAGACCCTGCGGTCGTTCATGTAGTGGAAGTGCGGGATTTTGATTTCCTGCCAGCTAATCTGGAAGTAGCCGTTGGAGATGTGGTCCGTTTTGTATGGACGGGTGCTATTCCTCATACCGCTACAAGCGATGCCACTGCCGGTCCGGATAGCTGGAACTCAGGCCTGTTGGGAGAAGGTGCTGTTTTCGATGTCACCATCACCACTGCCGGGTCGCACCCCTATTATTGCGTACCGCACGGTGGGCCAGGTGGCATTGGTATGGCTGGATTGATCACCGCTGTGGAGCCTTGTGCTGATGGCATGCTTAATGCAGAGATTTTCTTTCAGGCTGTCAATACAGGATCTGCAGGTTTTGAAGTCCTGATTGATGGTGTGTTGACAAATGGTAGTCCCTATGCTTTCGAGGCAGGTGCTGCTCAATCGGTCATTATTCCTATCTCTGCTGATGGCCAGGTTCACGAGGTACAGGTGCGTGATGCACTCGAGGTAGACTGTCAGTTCACCACAGAAGTGGAAATGCCGGATTGTTCGGACCCTTGTTTGGGTTATTCTGCTGGCTTTAGTGCCGCACCAACCAATAACGGTCTTGAGGTGGCCTTCACCGATGAAACGGAGCAGGACGTCACCTCCTGGTCATGGTCATTTGGAGACGGGGCAAGCAGTACTGAGCAAAACCCTGTACATACCTTCCCTGCAGCCGGTACCTTTACGGTTTGCCTTACGGTTATGGATAATAGTTCGGGCTGTCTGGATATGCACTGTTCAGAGGTGGAAGTGAGCAGCTCCCTCTGTAATATTGATTTTGCCCTGTCCTCAGAGGGTTTATCGGTTACCTTGGTGGATGCTACGCAAAGTACCGCCCCGGTACAGGATTGGTCCTGGAGCCTGGGCAACGGGACAACCATTTCCGGTCAGGACAGTATTACCTACACTTATGAAAATCTGGGTATATATACGATCTGCCTGGAAGTATCAGCTGATGGGTGCAGCGGTGAAATCTGCCAGGAGATTGACCTTACAGAGCCCTGCCTCTTGTTTGCACCTGACTTTACTTATACTGTTAATCCTGACAATCCGCTATCCATGCAGTTTGTCGATCTGACGTCAGGAACGCCCAACCAATGGCTATGGGGCTTCGGGGATGGTATGACTTCGCATCAGCAAAACCCGGTACACACTTATTCCTCTTCAGATACTTATACGATCTGCTTACTGGTACAGGATACGATAACGGGCTGCAATGAAGCCCTGTGCGAAAGTGTTTTCATCGGTACTACCGGGAGTGTGGCCACAGCACAGGTCAATTACAAAGTTACGATTGCCCCCAATCCGGCACCGATGGGGCAGCCTAACTGGACGGTAGCGGGGATACACCCTGCTGATTATCAACAAGACCTTCAGCTTTTTATCTACGACCTTCAGGGACGGTTGCTAACTCAGAAAAAGGTAAAGGGAGAACCTGATTTGTCTGTGCAAGTGCCCTTATCTGCTTCTGCAGGCATGTATATCGTTGAGTTGCGGTCCAGCCGCAGAGTCTATCAGGGCAGGGTTATCCTTCAATAAAATAAGAAACAATGACCAGCAATCTAAAGTTAGGGATCGCCGCCGGTTTTCTGATCGCATGGAGCCTTGGGTATTATTTGGGGCAGGGGAATACGCCAGTCGCTGCCCCTCATCCTATGCAGTCTTTCGTAAATTGTACGGCAGAAACCACAGATTATTACACCTGTAGCATGCACCTTTCTTTGGAACAGCCCGAACCGGGTCAGTGCCCGGCTTGCGGCATGAAGCTTATTAAGAAAAGACTCCTGCCGCAGTTCAATCCCGATTTAGTCGCCTTGTCGGATGCAGAATTGCTCCTATCTGGTGTGGAAACTCAGATTGTAGGCGATCCGAAGTCTTCCCGAGGCGGCATCCCGGTATCCGGCCGCCTGAAAATACCTCCAGGCCAAATCCGCAGGCAGGTCGCAGGGCTACCGGGCCGGATAGAGGCCTTATACATTACTGCTGAAGGGGATTATGTGAAGAAGGGGGCACCTATCGCTTCCATTTATTCCAAAGATCTGATTGCAGTGGTGGAAGCTTTCGTGCACAATACCAACTCAGAATCCATTCTGCGGGCGGCGAAAAATAACCTTAAAAGTTGGAATCTGGACCTGGAAGTCCTGCAACAATTTGATGTAGCTTCCGGGCAGTACCGTCATCCGGTGACGATCAGTGCAGACTATGAAGGATATGTCCTGGAGCATTTCACCCATACCGGAGATTACACCGCTAATGCCCACATGGGAGCACCTACTACCTTGTACACTATTGCCAGTTTGGATAAGCTGTGGGCGGTCCTCGAAGTGTACGAAACTCAATTGTCATCGATAAGGCTGGGCAGCCAGGTTCACCTAACCACAGAGGCTTTTCCCGGCGAACGCTTTGGGGGCAAGATATCCTTTATAAGCCCGGTCGTGGACCCAGATACCCGCACCGTAGAGGTGCGCGTGGAATTACGCAACCCCGGCCACCGCCTGAAGCCGGAAATGCTGATGGAAGGTATTGTTGCATTAGGTACCGGCCCAGGCCATTCACCGATTTTGCTGCCGCGATCGGCAATCCTGTGGACCGGAAAGCGGTCCGTGGTCTATGTTAGAGATTCGGCATTTAATCAACCGGTATTCCGGCCACGAACGGTCGTTTTAGGGCCTTCCCATGGAGATTTCTACGCTATTGAAGATGGGCTTGCCCCCGGAGAGGAGATCGCCGTAAACGGTGTATTTGCCATAGATGCTGCCGCACAGCTCAGAGGCGGAAGGAGTATGATGAGCCCTGGCAGGGTAGCGGAGGAGCCCGTTGCCGCACAACACTGACCGGGTTCAGTACAGGTTTTTTCCGGTTCAGCAGGAAATAATTGCCTGTCCCCACATAACAGGCTTACCTTTAGACCAGAAATTTAATCGATGATACGGAAGCACAATAGTTGGATATTCATTATTGCAGGCGCGGTATTCTATGCGCTCAGTCTCAATAGCTGTAAGCATGACCCGGTATTGGGCGATGATCCGATCACGCCGGTAGATACCACTGATATCTCCAACCCGATCGACTCTACAGACAATCCGGTAGATACTTCAGGGACGCCTTGCGACCCGGAAGTGGTATACTTTGAATTGGATGTTTTGCCCATCCTACGTTCAAACTGTGCCTTCGGCGGTTGTCATGATGATAACAGTGCACAGGATGGTGTAATCCTGACCTCCTATACATCAGTGATCAATACAGCTGATGTCGAGGCCTTTGATTTGGATGGCAGCGATTTATACGAAGTGATTACTGATGATGACCCCGATAAACGCATGCCGCCCCCACCCAATAATCCGCTGACGAGCCAGCAGATCAATCTGATCAGCAAATGGATCTTACAGGGCGCAAAGAACGAAACCTGCAATCCCGGAGCCGGTGGTTGCGATACAGCTGCGGTCAGCTTTGCCGTACAGGTTTTACCGGTGATCAACACCAACTGCTTCGGTTGCCACAATGATGATGTGCCAAACGCTGGTATTTCTCTGAGCAGCTACGAAAAAATCAAAGCTGTCGCGGAACAAGGCTTGCTGGTTGGGGTCATCAGCTGGGCTCCCGGTTACGATCCCATGCCGCTGGGCGCACAGTCGCCGTTGCCGCAGTGTACGATTGATCAAATTGAATCCTGGGTAGCAGCAGGCGCACCTAACAATTAATGTACGATGAAAAACTGTTTGATCCCCCTTGCCGCAATAATGTCCTTGCTTACGGTTTTGCCGGGCTGCTATTATGATGTGGAGGAGGAGTTGTACCCGAATACCGGTTGTGATACGCTGGATGTCGGTTATGCTACGACTATCGCCCCGATTATTGAGGATAACTGCATGAACTGCCATAACGCAGCCGCAAATTTCGGGAATGTCACACTGGAAGGGCACAACAATCTTAAAACTTATGCAGACAACGGGCAACTACTGGGCGTCATTCGTCACGAAAGTGGCTTTCCGGCTATGCCGCAGGGCGCTCCTCAGCTTGTTGATTGCACCATCGAAAAAATTGAAAAGTGGGTGACCGATGGCGCCCCGGATAACTAAAAACTCAATTGCCATGAAATACTTGAAATACCTCCTGTTATTGGCGGTTATTGGTGCTGCCGTTGGATTTTATCAATACAATAAGCCTCACCAAAACATGGAAAAAGCTGATGCGGACGTTACCATGACCGCAACAGAGCTTTTCCAGGCTTTTGAAAAGGACGAGCTGTCTGCCAATGAAACCTATCTGGACAAGGTGGTGGAAGTCAAAGGAGAAGTGCAGCAGGTGTCCACCAATGAAGAAGGCGGCATTAGCCTGACCCTGAATAGCGGCAACGATATGTTTGGGGTCATTTGCCAGTTCGATGAACTGACGGACCACCAAAGAACGGCCTTTGAAACTGGTGAAGAAGTCACCGTAAAAGGCATCTGCACCGGAATGCTAATGGACGTGGTGCTAGTACGCTGCGTTGTAAAAGGCTAAGCCCTTGTCCCTATTATTTTTTGAACAACCATAAACCATACTACCATGAAAAAGATCACAATTGCTGTAGCTTGCCTTTTGATGGCAGGCACGGCACTGCAGGCTCAGAAATACTTTACCCGCGATGGCAACGTTGCTTTCTTTTCCAGCACACCTATCGAGAATATTGAGGCGCACAACAGTAAAGCCACAAGCGTACTCGACGCCGAAAGCGGGCGCATGGAATTTGCCATTCTTATCAAAGCCTTTCAGTTTGAAAAAGCCCTGATGCAGGAGCACTTCAATGAAAACTACATGGAAAGCAGTACCTATCCCAAGGCGACCTTTAAGGGTGCTGTGAAAGACTGGTCGAAGGTCAGCCTGTCTAAAGACGGGGAGTACCCGGTCACCGTAGCGGGAGATATGACCATCCACGGTGTTACCCAAACGGTGGAAGCCCCTGGCGTAATAACGGTTAAAGGAGATGCCATCTCTGCTGCTTCCGAGTTCCCGATTGCTGTAGCTGATTATGACATTGAAATTCCTGCGGTGGTCAGAGACAATATAGCTAAGGAAGTAAAAGTCACGGTCGCTATTGATTATCAGCCACTGTCCCGCTAAGCAGCGCATTTTGGGGACTGGATTCACCACATGCATCTGCCTCAAGGCTATGAGAACTAATATTTAATCTCTTCGTAGAGGCCGGGCTGCTCCCCCCGGAGCGCCCGGCTTCCTTTATCTTGCCGGATTATGTCCAAACTTTCACTTTTTTTATTATTGTTTTCGCTCTGCTCCTGGCCTCTGCTCAATGCTCAGGAAGACGACCTGCTCGCTTTGCTTGGAGAAGAGGAAGAGACCACAATATTCGCTAATGCCAGCTTTAAGACCAACCGGGTAATCAATCTGCACTCCCTGGAAAGTACTGCAGCTGGTGTACTGGACATCAAGATCAGCCACCGCTTTGGTACCCTTAACCGGGGCGCGTATGAGCTTTTTGGGCTGGACAATGCCTCTATCCGTATCGGGGGAGATTACGGCATAACCAACCAACTGACCGTAGGCCTGGGGCGGAGCAGCTATCAGAAGACCTTTGACGGTTTTGTGAAGTACAAGTTTCTCCGGCAAAGCAAGGGAAAAAAAGTGATGCCCGTCACGGCGGCCTTTTTGGCTACCACCGCCATTCAGTCCATGAAATGGCAGAACCCTGACCGGGAGAATTACTTCAGCTCCAGGATGTACTACACCTTTCAGTTGATTTTAGGGCGTAAATTCAGTGAGAATTTTTCCCTGCAGGTTTCGCCAACTGTGGTGCACCGGAATCTGGTCAAAACAGCGGCAGAGGCGCATGATGTATACGCTATTGCTGCTGCCGGCCGAATTAAACTTACAAAACGGGTCGCCCTGAATGCAGAATACACCTACGTACTGCCTGATCAATTGCTTCCGGGCTTCCGGAATGCACTTTCTGTAGGGTTTGATATTGAAACCGGCGGGCATGTTTTCCAGCTTCACTTTACCAATTCCACCTCCATGATTGAGCCTGGCCTGGTGACCCAAACCGTTGAAACCTGGGGTAATGGCGGTATTCACTTTGGCTTTAATGTTTCCCGGGTCTTTACGGTAGTCCGCCCGAAAATTCAATAAATTTGGAGCTATTCGTCTTTTACTGAAATGAAAGCACATGAAGTTTACCTGGATAATAGCATTGATTGGCCTCACCTTCGCAAAGCTATACGAAGTAAATGAAGGCTCGGTATACTTCCGGTCTGACGCTCCCCTGGAGCTTATCGAAGCATCTTCCACGGAATTAAAGGGGCTGATCAACGCGGAGGAGCGCACCTTTGCCTTTTCAGTGCCTATGTCTTCCTTCGAGGGATTTAACAGCCCGCTGCAGCGGGTGCACTTCAATGAAAATTACATGGAAAGCAAGCAGTACCCCAATGCCACGTTCTCCGGTAAGATCATCGAAAACATTGACTTCACAAAAGATGGGCTTTATACGGTAAGAGCCAAAGGACAGCTCAATGTGCATGGCGTAAAGCGGGAACGGATCATCCGCAGTGAGCTGCAGGTGCAAGAGGGGCAGATCGAAGTCCGCGCCGACTTTACAGTCCTGCTGGCAGAGCATGACATTAGCATCCCTAAGATCGTTCATCAGAAAATTGCCGAAGAGATTGCAGTGGAAATCAGGGCGGTCTTCCTCCCCAAGACGCCTTGATGTATGTATAAAATCAGCCTGATATTCACCTTGCTTACTACTGCCGCCTTCCTGAAAGCGCAGGTGCCTTCATTCGAGCTGCAGCCTATGCCCGAGCAATATCAGGAAGTGAAGCCAACTGTCCTTTTCCAGGCTGGTAACCGATATATCTGGGTAGGAACGGAGCAAGGGCTTTTCCGCTTTGACGGGCTGGATTATCAGCCTTTTTTAATGCCGGATTCTATTTGCAACAACAAAGTAACTGCAATAGGTGAGATTGGCGATCGCCTTTGGGTGGGGTATGAGGACGGTTGCGTATTCTTTCAGGCTAAGGCAAAGTTTCAGCTGTGGCAGATTGAAGAAGGCTTGCCAAATGCACCAATAACCGGGTTCGGACAAGGGGCAAACGGGTTGATTTGGGTGGCAACCTACGGCGAAGGGCTATATTACCACAACGGCAGGCACCTGTACAATATCAATACAGACGATGGCTTGCCGGGAGATGATATTTACACTATTCATGTGGACCCTGAAGGTGATGCGTGGGTAGGGACTGATGGGGGGCTGAGCCGTTGTAAGGTTAGAGCAGAGCAGAAACAAATTACCACCATCGGCAAAGCAGAGGGCATGCCTGACGAAATTGTCCGTGCGGTTATTCCCGCCGGGCAGGCCGGGCTGTTCTGGGTAGGTACACATAGCGGAGGTCTGGCATTATGCAATGCTGCGAAGGGCGAAGTAAGCGTCCCTTTCGAAAATTGGCCCTATGCACCGATCAATGCTATGGTCAGTTACCAAAATCAGGAATTATGGATTGGCACGGATGGGGATGGATTGTTGCGTTACACTTTCCGGGATAGCCTGTTAACGCATTTGCGAAATCCATCATTCGAAAATGGGCGTATCCTAGACTTATTGAAAGATGCAGAAGGAAACCTTTGGAACATTCAGCAGTTTCGCGGCATTTCGAAAGCCAACCGGAAATTCGAGCAGGTGCTGCAAAAGCTACCCGACATACAGGCTGTCCTGGAATCCAGGGATGGGGCTCTCTGGGTGGGGTGTCAGTCGGGGTTGTTCCGCTATGACTTTAACGCGCATCAATTTGAGAAAATCTTGCCCGAAAATACGCTCAGCCTGTACGAAAGCCCCGGTGGGCAGCTTTATGCCGGCACCTTTGGGCAGGGATTGTATATATTAGCTTCAGATAGGAGGCCGCCTCTTCATCTGACTGCAAAAGATGGCTTATCCAACGGCAGTATTTTGGATATCACGGGTAGCGGGTCCACTATTTGGCTGGCTACCCTGGGCGGGGTCAATAGCTTTCAGGAAGCCCCATTCGGTGAGCGCCCTGTCATCACCCCCAGGTTTGATGAGCAGTCTGCACTGGGGACCAATTTCACCTATACCGTTTTTCCGGACAGTCATGGTCGGATTTGGTTTGGGACGGATGGGGAAGGCCTGAGTGTGCTTGAAGATGGAAAGCTTCACAACTATAGCACTATTGACAGCATCGATATTCAGGCCGTTTACTCCATTACCGAAGATAAGCAGGGGCATATTTGGTTCAGTACAGCCCGGGAAGGAGTCTTTGAATACGATGGCGTTCGCTTTCGCCACCTGACCCTTAGGGAAGGTATACGCGACCTGGCTATCACAAGCTTGATCACGGCACCGGATGGCAATATCGTAATCGTTCATCCTTCAGGGGTGGACTTACTGGACCCCCTTACCCGGCATATCATTTACTACGACGAAGGAATCGGGGTAAAGGGGCTGGAGCCCAACCTCAATGCAGTAGCTGCTGGTAGTGGAAGATCGGTATGGCTGGGGATGGAAAACAGGGTGCTCAGGTATACCGCATTGGAAGAACTCCTCAGTATTCACCCCCAAACGCTGATCACTAATGTTTCTGTCTTTTTGGAGCCTGTGGATTATCCATTGGTTTCCACCTTTAATCACAATCAAAACAACCTCGTTTTTGAATTCACCGGACTATGGTATACCGACCCCAAAGCCGTGAGATACCGTTACAAGCTGGATGGTTTTGACCTGGACTGGATTTCCACCCGCGATCAGCAAGCGATTTACTCTAACCTGCCTCCTGGTACCTACACCTTTAAAGTGGTTTCCACTGAAAATGATACTTACAGCGACGAGCCGGTAGTGGCTTATGCGTTTACAATCCATCCTCCTTACTGGCAGAGATGGTGGTTCATTCTCCTCGCACTTGCTGGCTTATTCCTGTTGCTGGTTAGCTGGATCAGGCAACGGGACCGGCGGCAGCAGCGGATAGCCCGCCTGGAAAAGGAAAAAGTGCAGAGCCAGTTTGAGGCACTGAAAAGTCAGATTAACCCTCATTTCCTGTTCAATAGTTTCAATACGTTGGCGGCCATCATTGAGGAGAGCCCCGGAGAAGCGGTTCAGTATGTGGATAAGCTATCGGATTTTTACCGCAGCATCCTGCAGTACAGGGAGCAGGCGGTGATCAATCTGTCAGAAGAGCTGAGCTTGGTCAGAGATTATGGGTATCTGCTCAAATATCGCTACGGAGAGAATCTGGAAATAGAATACAAGGTACCCGATGCCGACCGGTACGCGGTGGTGCCTTTTGCGTTGCAGCTGTTGGTGGAGAATGCGGTCAAGCACAATGTGATTTCCACAACACGCAAGCTTAGGATACTAATTGAAATTAGCAGGAGAAAAATTATAGTGGCTAATAATGTACAACCAAAGTTCACGAAGGAATCGTCCACCTCATTTGGGCTAGAAAGCCTGCGGCAGCGATATGAAATGCTGGGTGCGCCCCCATTGGAGGTAGTTTCTGACGATCATCTCTTCAGGGTGGAGCTGCCTCTGCTGGATGCCACTGCAGATTTGCAAAAAAATGGATTTTCAACATGGATGTTTTAATTATTGAGGATGAACAGGCTGCTGCCCGGCGGCTGGAAAAACAAATTTTGGCGATTCGTTCTGAGGCTCATATCCTGGCAAAGCTGGATAGTATAGAAAGCGCCCTGGACTGGTTTTCGGCACACCCAATGCCGGACTTGGTGCTCCTGGATATACACTTGGCTGACGGTGCGAGCTTCGAGATTTTCAATCACACTCAAATCACTTGTCCAATCATTTTTACCACGGCGTATGACCAATATGCTATTCAGGCGTTCCGGGTAAATGCGGTGGACTACCTGTTGAAACCCATAAAGCCGGAAGAACTGGCCGGTGCACTTAAAAAGGTCCGTAATCGTAATACTTCCATGGCGCAGCCTCTGGATTACCAAAAACTCTCCAAAGCCCTGCGTGTGGATACCTATAGCCGCCGCTTTCTCGTCAAAATCGGGCAATCGATCAAAGTCATTGATGTGGCGGAGGCGGCTTACTTTTATACAGAAGACAAGATCACCTTCGTAAATACCAAAGACTGCAAACGCTATCCGGTAGATTACTCCCTGGAAAAGCTGGAAATATTGCTGGATCCCCGCCTTTTTTTCCGGATCAACCGGCAGATTATTGTCGGGCTGGACGCGATCAAAGAGATGTATACCTACTCAAAGTCAAGGGTGAAAATTGAACTGGAACCACCTTCCGATTTTGAGGTTATTGTGAGTACGGAACGCTCTCCTCACTTCAAAAAGTGGCTGGTTGGGGAGGAGTGATCCCATTGGGGATGATTTTTTTCCCGTTCGGTAATGAATTAGAAGCCAGATGCTTAAAGGCTTGTAGCTTAGTAATTGCAACAGAATTACAAAAAATCAAAAGCTACATCAGTTATGCGTCAACCCCTATTTTTTCTAGTATTATTCAGCCTATTCCTTACCTTAGGCAAAGCTCAGGACTGCGATCAGATTTGGCGTCAGTTCGATCAAAATACACCTTCTGAAACCGGCGAAGATATGGCGGTGGATGGAGCAGGCAATGTGTATGTATCAGCAAGTGGAGCATCGGGTTCAAGTCTTCGTAAATACAGCCCGGATGGTACACAGCTTTGGGAAACTGTTTCCAATAACCCTTCAGAAGAAACTGCGAACCTGTCGGTTGCGGGTAACGGAGACCTCGTGGTTTCCGGCTTCCACTGGTCTTTCATAACCGGTAACCCGGTAGGCGACAGTGTCTGGATAGCCCGCTACAATAGCGCAGGAACCATGCTATGGCGCAAAAGCTATAGTGTCTATATGTTCCAAATATTTAGTTTTTCCCACCTTTGTACCCACCGGATTGGCAGCAATGGGGATATCTATCTGGCTGCAGATACACAAGGCGAACTGGTGCTCTACAAGTTTGATGCTTCGGGTAACCTGCTATGGTCGGCGTTTGCAGGTACCGGTGCCGTAGACTATCCTACTGATATGGAGTTAACGTCAGAGGGCAATGTCCTTTTTGCCGGCAGCGGCCCTACCGGAGGGCATTTATACCTCAGCCAATTTGATCCTTCCGGCAATATCATGTGGGAGGTCAATAACACGAGTGATTACAATGGAGTGCAAGCTGTAATGGTAGCTCCGGGTGGCAACATTCTCGCGCTGACGACTACGCACAACGGCTCAAATAATGATATTACGGTTGCAGAATACTCAGCCTCTGGCACTTTCTTAGGAAACCGTACGTACGACACCGGGGTTTATGAACTGCCTAAAGGTATGGTCGTCGACGCCACCGGGAACTATTACTTTTTATGTCAGTCCACCCAAACTTCCGGTTTGCCATATGTGGATTGGATAACGGTGAAAGGTGATAACATGGGCAACGTGCTCTGGTCAGACCGTTATAACGAAACAACAAATAATGATGAAATCCCTGCCTCTCTGCATCTCGGAGCTGACGGGTTGCTCTACGCTACGGGCAGTGGAGGGCCACAGTATCCTCATGGTCCAACTGGTCTGATGCGGTTGAGCAATGTAACGGTTAAGTATAACCCCGCAAATGGCGATCGGGCGTGCACTATCATCAATCAGGAGGAGTCCACAAGCGGCCTTGAGGTCCACGCTCTTTCGTCTGGTGGCTTTTACCTGCTAGGTAATGGCTCCAGAGAGCTGTTCAGGTATGGCAATGCCGCGGGAGTATGTCCGTCTCCCTCCGGGCTCACGGTAGGAGTTGTGACCAGCTCTACTGCTCAGGTTTCGTGGGCTGCAGCTCCTGGCGCAGTGAATTACTCCCTGCGTTACCGGCGCGCCTTCGTCAATGCAATATGGGCGGAAGTATTAGTCAGTGGTAATTCTGCTACACTTTCCAATCTGCAGGACGGCGTGACCTATGAATGGGAGCTTATCGCTAATTGCAGCAACGGAGTTGCTCAGCCGGCCCAGGGACCCAATTTCGTAACCGATTGCCAGGATACCGATGAGGATGGCATCTGTGATTTTGCTGATCAGTGCCCGGGACTGAATGATGCGCTTATCGGTGCCCCCTGCGAAGATGGTGACCCATGCACTATTAATGATGTTTACACGTTGGACTGTAACTGCGTTGGCGACCTCATTGACCAGAACAATAATGATATTTGTGACCTGGACGAGGGTTGTAGCGCACCTGTTGGGCTACAGGTGAATAATGTAACGGCAGCTACTGCTCTGGTGGGCTGGAGTACAGTTAGCACTGCTGATAGTTACGAGTTTCAGTATCTCGCTCAGGGTGCACCGTTTAGCGCACTTGTAACCATCTCTGCATCCGGTGCCTCGGTAAACCTGACCGGACTGGAACCGAGTACAACCTATCAGTGGAGGGTCAGAGCGATATGTGCCGGTGCAAATAGTTCTTTTTCTGATATTGGCACTTTCACTACTAATTGTCTCGATACCGATAATGATGGCGTTTGTGATACGGCTGATCAGTGCCCCGGGCTGGATGACGCCCTGATCGGCACGCCCTGTGACGATGGTGACCCTTGTACCATTAATGATGTCTATACGCAGGACTGTAACTGCGTTGGCGATCTTATTGACCAAAACAATAACAACATTTGTGACTTGGACGAAACAGCGGACTGCACAGCGCCGGTAAGCCTGCAAGCTACAGGTATTACGGGCACTTCCGCTTTGCTGACCTGGGACCAGGTAGGGCCTGCGAGCCAGTATCTCTTGCAATACCTGCCACAAGGAGCCCCTTTCAGCCAACTGGTGTCAGAAACGGTCAGCAGTACCAGCTACCACCTGACCGGCCTTTCAGCGTCAACGGTTTATCTTTGGAGAGTCCGTGCGATTTGTGGTAATGAGAACAGTCCTTTCTCGGATATTCAATCTTTTGCTACCGATACGGATACCTGTCCGGATGCAGATTCAGATGGCATTTGTGATGCCGAAGATCAGTGCCCTGGGCTTGATGATGCACTTATTGGCACACCGTGTGATGACGGCAACGCTTGTACCGAAAACGATGTGTATGGAACAGATTGTAATTGTACAGGTACGCTAATAGACAGTAACAATAATAACATATGCGATTTGGACGAAGGCTGTATGGACCCCAATAGCTTACAAGCCGTTCAGGTTTCAGGTACTAGCGGAACCCTTTCCTGGAGTGCTGTCCCTAACGCTAATAGTTACCGGTTGCAATATCGCCCGATAGGTGGAAGCCCTGTAAGCCTGGACATCAATACTTCCGACTATACGGTCAATAATTTATCGCCGGGGTCTATTGTGCAATGGAGAGTTAAAGCGCTTTGCAATAATGCTAATTCTGGCTTCGTCATAGGTCCAAATTTAAATATTGGCGGTAGCGCAATGGCCGCTAACCAGGACAGCAGTCAGCCAATATTGGTAAAGGAAGGAGAAGATAGGGCCGATTTCAAGCTTTTTCCAAACCCAGCAGGTGACATAGTCTTCCTGGAAACCAATAGCAGAGAAGCGGCTGATGTAACGGTCCTCAGTCTGTTAGGGCAGGAACTGGGCAGGTACAGGATCATTGGTGGACAAAAGCAAAGCCTGAATACGAGGGATTGGGGCATCAGCCAGCAAGTAGTACTCATCCGGATAACGCAGGAAGGGAAAAAACCTGTTACCAGGCGATTGTTACTGATAAAATAAACAGACTTGATGCGTCGGGTCCGTGTAATGGTAAGGAAAGAGCCATTTTAACCCTGCAATAATCTCCGGCGCTTCCAGTTTAATGTAAATCATACAGACCGGGTAGGGCTTGCTCTGCCCGGTCTAAGCTTTACACCCGCATCTTCCCCCGCTTTACCAAATACCCCTGAAGTATAGTCTTAAAACCTTCATTAATGTCCGCTTCCACAAAGTCGATGTGGTATTGCAAGCATTTAAGCTTCAGGTCTTCCTTGAACTGCTTCATCTGAGAAATATAGTAGTCTTTTACCTGATTGGACTGCAGGCGCACTTCTTCGCCCGTCTCCATATCCACAAACAGGTAAGGGCGGTTCTCGAAGTCAAAGTCCATTTCCTGAGCCTTGTCTACCACGTGGAAAAGGACGACCTCGTGCTTGTTGTGCTTTAAGTGCTGAAGGGCAGAAAACAGCTGCTCGGTATCGCCCGACTGGTCAAACATGTCGCTAAAGATCATGACCATGGAGCGCTTATGGATGCTGTCGGCAATCTGATGAATAGCTTCGGCGGCAGAGGTGGCGCGGTTCCGCACTGGATTATTGATGGCTTCCTCCAGGTGGGTGAGCATCAGACGGTAGTGAGAAGTACTGCTTTTGCAGCGGGTATGGGTCTTTACGGATTCGTCGAAAAGGCTGAGCCCAAAGGCATCTCGTTGCTTTTGAAGCAGGTTCATTAGTGCGGCAGCGCCGAGTGCCGAAAAACGGAGCTTGTTGAGGTAGTTGCCCCGGTCTTTGCCTTCCGCTTCCGGAAAATACATGGAGGAAGACGTATCGATAACGATTTGGCACCGCAGGTTGGTCTCCTCTTCAAACCGCTTGGTAAATAAACGGTCCGTTCGGGCATACACCTTCCAGTCAATATTGCGGGTATCTTCGCCCTGATTGTAGAGCCGGTGCT
Organism: Phaeodactylibacter sp.; assembly: GCF_022763345.1. Classification (GTDB taxonomy): domain Bacteria; phylum Bacteroidota; class Bacteroidia; order Chitinophagales; family Saprospiraceae; genus Phaeodactylibacter. Next base: position 39,380 of record NZ_JALEGS010000076.1, read on the forward strand.
CGGCAAACTCCACAGAAAAGCCGTGAAACGGGCTTTTGTGCAGCCCGATGATAAAGCCTTCCACCACCTGCCGGGCCAGAAGCTCCAGCTGATCCAGGTCCCGAATGTCGTAATTGTCGCTAAGTGTCATAGAGGAAATAAAAATTTAAGCCCTTACCGCTTGCGCGTGATAAGGGCTTAAGATACACTTTATTCTGACCGAAGGATTAAAGCTGAGCTTCAATCTTATCGGCAAGTACTTTCTTCGTCGTTACACCGACCTGCTTATCCACCACTTCGCCATTTTTCAGGACGAGTACTGTAGGAATACTGCGAATGCCGTACTTCATGGAAATTTCCGGGTTGTGGTCTACATTGACTTTCCCGATTTGTGCTTTTCCATCATATTCTTTAGACAGCTCTTCGATGATCGGGCCAATCATACGGCAGGGGCCGCACCATTCTGCCCAAAAGTCAACAACAGCTACGCCTTCTTTGTCCAGTACGGTATCTTTGAAGTTTGCATCCGTGAATTCAAATGCCATTTTCAGTGGTTTTGTCAGTTATTAAATGATTTGAAATAAAACAGCAGTTGTTTGCCTGAGGTTGCAAAGATAGTACTTTGTTCTTATCTAAACGTCCTGTGAAAGACGTCTCCAATTGCTGATTTTAGTCACCTGAACACAACAACCACACAAAAAGAAAAGTTTATTGCTGCATGAACAGATACAAAAGTAGCCTGGTTTGGGCCGGGTTGGGCGTCTCAGCTATTCTGCTGCGCCTCTTGCTGGGGGCTTACCCCGAATGGACCGAACAATACTACAGCCGGGGCTTTTTCCTGGGCATCCGTACTTTTATTGACCATACGGTGGCTTATCTTCCCTTTCCGGTCCTTTACCTGATTGTGCTGGCGTTGCTGGTCGGCATTTTCGTGAAAACAAGAGCACTCTGGCGCATGCCGATATCCCGTTTGGAAAAAGGTATCCGGGCAGTGCTCGGGCTGCTTGGCTTTGCGGGCGGGGCGGTTTTTTTCTTTCTGGTGCTTTGGGGCTACAACTATGGCCGGGTGCCGGTAGAGCAGCAATTAGGCTTGGTGCTCAGCCCGCTGCCGATAGAGGCACTGAAGGCGGAGCTGATCGATGAGGCGGAACAGGTAATCGCACTACGAAAAAAAATACAGGGCGCGGACACCGCCGCTATTGATGCGTCTTTTCTGCCGGAAGATTTGGAAGAGCAGTTGCGTGAAGACTTGGAAAGCGTACTCAGCGAGCTGGGCTTCCCCACTACCGGTAAAGTTCGGGCTAAGCGGATCTACCCTAGGGGAATCTTTCTCCGGTTTAGTTCTTCGGGCATGTATTTCCCCTGGTCGGGAGAAGGGCAGGTGGATGCGGGGCTTGATCCGCTGTCCGTCATCCCGGTAATGGCGCACGAATTGTCTCATGGCTACGGTTTTGGAGATGAAGGGACTTGCAATTTCTGGGCCTATGTAGCCTGCACCCGCTCAGCTGACCCGCTTATTGCCTATGCTGGCCACCTGGATCACTTCCGCACCCTTGCCGCGCATTACCTCCGCTACGACCGGGAAGCTTACTTCGCATTTCGGGAACAGCTGCCTACAGGCATTCAGGCAGACCTTGATGCCATCAACGACAATTTACGAAAGTACCCTGATATCATGCCGGAGCTGCGCTACGCTGCATACGATACTTACCTCAAAGCACAGGGAATCAAAGAGGGGATTAAAAACTACAGCCGTGTGGTCATGATGGTGAAAGCCTGGAAAGAAGCCCGGAAATCGTAGGCCTTACCCACCGGATTTCTTAGTATCCGAAAAGCCTTCTTTTTTAAGCAACTCCACCACTTTGTCCCGGTGGTCGCCCTGAATGAGGATTTCACCATCTTTGGCACTGCCGCCAACCCCGCACTTGGTTTTCAACATTTTGCCGATTTCCTTCAGGCGGTCAGCTGGCCCCTGGAAGCCGGTAATAAGGGTGACTTCCTTACCGCCCCTTTGTTTGCGGTCCAACAGCACCCGCAGGCGCTGCTGATTGGCGGGGATTTCATCTTGTTCTTCCGGTTGGCTGTAGTCATAGTCAAAATCCGGATTGGTAGAGTACACTACGCCTAAGCGCTTCTTTTTATTCTTTTTTCCCATATACTGGTTGGTTGTATTCTAAAAACGGTCCTACCGGTAGGATGTTGAACCCGGCGGGATTTTGGATATACGCAATACGAAGTAGTTTGCGACATCGGCCACTGACGAAGCGTAGCTTGTCAGGACAGGCGCAAGCCACTTCTCAGCGTAGATGCTCGTACGTTTGTTAATAGTACAAAAG
>NZ_JALEGS010000077.1 GCF_022763345.1 Phaeodactylibacter sp.
ACGATTAAGTGGTTTGCCACAGCAAACCTACTCAATGCCTGCCTTCGTGTCGGTACTTCGGCAGACAGGTCAGCATTTACGCTGGGAAGTGGCTTGCTCCCATGTCGCAAATCCAAGATCCCGACATTTATCGTCGGTGACCACTTCATGTTGCGTATACAAAGACAGTAGTATGACTTGTGGGTTGAGCCGTAAAAGACCGTTAAAGGCAGAATTAATTAACAGGGGGGAACCGTGAAAACCCGGTCAATTAATTCGTTCTGATCGTTAGTATACGGTGTAATAATTTTCGATCATTTTGAAGGGTTCTTCCCCCTCATTCTTGATTGTGTTGTAGCCTTGATTTGAGCCCATCTTGTTCAAGGTAACCACTAATCCTATTACGCAGTGTGCTATAGTAAATCAAAGATTATTTATGGGGAATTTGAAGGCGCTGCGGCTTTTGCCGTAGCGCTTTTTTCTGGAACTTGTTCCTGAGTGCGAAATGAGCGCGGCGGAGAACAGCCATAGCCAAGGGCACCTGAAAACATATTTTGAGGTGCCCCTGGATGATAACAAACCTAATTAGAAATGGAAACCTATTAAACCAGGATGATACGCCCTGATCTGGGGCATTCATCAGTTAGCCATCAGCCCCAGTTGGCCAGCGGCCCATTGGAGCTTCTGACGGGTCTTGAAGAACTTACCACGCAGCTCTATAAGCTTCAGCTGTGCCTCTATGAGCTTCTGCTCACGGGAATTCACCAGGAAAATGGAGCTCTCTCCCAGGTCAAACTTGATGTATTCGGCTTCGAGTAAGGTGTTGTAGTTTTGAACAGCGCCCTCATAGAGCTCAATCTGAGCGATAAAGTTATCCTGCTCGTTGTAGTAATTATTGATCTTGTTCTCTACTTCCAGTTGTTTGCGCTGCAGGGTGTACTCTGTATCCTGAATTTTGATGCGCGTAAGCTGTAATTTCCCCCGCTCTTTGCGCAGGAAAACCGGGAAGTCGAAGCGTACGCCCCACTTATAATTTTGCCCAACTAATTGCGTAATGCCATTATCTGTAGTTGGGCCAGGGAGGAAGTTGGTCCCTTCGCCCAGGAAGTTGTACTCGAAGTCCAGGCGTGGTTTAAGCTGCTCCAGGGCCAACCGTCTATCCACATCATACTGCTGCAGCTTGAACCGGTACTTCAAGAGGTCCGGGTGTATTTGCAGAGCATCCTGCCAAAGTTGTTGCCGGGTATTTGGCAACGGGTCAGGAGAGAGTTCTTCCAGCAATAGCGGACGAAGCTCATCGGTTACCTCCAACGGCTCTCCGGCTTCTGTCCAGAGAAAATTCGAGAGTTTGAGCGTCGCGTTCCGGTATTCAATCAAGGCATTGTTATAGTCAAACTCCCGGACCTGCACCTGAATCATCGTTTCTAGCGTATCGATTGCGGGCAAATCCCCCGCGAGGAAACTCTCCCTTATCCCCTCAAATCTTTCTACCGTAATGACCAGTGCCCGATCAAAAACGATCAGTTGATTGAAAGCCACGCTCCACTCCCAGTAAGCCTTTGCGGCTTCCAGCAATAAATCGTTGACCATACCCTGCTGCTCTGCCCGGTTAGCATCGGCCATGATTTTGGCTTGCTCCAGAGCAGCCCGGCGCTCATCAATGATCAGGTTACGGCCGAGGGGCACCTTAATGCCTAATATGGCCTGCCCCACATCGGGCACGGTGCGCTCCGCGTTTTGATAGAGGGCATCCACATCTGCGACAGCATAAGCTCCTTTAAGCTCAATGCCATACCAGGTCGGAATTTTCACGCCAGCCTCACCAAACGCAAAGTATTCACTTTCCTTGAAGTTTTTCTGGTCCCAGTCGCCGTAAAGCTTGGGGTCGAACCCGCCCCGGGCCAGCCGCTCCAGAGCTTCCGCCTGCACATTCAGCAACCGCCCCTGCCGCGCCACCGGATGGTAGCTCGCCACCCAGGACAAATACTGATCAGCGGTGAGCACCTGCGCACTGTCCGCCGGTTGCGCTTCGGCTACCACACCAAATAGCATTAGTATGAAAAGCGTCGGGATGAATCTCAATCTCATTTTATTTTATTGATTTTGCCGGAGCTTTCATTTTAACATCCTCGCCATCTCCCATATCACCATCTTCCGCGTCGTAGTAATCTGGTGGGAACCCATTGAGTCGGCGCCATATTTCGTACCAGAGCGGCACGTTATTGAGCAGCGCAATCCCCTGAGCCCCTGAGCCTACCCGTAGGGCTTCCGGCCAGGGCTTGCCGCCGGGGTCTGCACCCACTAGAATGCGGTATTCACCATTTTTACTAATCATATTGTCAATAGCGACCACACTGCCGGAGTAAGTACCGAAGGACTGCCCGGGCCAGCCGGAAAAAATGAACGCTGGCCAGCCGTCAAAAATGAAACGGACTTCCTGCCCGAGTTCGATGAGCGGCAGATCCATAGGCTTCACAAAGAGTTCCACAGCCAGTTCATAGTCAGCTGGCATGATGGTTACAATATCTCCCCCTTCCTTCACCGTTTCACCAATACCGGGTGTAATGGCTTTGGTGATGTAACAATCCTGAGGGGCAAGAATATAGTAAAACTGATTGCGGGCACTATAGTTTGAAGCCTGAATCCGCAACTTATTGACGCTCCCCTCAGCATCATACATCATGGACATCGTGCTGAATTTATCTGACTCTGCTTTTGCTATTTTTTGATTATAGTCGGTCTGTATTGTATTGAGGTCTAACTTAGCAATTTCTAACTCATTCTTAGCCTCCTGAACCTTATTCCGGGCAGAAATGACTTTGTTCTCCGTCTCCTGAAGTTTCGACTGTTTATCCTCCAGCTTGGTCCGGCTGTCAATACCTTTGTCAAACAGCTCCTGCGAACGTGCAAACTGCCGGTTAGCAATAGAATCCTGAACAATAGCCTGCGCATAATCGGCTTCTGCAGAGTTGAGCTTGGCCTCTGTTTGGAGAATTTTATTCCTAAGCTGCCGCTGCTTGAACTCCAGCTCTGACTTCATGGCTTCGATCTGCTGCTTCAGTGCCACCACCTTATCGTTGTAGGAATTGATAGCCCCTTCCTTTGCCTTCACCTGCTGATTGGTGCGGGGTACAAGATCGGGGTCAAAGTATTCAGCCTTAATTTCCGAAAGGAATACAATCGTATCTCCCCGCCTGACCAGGTCCCCTTCCCGAACATACCATTTCTCAATACGGCCCGCAATGGTAGACTGTATGGTCTGCGGCCGCTGCCCGGGCTGAAGGGTAGTGACCTTGCCCTTAGACTGCACGTTTTGCGTCCAGGGCAGGAATAAGAACACAATCACAAGGAAAAGCGTGAATAACAGCCAGCGGGTAAACATCCGGTTGGCATTAGACAGCACAGTCCGTTTAAAAGAGTTGAACCGGCTGAACTCTACTTCCTGATTAACAGTATTATCAGATATATTCAACATATCGGTTAAGCATTTGATTCTGCAGATTGATGCGACTTCCCGACTCCGTTGCCGTGAATCCGCGCTGCGTCAGTTCGTGTAAAAATATTGTAAAAGTGGGGGCCCTTCTCAATCTCTTCAAACGTCCCGGATTGTACGATCTGCCCTTCTTTCATGACGATGATTCGGTCACACCGGGAAGCAAGAACCGGGTCATCCGTTACGGTGACCATAGTCCAGTCGTGATCTTCAGAAGTGAGGTAGTCCGAAATCATCTCGCGGTCGCCTTGCTCAATTCCGTAGAAGAAACCTTCCACAGCCAGCATACGCGGGCTGGTGATGATACAACGCGCCAGAATAATGCGGGTACGTATGCTTTGGGTGACGTTGCTGCCCTCAGGCAGAAGCATGGTCTCATAGCCTTTGGGTAGCTTGTCAATGTATGTACTCAACCCGATCTGATTCGCGACCTCTACCACGCGTTTCAATGGCACATCGGGGCAACTGAAGGTGATATTTTCCAGAATGGTGCCCCTGAAAATGTCTTCCTGTGCAGAATAATCGCCTATTTGTTGCCGCAGGCTATGTATGTTGAGGTTCCGCACTGGGAAACCGTTGTAGGAAATACTGCCTTTAAAATCGGTATACAGGCCTGCCATAATCTGAAGCAGGGTCGACTTACCAGACCCATTGTAGCCAGCGATGCAAATGCGCTCGTTAGCTTTAATCTTTAAGTTCAGGTTATCCAAGGTATTCTTCTCGGAATCCCGGAATTTGAAGGTCAGCTTCTCCAGGTTGAGCGCAATGCCTTTACCGGTGTCGATTTGCTCGAACAGTCGGCCTTCTTCCTCCTCGATAGGCAGGTCGGTGACAGCGCCCAGTTTTTCCAGCCCTGTGAGTACATCATAAATGGTCTCCATACTCAGAATGAGCTTCTCCACAGAGTTCATCACCAAGATCACCACAATCTCCGCTGCAACGAACTGGCCAATGTTGATCTGATTGTCAATCACCAGATAGGCTCCCAAAAACAAAAGACCGGCTGTGATGATGGTTTTGAAAGCTACGATATTCCCGTACTGGAAGACCAGAATTTTAAAGTGCTTCTTCCGGGCATCCAGGTAATCGCAAACCAGACCATCCGTTTTATTCAGGGAGAAGGAATTGCCACCTGCCAGCTTAAAGGTATTCATGGCGCGGGCGATTTCCTCCAGCCAGTAAGCCACTTCGTACTTATATTTCGATTCTTTGAGGCTGGTCTTGAGCCCACCGGGGCCGGTCACCCGCATGATAGCCAGCAGAATGACAATCAGCGCAAGCCCAAAGAAAACAAAGAAAGGATGGTAAAAAGAAATCAGGATCAGCCCGAAAAGGATTTGGAGGACGGCGGTGGAAAAGTCCATCAGGATTTTGGGCACCCCTTTTTGTACAGAGAGCGTATCAAAAAAGCGGTTGACCAATTCTGGCGGATAAAACCGGACCACTTCATCCAGCTTGATACGCGGTATGCGATAGGCAAAATCAAAAGCCGAACGGGCAAAAATCCTCCGCTGTATGGTCTCCGTAACCGTCAGCTGCATCACTTTGAGAATACCGGAGAGCGCTGTTGCAAGGGTAACGACGGCTACCAGAATAACCAGGGATGCGGACAACGCCCCTCCCGCGATTAAGCCGATGATCGCCTGTACCCCAAGCGGCAGGCTAAGCGTGATCAGCCCGGCAAAGATTGCATAGACATATATGTAGTAAATGTCTTTCTTGTCGAGTTCCAGCAAACGGAAAAACCGCTGCAAAGGTTTCGTAGAACCATAATCTGCCATTCCAAGAGTATTTTGCATTCAGCTGTTACCGATACTTCACCTCAGGCATAACAGCTTCGCGTGAATATTAGAGTTTATTAACGCAAATTTTGTAGGTCTCTGAATGGTCTTTTTCACCAGCTCTGCATCTCGTCCTCACCTTCGTAGCTACACGAAGAAAGGGAATTAAAGGGCTCCCTTTCTGAAGTCGAGGTTCCGGGTGTTCTTTGATCTGGCAAAAAATACTCATCCATACCCTGTACAAAACCTACCTTAATAAACTCTATTACAAATCAATTATTTCAACCCAAAAAGCCATGCTCCGGATGGAAAGCAGCATTTCTGCATACCCCAGAAGGCAACCTCTGGAGAAACAAGGCTTTCCTAAGAAGAAAAGCATGGCGGGACGCTTTGCCCCTGATATTCAAAAGTTTGGTTAGGGATACTTAGTTTAAAGTAATAAGGGAACAAAACCAACTGGGGTGAAGCCCTATCGTTTCTCGCAGAGACCAGACACTCTGAATGATGCGCTATTTTTCTGAATATTGCAACCCATTCGTTGTGACATCCATGCTCCAGCGCTCAGGTTGTGGCATCTGATGACTGGCTTGTTGATAAGCCTCATCATGCTGAACGGTTGGCGGGAAGATAAGTTTCCAGATATAGTACAACATCAACTCCTCCACCTGTGCGAGAATATCACCGTTGGCTTTGACCTCGGTGAGGCTCGGCAAGTGTTCAGCAAAGTAGATGTGGTTGTTGGTCATTTCCAGAATATTGGAAGCCATAGCTCTTGGATAAGGAAAATCGGGATTGTTCTCCAGAATCACACCAGCTACTTTCTTGGAGAGCTCCTTGTAGGAAGAGAAGAAGCCATCCTGATTCTGCGCATCCACAGCTTTGTTATGGTAAGCCTTGGTACCCTCCGCCACAACGATACGGTGAAGAATGTCTTCATCAATAAAAGCTACTGTTGTATTGCGCTTTGCCGTATCGACTATGCAGCTGACGACCGCCCGCAACCTTTTGATAGGATCGTCAATTTCCATCGTTTTAAGGTCGATTCTGAAGCGCATCCACTCCCAATACCAGTTAACAAGATAGATGAGCAAAAGGTATTTGTTCTCAAAGTAGCGATAGATGGACGCTTCTGTAGACCCTATTCGTTGAGCCAGCTTTTTAAAATTAAACCGCTCCAGCCCAAGCTCATCAATCATAATGACGCTATACTGCAGGATTTTACGCCCCAGGTCTGTGCGCTGAGGGTCGTTTTTGTAAAGCTTCTCGTTGATCTTTAACTCAATAGATAACAGAGCCATTTGGAATTCCGGTTGATGAAAAGTTTGGTAGTAATGACCTGGCTACAGCCATTTTAGTTCAATAATTCGTTCAGGTTTTGAGATTGATACATTCCTTTTAGTCCTTCCTGTAGTTTCTTGCGCGCAAAGAAGATCCGGCTTTTGACCGTACCAAGGGGAATGTCAAGCTCCTGAGCAATTTCTTCGTATTTGAACCCCTGATAGTGCATCAGAAAGGGCACTTTCAGCCAGTCTTCCAGCCCATCCACAAGACGGGAGAGCTCATTCATGGTTACTGTTGACTCTCCGCCATTAAGTACAGTGCGGCCTCCGCTGTTTAGGAAGTAGTTGTTTGGAGTTTTGTCGTTCAAGGTTTGACGACGCTTCTTTTGACGGTAATTATTGATAAAGGTATTCCGCATTATGGTCATCAGCCATGCCCGAAGGTTGGTATGTGGCTTATACATGCTGCGGTACTTAAAGGCTTTATACGCCGTATCCTGTAAAAGGTCCTGTGCTTCCTCCTCATTCTTGGTCAAGTGGAATGCGAAGGAAGAAAGCATGGGGCGAAACTGGCAGAATGACTCGGTAAACTCGATCTGTGACATAGGGCTACGATTTTATAAACAAGTTTAACTCCATTACACAATAGTAAAACTATTACAGACGCAAATATAACACTCCTACCCAGAGTTGGTTGCAATCTGGATACTTTTTTTTAGACAAATTACAAATAGTGTAAAACAGGGCGCACGATAGGATTATAGCAACTACTGTAGCTCTACATACAAAACCGCCCCGCATGCCAGAAAGGCACGCGGGGCTGTTTGACTATCCCTTGTAATAGCAAAGCTCTAATCTGACTTTAAAAGACGATGAGACCATACTTGCCCGCTACTGCTCAGCCGGAGGAAATACAGTCCGTTGGAGGGCAACAACTGCTCATTGAGCAACCACTCCTGCCAACCGGCAGAGGATGGTGACTGCCATCCTTCCCATATCAGCCGCCCTTGCTGATCAAGGATGGACAAATGGGCAGGGTCCGCAGTAGAAGCGTAGTACCGGACTGTAGCTTGCTGTACGAAAGGATTGGGGAAAACTTCCAGTTCATAACCTGCTGATGCAACATCCCTGAACTGCAGGAATACAGGGCCTTTGACCAGCGATGGAGTATAGCACTCCGGCTGCATGCTTTGAGCATCCAGGAATACCACTTCCGACAAGCGTACCCGACGCTTAGCCCGCAGGGTCAAATAGAGCAAAGGTTTGTCGTTTTCCGGTGGAGTGTCGCCATTCCAGCTCATAGCTAAACGACCGGATACCTGATGAAAAAATGGTTCACCTAGCGCACCCGCATCCACGCTTTCCAATGCTACGGCCTCTTGATCAAAAGTTAACAATGCCTGAAAACCCGCTAAGTCAGACCAGTCGCTATTCAGGGGCACCTGCACCGCAGCACCTGCCGGAAGGACCACATCTTCGAAGCGAAGGTGGGCTGCCGGGCCATCATGGCTGCTGTTTCTTGTTTCTGTAACCGGTCCAGCGCTGGCAACCGCACTTAGATCAATATCTCCTATTTTGATAGCGACGTAGTCTTCATCAAGTCGGGAAGTGACCAGGTCGTTATAGGTTACCGAGTAGGGTATCGGTTCCGCCCAGGGGTTGGTTGGATCTTCAAACTGATGGCTTTTTGGAACGAACCGCCAGCTGGGTCCATTCGGTATTTCAACCAGGATGCTCAGGATAACCTGGCGCAGCAGGATCATATCGAGTGTACTGACGGAGCCTGAGTTATTTACATCGGCCGCAATCAGCTGGTAGGGAGAATCCAAGTGATCGATCCCCAGAATATGACGGCTGATTAAAACGACATCGTAGGTGGTCAGCCCATTCTGGTCATCTCCATCGAGGAAAGGGGTAACGGTATAATCAAATTCCGGTTCTAACCCTTCGAGTGCGTAGGTCCCCAGACTATCGGTAAGGACCGACTGGCTGATGAAACCGCTAAGGTCAGTAGATACGCCCGACACAGGAGATTCATCCTCCCGCTCGATGGCACCGGCAATGGTGGGCAAAGGCGCATTACAATCGGCTAGGTTATTGGTGACCAGCACGTAAGTCTCACAATTATCGTAATTGGGGCCGCCGGTACTTCCGTCTGGCTGTACCTGAAAGGGGTTGTCCGCACTATCCCAGGCATATACTTCAAGCAGGGCCACGCCGAGGTCTTCGCAGGTCAGGATGATGGAGGTCTTGTCGCGGGCGGGCTGTTCTCCTACCCTGTTGACACTGTATGTAACCGGACCACTACAGTCTATATAGGGCGAGACAATCAGATCTGTCGCAAATATAGTTGCCGCACCGCGGTCAAAATCTCCATCTCCATCCACATCCGTTTGGGGAGGGACAGGCATCAGCGGAGTCGACAAGCCATTAATGCAGGTAGGCACTGGTGCCAGGCAGTCTACTATTCGGAACGGCATAGTGGCGGCAGCTTCATTGCCACATCCATCTTCCACCCGGATTTCAAATTCATGCGCTCCTATCGGCCAGTCCCCATTGAGCTTCCACTTAGGATAAGTCCCAAAAATATCGGTAAAGACAGAATCCACTGTCCCATCAGAATATTCATCATAATAAACCTCAATGGTCAGGTCAGAAGGGGTGCAGTTATCGAGTACACTAAACAGGTACTCCGCAGAAGCACGGCAGGTTTCATTGTTTATGCTACAGACATCCAATGGCGGGACAAACAGGATTTCCGGTGCTTCGTCGTCAAATACCTTTACATGCTGCTGATACTGCCAGAATCCGTTCGATACGACTGTCCGCCAAAAACCTTCAGGGTTGGATTGCCCGTTGCACACAGTGCCTTTTGTGCCAGCAGCTGGTACGCTGTTGTTGTGGTGGTTGTCCCGGTCAACAAAAGCATGGTCCGAACGGCGAAGCACCCAAACATCTTCATCCCCAGGTATTTCATCGCAATCTTCATCGCGGCGGATCAGTACAGGCGGACTTTCGCCATCGTACTCGCACCAGTTAATCACTTTGTAAGTGCGGAAAAGCTTATAACATTCGTCTCCGGAAGCCGCAAAAACTGTATCCGTTACACTCACAGCCAGCAGGTCGCAAGCCATCTCAAAGACTTCAATCGTATCTGGATTGGGAATACCGCAGTTGGACATGCCATCCCGGGGGAATTTTATTTCGTAATTGTGGTCGGGCTCAATAGTGATGAGCTGTTCGCAGGCTGTGTTCGACACGTTCCCGGCAACATCCACTGCCTGGAAGCGCCGGACAATAGTACCTACCCCACACTCATCAATCAAAGATTCTGGTTCCAGTTCTTCCCAGGTCGCCGAACAGTTATCCGTTACAGAAGGCTGGCTAAACAGCGACTGAAGCCCTCCAAGGCTGTCTGGTTCGAAACCGTTAGGCAGGCTATCGCAGGATATAACCCGGTCATTGGGAGGGCTGCAATTAGGGCGGATTTTGTCTTCAACCAGCACTTCTGCCCAGCAGGTATTTTCATTGCCGGCCGTATCAACCACCAACAGTTCTATGAGTACAAGAGAATCAATATCGCAGCAGGTAAAATCTACATGAGGTGCCCAGTCAGAGTAGGTAGAATCTACTGTTGTACAGCCTGGTCCTTTAGTGATTAGCCTGCGAACTTCCATTTGCTCAATGGCGCAGTTGTCCCAGCTGCCCTCATCAACACTTGGCGCCAAAAGGCGGACAAACCCGTCATGTGTCAGTGAAACATTGAGCTGTTCATTGCAATCTGCAACCGGCTCGGTGCGGTCTTCCACACAGAAGGTGCAGTACTGTTCAATTTGATTATCGCAGGCATCCGTCACTACATAGCGGAAAGCATGGCAGCCAGTGGGTATTCCGGAGACGAAACGGTTTGGCGCATCATCAGGAATCGTGGCCAGCACCTCTTCGATCTCCAATGTGTCTACAGGCAAGCCGGAAGCATTATGCACAATGCTATCGCGGAAGGTTACCACCTGAGTGAACACCTCCCAACTGGAGCAGTTATCGGTTACTTCCGGCAAAGGCACTGCAAAAGCTCCAGTGCATTCAAAGGGTTGGGTTGGGAATACCAGTACGTCATCCAAGCCATCCCCGTCAGTGTCCTGAGCCGGGCAATTCAATAAAGGTGCGGTGAAATCTCCTACCTTAATGATTTGCCCGAAAGTAAAGGAGCCGGCCGGGTCGCACCAGTCAATAATATCCCAGGTCCTCAAAAACTGGAAAGAGGCTTCGCAGACAGGAATGGCCGGACCATCGCTATATGATGCCCCCAGATTGCAATACACCTGGTCCAGGTCACGGGCGCCCTGCACCGTTAACAAAAAAGGATAGCCGGTAAGGCTGGGGGAGGGATTGCCCATACCGTTTACCGGATAATTTAGGTTGCAATCAATAGGGAAGGTCTGAGGCGGTAGCGATATATCATCCACACCGGGCCGGCGCAAGTCAATTTGCTGCGTACATGAATTGGAATTCCCGGAGTCATCCTCAACGGTGAAGGTCCGAAGGATGCTCAATGCGCCACAATCGCCTGACTGCTCCAGGTCATCCTCAAAAGTAAAGTTGACCGGCCCGCAGTTGTCCGAGATTTCAGGAGCGCCTGTCCAGTGCAGGCTATCGGTTTCCTGGATGAAAAACAGGTCTTCACAGAATAGCGTTTGCGTAAATGGCAGCACCACCTCGGTTGCACCACTGAGCAAGCCATTGCCGTCCGGCAATATCGAGTAGGTATAGTCGCCGGTAGCACCGGGCGTATCTGTTGTCGTAAACAAATAGTATAGCTGATTGGCTTCCAGCGGCAGCGACAGTCTTACATAGGGGTCGTTGCCTCCGTTGAATGGGTTCGGAGAAGCCGGGAAATCGTGCTGCGCCAGGATGCTGCTGCAAGGGCTCAGCGGGCTGAAGCCTCCCTGAAACAGGGCCATATGCCCGCCACCATCGGAGAATGTGGTGTTGAGAAAGAACGTAAAGATGCCCGGTTGATCTACTTCAAACACAATCACATCGTAGAAACGGTCCCCGCTAATCGGCAAATCTCCCGAAAGGCAGGAGTGGACGTTCACATTAATGGTTGGGCTTTGAGCAGTAATGGCACCATTCAGTTGCTGAGCGGTCTGCATAATCGTTGCCGCATCGGTATCGGGCGGACAGGTGATGGAGGGAGGCATCTGATCGCGGGCTACGACCATTCCCCAACAAGGAAAAGCGGCACTCAGGTCAAGCTCATCTAAAGTTACACTCCAATTCGTAACAAAGGTGCTGAAAGTAGGGTTAGGCTCTGCCACGCCCGGGGAAACTAAATTCAGAACTAGAAGCTGCCCCTGAGCGACCGGGCTTTCGAAGCTGCCCGCATCAGAATTGCTGTATAGGTTTTCAATGGCGACTGTACCATCGGCATTCAGTACCTGAATACTAAAGGTAGCGGAGTCTGCCAGTTCAATGGATGTTGCCCAGTCAAAATGAAGCACCCCTCCAAAATCAATTGGGAGAACGGCTGCCGACCAGCCACCTGGCACGTTTACAGACTGGAAAAGCGTATCTGCCGAAAAGTTGGCGGCTGCGCTGCCCCGATTGGACAATTCCCAGAAACTGGGGTCAGCAGATAGGGTAAACCCTGAAACGGCCTCTACTTGCTGTGGGTTGAGCTCTACCGGATAAGTACCTGTTCCATCCACTAACGGCCCGTTGCCCGGTACCTCATCTACGACTTGAATATCAAAGTATTCTGCCGGGACGCAGCCAATATCCCCTTCCAGAATCATATCAGGCGTGATTAAACGCTGACAAGCCTCATCGAGCGTAACGATGATGGTGTCATTGCAGCCATAGTTTGTGCCCGGAACTGGCTCCTGCCCTACTTCTACAGCAAAAATTTCCTCTCGGGCATTCCCGGTGGTATCAGACGCTGTGATGGTAATTTCGTAGCTGCCCGGCAGAGCCGTAAGCAAAAAGTGATTATCGTATGGATTGCTAAGGGAAAGGCTGGCGGTATCTCCAGATAAAAGGCTTATATCATATGCAGGATTAGGGTCACAATCATCCGCTACCGTAATAGAAAAGAAGAAGACCGCAGGTTGCCCGGCGTCGCAGCCCTCAATGGTAGCGTGCAAACCGGCAGCCGGGTAAACGATGACTGGGGCGGTGGAATCTGATTCACAGGCCGACAGCGCGGCTTCGGGCCAGGATACCTCAACTGAAGTGGCTGATTCTGCCGTCTCTCCGTGAGTCGGGACTGACCAAGCCGTTGTGCAGAGGAGCATAACGAGCCCCAATGCATAACAAAACACGCTAAAAACCGTGGTGCCGGACGTCTTCATAATTTCACGAGATGCGAATCATCAGTTCGATTGTAAAGATATATGTCTTACAATCCCCTGCAATACTGGTTTAATAATTTATAACATATATGACAAATTCCTTTCTATTTCCGGATAAAGTGAAAGCCCTTTTTCGTGCTTACTACTCTTTAGACCGCTCTAACAGCTAAGAGGCTGCCTGTGCGGTCACCATTCTTTTAGTGTCTGAATTTGTCCAAGTGTGTGCTTACTGTCTGGGTACAAACAGTACCATAATTAAGGGGGGAGGAAGGTACTGTTTAACCGCCTAAATGTGTTTGAGGTCGTCTTTTACTGGTCAGGCAGATGTGACAAAGGGATCAATAACCTGATTTTGCACGCTTGCTATGGGGAAACAGGTATAATTCGACTTATTCCTGATATGACAAAAATGCTAAAATCATCTTAATTATTCAATAGATTGTTCTTTTATCTGAAATACTGTAACCCAAGGCTGAATTAAAAGAGGCCTGCCAAGACGCTGTTGAAACGCCCTGACAGGCCATTAGCTTTGGTTAATCCTGAATAATCATCTTTCTGGTTGCTACCTGTCCATTTACTTGTAAACGGTAGTAGAACACTCCGGCAGCAGGCAGTTCATCCCGCTCCAATCGAATCTCATTGTAACCGGCTGCGTAATCCCCTTCGTAGGTCTTCAGCAGACGGCCATTAAGGTCGAATATATGCAGGGCGGCTTCACCCGCTTGAGGCAGGTCGAAACCAATGATGGTTCCTTGCCGGAATGGGTTAGGACGGTTTTGGTAGAGATGGAATGGAGCCCTGGAGCTTTCTCCTTGTGCAAAGTTCAGGCTCACGTCCAGCAATCGTCCGTCCCGGCTGTAGGCCTCTGCCAGCGTCACACTGGAATTGACCTCAAGCACTTCGCTAAGTGTGGTTGTTGCGCTGCCTACCACGTCGAAGACCAAAGTAAACAACACCGGACCACCGGCTGTACCACCATCTGCCATTAACTCCTCGTCATACCAGCTGGCGGTAATCAAGCCCTGGTCTGCATCGTACAGGCCAAGACTATTTTCCTGAGCCAATCCGTACTCCACTTCTGCCAGTGCCAGCATATCGGTATCAAAGTTCATGGAGAACTGATAACCGTAAACGGGCTCATCCTGAGGCGCGCGCACCGGAACCCGGATTTGTGCCCCCTGCTTCAGCTGCTGCTCTCCGGTTTTCAACTGGAATGCGCCACGGAAACTCCGCTCGTCGATTCCGGTAAAGAGGGTCGTAGTCGCGCTATTGTTTACATCCCCAACCTTGATGGCTACGAAGTCATTCGACATCACATCATCATCCAGATTGTTTACGGAGATGCTTTCGGGGAACAGGGAGAACCAAGGGTTCGTCGGTACAGGGAATACAAACTCCCGGTCTACAAACCTCCAGCTCGTATTGCCGGCAAACTCCTGAATTTCACCCAGAATCAGCTTCTGAATCTGAATCATATCCAGGGTCGTAATAGAATTGGTCCTGTTGACATCCGCAGCAATCATCTTGTACGGGCTACCCAGCGCTGAGATGCCCAGCAAGTGCTGCTGAATGATGATCAAATCGAAGGTGGATACACCATTGCGGTGCTCATCATCTCTGGACGGTGTTACCGTGTAGTCATACCCCATTGGAAGGTCAACGAATTCGTAGGTACCCGTTGAGTTTGTCATCATGGACGTACTCATCTGTCCACTCAGCGAAACTTCCACTGCTTCTACAGCATCGTCATTCTCTCTGGAGATGAGGCCTGCCATCATTGGGTCTGGTTGTGTGGTCGTACAGAAGCCTTCCGGATCCGTGATCAGCACATAAGTTTCGCAGAAGTCCCAGTTCGGGCCGCCAACGGTACCATCCGGCTGCACGGCATTCGGATTGAATGCACTGTCGTAAAAGTAGACCTCAATAGGCACGTTACCAACATCATCACAAGTGAAGTAGATCGAGGTTTGGTTGAAGTTTGGTGTCTCCCCCACCAGGTTCACGGAAAAGGCAATGGTATCATCACTACAGTCCGATTCATTGATATGGAAGTCGTTTGCCCAAATTCCCGCACCATAGGCATCAATCTCGCCATCACCGTCAATATCCGTGTTCGGTGGCAGTTCCTGCAAGCTGAAGGTGATGCCATTCAGACAGGTTAGTGTTGGTGGTGCACAGTCGATCACTTCAAATGGCAGTATTGCAAAGTCTGTATTGCCGCCACAGCCATCGGAGACTGTTACGCGGAATTCGTGAGAACCGATTGGGTACTCCCCACCGATCACATAGTTTGGATAGGAGCCGGTGAGTTGGTTGGTCACGTTGAAGTCAATTGTACCATTGGCTCCTGCATCCAACTCAACCGTAATATCGAGATTGTCCGGATCACAGTTTTCTACAATTGTGAATGGGAACTGTACTGTTGCGTTACAGGTCGCCTGATTGATACTACAGAATTCCTGAGGGCCGGCAAAGCTGATCTCCGGCGCTTCTTCATCTTTCACCTCAATAATCTGAGTGTACTGCCAATACCCAACGGAAGCAACCGTACGCCAGTAACCCGCAGGGTTGGTCTGCCCATCGCAGGAGGTCCCTTTCACGCCAAAGGCAGGATTGCTGTTGTTTGGATTGTTATCGCGGTCAATGTACGTTGTGCCGGGGGTACGAACCACCCAGACATCTTCATCTCCAGGCGTGGCATCGCAATCTTCATTGCGGCCGACCACGAATGGTCCGGAAATGCCGTCCCACTCGCACATATTCTGTACCCGGTAGCGGCGGAAGATCTTGTAGCATGAAGCGTCATTCCCCCCCGCATTCGGGTAGAAGTATTCATCAAAGACACTTACCGAGAGCATATCACAGCCCTGCCCGTTGACAAGGATCGTGTCTGGTGAAGGTACGCCACAGTTGGAGATCTCGTCTTTCGGGAACTTGATCGTGTAGTTGTATTCCTCCGTGACCGTGATGACCTGCTGGCAAGTGTTGGTAGACTGATTGCCGGCATTATCAAATGCTGTGAACGTACGCGTAATGGTTCCAAAGCCACAGGCATCGAGCGTGGATTCCGGCGTGAATTCATCCACTGTAGCAACTCCGCAATCATCCATTGCGGTAGCGACACCAAACAAGGCCTCTAATGCCTGAGGGCTTTCCGGTTCGAAACCGGCAGGGATGTCAGCGCAGCTAATAGTGGTATTGGCAGGCGCCACACAGAATGGATTGATCTTATCCTCTATCATTACTTCCAGCCAGCAAATATTCTGGTTGCCGTAGATATCCGTCACGCGCAGCTCAATGGTTACCATGCTGCCGGCATCGCAGCAGGAGAAATCGACAAAATTACCCCAGTCGGAATAATAGTCCGTAACATCGCTGCAATCATTAGGGTCAAGCTCGTACAAGCGCCGTACTTCAAGAGTAGCAATTTCGCAGTTGTCGCTGCTGCCCTCATCGATATCCGTAGCAAATACCCGTGCTGCACCATTACCGCCCAGTGAGATATTCAGGTCATCGTCACAAACCGCTGAAGGTGCAATATTGTCTTCGATGCAGAACGGTGCGTCAATGATGGTAAAGTTGTTACAGTCGTCTGTCACTTTATAGCGGAAGGTGTGGCAACCAATAGGAATACCCGAGATAAACCGGTTGTCATCGGGCCCAATAGAGGCAAATACCGTTTGTACCGTATCGTAACCGATGAGCTGACCGTACTGATTGTAATTGGGTACAATTTCCTCCACGAGGATATCTGTATCAATTTCGAAGCTGGAGCAGTTATCCACCACATCAGGCTCCGGCACAACAATCGCTGCTGTACAGTCAAAGGTACCTGTAGAGTACACCAATGGGTCAAGCTCACCATCGCCATCGCTGTCTACGTTCGGCGGAGTAACCGCTGGCCCTTCCTCGTCACCTATTTTAATCAGTTGAGTGAAGGTCATAACGTTGTCGCCACCACCCGGGCACCAGTCAATAATTGTCCACTCCCGCACGAATTTGATCGTACCGTCGCAAACCTGAATTGGCGGGCCATCCTCAAAGGTAGCGCCCAGGTCACAGAGCGCACCGTCAAAGAAGTAGTCATTGTAATAGCCATCAATCATTGGGGAACCTGTCACGTCTGCTGTTGGATTACCCGTGACGGGGTCCGCAGCAAATGGCTGATCACAGGAGACCACCGGTGCGGGGTCTGGCTGCATGACATCACTGAATGACAGGTTACGGAAATTGATTTCCTGCACGCAAGTGGTGGAGTTGCCTGCCGGGTCAGTCACCGTAAAGGTACGGTTGATGCGCTGCCCTTCGCAACTTGGCAGCCCCATTACCATTTCATCGGTAAAGGTAATGGTGTTGTATTCCACACAGTTGTCCAGGACAATCGGCTGCCCAAGGTCGGCCAGACTGGATTCGGCATCCATCACGAAGTCAAAATCATTGCAAACCAGGTCTACTTCCTGTGTAGGGCAGACAATCGTTGGTGCGGTCACATCTGTCACCCAAATATTGCCCCAGCACAACAGGCCACAGTAGGGATCAATAACTTCAGCAATCAGCAGTTGGCCAACTTCATCTCCGGTTATTGTATTGCCAATGGATACACCGCTCTCATTGATCAAATTTACCTGCAGAGAGCCCATGCAATCCGGCGTACCCTCCAGGACCATATCTGGTGTGACCAATATTTCACAGCTGGTGCCAAAGGTTACGTTCACCTGATCATTGCAACCATAAGAAGTAATATCTGTAAGCTCAATAGTTACTGTCGCAGATGCTTCCGGGCACATGCCCATGCCTCCAACAGTGTAGACAAAGTCATAGCTGCCTTCCGGCACCCCGGCAAAGTCCACGTTGGTTGGATCGAGCAGGTTTACACCTGCGCCGTCTATATCCTGCCAGAAGCCACCTGGGCTTGGTGTGCCCGACAGTGCTCCAAACAGGTCGTAGATGATCTCGTCCGGTGTACAAGACAAACACAGCTGCTGCATCGTACCGATACCCGCTGATAGGTCATTGCAGTTGTTTAACGTAATCATTGCAGGGTCGTGGTCATCCTCATCGGTTGCGGCTATGCCACTGCCCGGCGCACCGGTCCCGTTTCCATTGATGGCATTATCGGCAGCGGTATTGGGCGCACCACCTGCATCGTTTGACGGGTTATTGTCGTAGAAGGAATCCGCATCCGTCGGCGGTGTATTCGTGGAATCATTATCATCATCAGCCGCGCTGATCTCAGCGTAGTTAGTGATAGCGGCTCCCATGTAGTCATTATCTATCTCAAAGTCGATGGTTACCGTTTCCGTACCGCCGAGCGCGGCAATCGGACCAGGTATGGTGTAAGTGGCCTGATTACCATTCTGTGCCCAATCTGCGTCCGTAAGGTTCAACCCGGTTGGGATGTAATCTGTGATCTCGATGTTGTAGGCCGGGAAATCTCCCTGATTGGTAATGGTGATGCTGTAAGTAATCGCATCGCCCAGGCTAAACGGCCCTACCGAACTGACTACTTTGGTCAGCGCCAGGTCAAAGGCAGCCTCCGGGGTCTGATCAACCACCAGCGAAGCGCCATCATAGTCATCCTCATTGGCTCCGGCAGCACCGTTATTCGGTGTGGAATCTCCGTCGCCCAGTCCAATTGGGTTGACCGCGCTCAGGATTTCTGCAAAGTTTTCGATGCTTGTCCCATCAAATTCCGGATCAATTACAAAGTCGATAGAAACCATGGTAGATTGACCCGCAGAAAGGCTAAAAATAGGCGTATTTAACGTCGCAATGCCATTGTCTTCAGACCAGTCCGGATCAATCAACGTCAACCCATTTGGAATAAAGTCCTGAACCTCTACAAACTGAGCAGCAATACTGCCCTGATTGCTGATGTTGATGTTGAAGGTCACGTTATCGCCCGGCTCGAATGGCCCGACAGTAGCCACCGTCTTAATCAGTGCCAAGTCAAAGTTTTGCTGTGTGACGGTCAGTGTGGCACTGTCAATATCATCTTCACCTGAACCGGCAAAGCCGTTATTTGGCGTAGAATCAATATCCTGAATGCCCTGAGCGTTGGTCGCTGAGTGAATTTCAGCGTAGTTCACAATACTCGCCCCCTGAAAGTTCTGGTTCACTACGAAATCCACAGTTACCGAAGCAGAGTTGCCTGGTACCAGTGAGGCAATGGGTGTATTCAGCACCACGGTTCCCCCTTGCTGAGACCAATCCATATCTGCCGAAATCAGACCGGCAGGCACGTAGTCTTTAATGACAATATTCTGAGCCGTAATATCGCCCTCATTCGTCACCGTAATAACGAACCTCACAAGGTTGCCAGGCTGATAAGGGCCAGGCGTGGCATTTACATCAATTGCCTTTTCGAGGGATAGGTCAAATACAGGGTCATCTTCCTGAGAGACATTGATGAAAGCCCCATCGAAGTCATCTTCATCACTGCCGGAGCTACCGTTGCCCGGTGTGGAGTCGACATCTGTAAAGCCTCCGGTATTGCTTGCCGAACCTATTTCTGCGAAGTTGGTAATGCCATTGCCAGCGAAACTTCCGGAAACGGTGAAGGTAATGTCTCGGGTCGCTGAGGCACCGGCAGGCAGATTGGAAATAGGTACATCGAGTTGTGCATATGAACCAATCTGTGACCAGTCGTTGTCAGCCAGTACAAGACCAAGCGGAATGTAATCCCGGATTTGAACGTTTTGGGCGTTGATGTCCCCCTCGTTCACTACAGTGATGCTAAAGGTCACCGTACTGCCCGGAAGGAATGGCCCGGGGGTAAGGCTGGAATTGAGGTTTTTGGACAAGGCCAGGTCAAACTCCTGAACGCTGCTAATAACGTTGATAATGGCGTTATCGTAGTCATCCTCACCTGAGCCAGCAGCGCCGTTAGCCGGTGTGGAGTCCGCGTCACCGATGCCAAGGTCGTTGGTAAAGGCACCGATTTCTGCATTATTATTAATAATTGAACCGGTGAAGGCTGTAGAAACTGTAAAGGAGATGTCTACCGAAGCAGACTGCCCGGGAGCAAGGTTCGTAATGGCGTTGTTGAAAATAGCCGTGGAACCGTTCTGTGCCCAGTCGCTATCTGCCAGGACCAGCCCAAGTGGCATATAGTCGCGCAACTGAACGGTTTGTGCCGTCATGCTGCCCTGGTTAGTCACCGTAATGGTAAAAGTAACCGGACTGCCCGGCATAAATGGACCAGGGGTCAGGCTGGTATTCACCGACTTGGAAAGTGCCAGGTCGAAGTTTTGTTGAAGGACGGAGATGGTCGCTCCATCGTAGTCGTCCTCATTGCTTCCCATACTGCCATTGCCTGGTGTAGAGTCATGATCATCAAGCCCAAGGGTATTGAAGGCACTGCCCACTTCAGCAAAGTTGGTCAGCGAAGTGCCCGCAAAGGAGGCATTGATTTCAAAATCCACGCTCAGCGTAGTGGTTGCGCCCGGCGCAAGGCTCGGAACAGGCACATTCAGCTCGGCTACTGAACCTACTGCGGTCCAGTCTGAGTCAATAAGGGTAAGCCCAGATGGGATGTACTCCCGAAGCTGAATATTCTGAGCCGTAATGCTGCCCTGATTGGTCACAGAGATATTAAAGGTAACCGCATCGCCCGGCTCGAACGGCCCCGGGTTTGCACTAGTATTGAGGGATTTGCTGAGCGCCAGGTCAAAAGTCTGTTGCTGCAGGCTGATGATCGCGCCATCGTAATCATCCTCGTTAGGTGCATTGGCACCGTTGCCGGGGGTGGAGTCGGAATCCTGAGCACCGGCATTATTAGTAGCGCCGGCAATTTCCGCATAGTTGGTTATCGTTGCGCCGGTAAATGAAGCAATAATCGCCATGTCGATGTCTACCGAAACGGAAGCACCGGGGGAAAGGCTGGATATATTGTTATTGAGGGAGGCAACGCCGCCGTTGTTGGTCCAGTCCGGATCGATAACGACCAGGCCCTGTGGGACGTAGTCAACGACTTCGATATTCTGAGCCGTCAGGTCGCCTTCATTCGTGATTTCGATACGAAAAGTTACCGGCGACCCCGGAGACAGATTGCTGCTCCCCAGGACTGTTTTCTCCAGCGCCAGATCAAAGTTCTGCAGGCAGCTGACCGTGATATCCACTGCATCATCGTCATCCTGATCATGGCTGCCATCCGCAGGGTGGGAGTCGACATCAGGTTGAGGCGTACTGTCACCGGCAATTTCTGCACAGTTGGTGAGCACCTCACCGCAGTCTACGTGGGCATCAATCTGGAAAGTAATAGGCACAGAAACCGAGGCGCCCGGTGCCAGGCTGGCGATGGGTGTTTTCAGGCGCAGGATATTGCCCTGCACCGGCTCCCAGTCATTATCCGCCAGCGTCATATGATTGAAAGGATAGTAATCGTAAAGTTGAATATCTGTACCGGTAATATTCCCCTGGTTGACCACATTAAGGTTGTAAGTCACGTACTGCCCAGCCTCAAAGGGCCCAGCGGTCACTACTGTTTTAGTCAGCGCCAGATCGTAGTTCTGTACGACTGTAATCAAGGCGTTATCCTGATCATCCTCTGCACTGACACCATTATTAGGTGTGGAGTCGTCGTCCGGCAGCTGTGAGCTATTGGACGCGCTTTGTATCTCAGCAACGTTATTGATGGATGTACCTGTGAAGTGGTCATCAATCGTAAAGGTAATATTCACGCTAACGCTGCCATCTACCGGGATACTCGAAATCGGAGTATTCAGAGTAGCTATGCCGTTATTGAAAGTCCAGTTGGCATCGTTGGGCACCAGGCTTGAAGGATAAGTATCTTTTACCTGAACACCTGTTGCTTCCAAAGAACCGGTATTGTCCAAGGTTATGGTATACGTAACCTGATCGCCCGGCTCATAAGGGCCAGGTGTCAGGGAAGAATTCACGGATTTATTGAGTTCGAGGTCAAAGTTTTCGGCTTCTCCGCCAACTTCCAAGGCAGCACTGTCGGTATCGTCTTCATCGTTATCGATTCCATTGAATGGTGTGGAATCCGTGTCTCCCATCCCCATGATATTAGAGGCTGCAGCGATTTCAGCATTATTGACAATAACTCCCTCTGGTGCTTCCGAATCTATCATGAAGGTAATCGTGCGGGTAACTGATTCACCGGGCGCAATGGTTGAGATAGGCTCGGCCAGCATAGCAGAATTCATCATTGGAGCCCAGGTATTGCTGGTCACGGTCAGGAAGTTGGGCACATAATCAATAATTTGAACGCCCAATGCTGCCAGATTGCCCTCGTTCGTTACCGTAATATCAAATGCTACGGTCTGGCCTGGCAGGAATGGGCCAGGGTTTACTTCCTCATTGATTTGCTTGGTCAGAGAGAGATCGAATACCGGTATGGGCTGTTCCACAGGAACGACCGCCGTATCATCATCATCTTCCTGTGTACTGCCGTTGGCGGGTGTGGAATCTCCGTCAGGATGGACGTTCATGTCGTCATAAGAAGCAATTTCACCATAGTTGATGATACTTACGCCTCCGAAGTTATTATTAATCCGGAAGGTCACCGCTACGGTTTCTGTTGCGCCCGGCATTACAAGCGGGATAGGTGCAACCAAATTGGCACGTGTAGGCGTCACCATTTCCCAATCCGAATCCTCCAGTGTCAGGCCATCTGGGACCTGCTCATTTATCTGGACGCTCGTTGCCATAATGGAGCCCTGATTCGTTACCTCAAATTCAAAGGTTACCAGGTCACCAGGCTCGTAGGGGCCATAACTGGCCACATTCTTGTGCAAAGCGAGGTCAAAGGAAGGCTGTACAACAAGCAGCACTTCATCCTGATCATCTTCCTCTGGGTTATTGTTATCTGGCGAGGAGTCCTGATCATCGGTCCAGGGGAAATTGTAAAAACTCAGTACTTCCGCTGAATTCACGATGGAATTGCCTGTGAAGAACGGGTCAATTGTGAACGTAACCTGCACTGTTGCCGATTGACCGGGCTCAATTTCCGCAATTGCTTCCTTCAAAACGACCACGCCATTATCCGTTTCCCAATCGGTATCGTTTAGAATGAGCCCATTGGGAGCGTAGTCCTGCACGACCACATTTTCTGCCAGAAGGATCCCTTCGTTCTTAACTGAGATTTCAAAAGTCACATCCTGACCCGGTTCGAAAGGACCAATACCCGCTACTCTTTTGTCCAGGCTGAGGTCAAAAATCAAAGCCGGATTTACCGTAATCTCTACCGTACTGTAGTCATCCTCGTTGTCGTCGTTGCCGTTAATAAAGTCAGGTGTAGAGTCGGCATCGGTATAATTCATAGCGTTGTTGACCTGAGCAATCTCGGCAGCATTGACAATAGTTTCTCCGGTAAAGGCATTATCTATACGGTAGGTTACACTCATGGTCACCGAATCACCGGGTGCCAGTATTGGCAGCTCAAAAAGGTTTCCAGACACATGGTACTGCCCGCCGTCTTCCATATTCAGCCCGGCGGGAGCATAGTCAACGACTCTTAGGAAGGTGGTGCTAAGCATCCCTTCGTTGTAAACCGTAATATTGTATTTCACCAACTGCCCCGGTGTGAATGGAGGAGGTGTCAGCACAGTATCCAGTTCTTTCTTCAAAGACAAGTCAAAGAGGACTTCCTGGAAGCCGGCATCGAGGGACGCATTCATCACGCCGGCTTCACCCGTGGAGTACGCAATATAGGGTAGCCCATCGGGTATGCTTCCTGGCATATTGTCCGATAAAGCCTCAGGGTCAGGATTAGAGTCATGCAAAGAAGACCCACCCAACTTGCCGGTTGCAGCATAGGTTTTCCCACTGGCTACGATGAACTGATTCTCCGGGTTATTGGCATCATTTCCGAATACAATGTAGTATTGGGTTTGAGGCAGCACCTGAGTTTCCAGCAACCAGTTTTCGCCCTGTGCTCCGTGCTTCGTAAAGTGATAATGGCCATCTGCCCCGGAAGTAGTGGTGGCCAGCAGGGTGCCACTGCCATCATAAAGGCTGATTGGCATGGCTTTGACGGGCACTTCGCAGGCATCCTGCACCCCATTCGCATTCTTATCAGCCCAAACATAATCGCCAAGCTGAATGGGTGCCGGGCGGCAAATGCAGAACATAAAGTCGCTTACGCCTATCATCTGAGGCGCAGGGTTTTGTGGGCTTTGCCCCCCTGTTTCCAGACGAACGACTACAGAGTCTACTTTCTCTGCAAAATGCACCCATAAGTTACCACTAGGGTCCGATGCGCCAAGCATCATCCCCTGTGACTCATATTCGTTGGCGTTGAGCAGGGCTACCTGATTATTGTACATGCCGGAATACGGCGTGATATCATTTAGAGAAAGCGCTACTGCTGTGCCATTTAGGAAGCCACGAACGCTTACTTTATCCTGGTACGCTTCTTCTAATTGATCAATGCCCAATACAGAGAAGCTTAAATCATCTACCGGAATGCCGAATGTAAAACTGCTCTGTACATACTGTCCGGCAGCTTCGGCATCCATAGCCAGTGCCCAGAACCCACGGGTGCCTCCCAATGGGGACAGGTCACTATCCACCATAAATCCAGCCGAAGTAGCTATGCCTTCTGGGTCTTCGCTAACGACATCCAGTATAGACCCTCCGATAGTGTGGGGCATCGGGTTGGCATTATTATCGCCAAACTGATGCCAGTCCATAATACGCGCGCACTGTGGCGCAATGGGCACAGGGTCTTCACACCACTGTATTTTGCCAAGGCCAATCATTTGCAGCCCCGGATCGTCCACTGCAGCGCCAATTGCAGAGAAGTTGATCGCCACTTGGTCAACAGGGTCGGTAAAGTGTACGGTAACGTTGCCTGAAGTTGAGGCATCACTCACAGTGGTAGTGCCTTCAAAGATGCCATCGCCAAGCTGATTGACATGAACCCCTACGAAGGTGTCGTCCATATCCATGCCCACCGGTACACCAGACAGAGAACCCTGAATAGCGACCCGGTCAATTGCATTACCAGTAATGTCAATATCTAATACCTGAAAAACCAGGCGCTGCACGGGGCGGTCAAAAGAAAAGACAACGCCCACGTCTCTGGGATCATTGCCATCGTGACTGTCAGCGTCCATCTCCAGAGAATAGAACACTTCTTCCCCGCCCAGCATTTCGTGAATAACCCGGTGCGTGTAGGGCGTACCATCGGCAGAAGCAATCGCACAGGATATTTCATCGCCACCAATGGTTTTGGAGTAAGGTGGCAGCGGAAAAGGATTTGCACCATCCGCGTAATCAGCCCAGTCCAGAATATTGAAGTTTTCGATGCACGTATTGCCGTAATTATCCGGATTCTCACAATCCTCCTCGATAATCTGCGGGGTAAAACCTGCCAAAATAGTACAGTCCCCAGGTTGGGCAAAGCGCACATCCGAGACATTATCTTCTCCGACCATTGAGAAACCAACCCCCTGAAGGCTTTGGGCCGTGAACTCAATGCGGTAATCTTCCTCTGCATTCAGATTCGGAATCGCCCAAACCCCATCTGCATTAGAGAAAGCAGTGCCCGCAAGTTCGCCGTTGCAATCGTAGGCTTGTACTTTGACGTTGGGCAGGCCCGGTTCAGCACCGAAAGTACCGTTATAGTCCAGGTCCTCCCACACCAGTCCACCGATTTCGTCCGGTTCGCCAGTACAGGGCGGCGTACAGGCAATCGCCTCCACCTCATCAAGTACCTGACAATTGGTGCCCGCCTTCAATAGCACCGGATAACCTGCACCGGGGGCTGACAAAGTGAACCCGGTCAACTCTCCGCTGCCGTTGCTGTCGTCAATGGCATAGGTTTGAGCCTGGCCAGCTACCGTGATTTCCAGTTCGCTTTCACTGATGCCTTCCCAGGAAAAGAACACCGTGACGTCAAAAGTACTGCCCCCGTCCTGAAACGAGCAGTCTACTTCAACTTCGTCGATTGAAAGGTCACACTGGTTTTGAGCCAGAGCGGAAAAAGAAAAGAAGGAACCCAGCAATAGAACCAGCAGGACCTTGGAGTTCGTAACGTCGGTTAATCGATTCACTACATTGAAGTTGGTGTAGCTATGTCTCATGTGATTAAAATTTGAATACTCTGATAATGAAGCTGGCTGAAGCATTCAACCACCTTGTCCGGGCTTAGATGTCGCGAAAGCAGTTACTCAGCGCCGTGAAGGTGCGTTTGGCTACATCCAGGTGCATGGCCACAGTGCTTGTACGGCTATCTATATCAAAATCTGCGCCAATTTTTTTTGAGACGCAAATTTGAGCAAAAGAGTACATAAAAATTATTCGCTCATCGCACTGCGATAACCATTCTCTGGAAACTTAATTGAGATTTGTAAAGGGCGTTAGGTGAGAGCCGGGGCTCGCATCTAAAGTTTTGTTTAATAGAGAATATCCTGCTCGAGGCAGGGGGGTATTCTATCCGATTGTAGGTTACGGAACCGGCACAGGACTTACCGGTTTAGTTGTCACAAAAATAGGCAAATATTTAAAACCCCGCCACTTTTGACCCGCTAAATGTGTAGTCTGTTGTGCATTCATCAAGGATCTATTCACATTGTTTTTTATTGAATATCAAAAACTTAGATAAAAACCGGGCAAACCCAAGCTCTATTGGGCTGCCCGGCGAAGGTGAAATTGTTCACCAAAAACCGTTTCTTCAGGAGTATAACCTACGATTGCCTTTATTCAAGAGATTAACCCCTTTAGACAATCGTCTACATTTTAGGTTTGCTACACAATACCCACTCCTTTTAATCCAAGACCCGTCTGAGGCAGGTTTCGCTTCTTTACGAAAGCGAGATTCAAGTATTTTGCCCCAAATTACACCAATTCGGGTATTGGATTCGGGTCTGTTTGCCAATAAGTTTTTGGGAAGAACCGGCAGACTTGGCTTAACGCAAGACAGTACCGGAATTGAAAAAGATGCCCTGAAATGTTCCGGAAAGGGAGAAGGCACGATGAATTAGCCTCCTCTTTTCTGACCGGTACAGGCTTTTAACGATTTGCGCTGATTTGTGAGCGCAAAACACATTGATATCAGTAAATATACTTTATTTTATGATGTTTTATGCCAGCCGATTTGGTTTTGACTGTCTTTTTTTCAAGTTTACTAAATTTGTGACGCTTGAAAAGGGATTTATTAGGATTTATCGCTATCTTTAAATCTTGGAATTCTCGTTTTTTCAGAGCATTCAAAACACAAAAACAACACTTCCCGGAGGTAAGCCTAAACAAACTTACAATCCATCAACCTCCACCCTATTTGCTACAGATCAGGTAGCTGTCTATCTGCACGATTAGAATTGCTTCCGGCAATGTTCTGTAGCAGCCCATTTCATCTTGTGCAGAATGCGATTTTCAGATTGCACTGCCTTATTACGATAAACATTCCACTAATTTCATCCCAGACCGTTTGCTGAGCCTGCCCAGGAAAGGACAAGGCGCGAGAGAGAGTATTTTATTCATTTAACCAACTACCAACTTTCGGAATACCATGAAAAAAATCCTTGTGGTGGATGACAAATCATCAATCAGCGACCTGATCGTACAATTGCTCAAGCAAAGCTATGACGTGGAGTCGAGGTCCAATGGCGTGGAAGCCATGGCTTACCTGCAAGATGGCAATCTCCCTGACCTAATTATCTCGGACCTTGAAATGCCTCAGATGTCTGGCTTTGAGCTCATCAAAGCAGTTCGGGAAAGCGGTTTTTTCTCAGATATCCCCATTATGATCCTCAGCAGCCTCGATAGTTCGGAAGACCGCATCAAGTGCCTCAAACTGGGCGCAGATGATTATATGATGAAGCCTTTCAATCCGGAAGAGTTGCTGATCCGGATCGAGAAGGCACTCAAATAGCAGCAGGGTCTTAAGATACCTTAAACTTTAGTAACCCAAATGAACAATTATGCACCTCCTTTATATAGGCGATGACCTCAAACTTTCAGAGTCCCTGCTTCGGCAGGAAGCGGGGCTGGAAATCCATCAGGAGCCCAACCCGCTCCGGGCCAGTGCCTGGCTGCAAAGCCGCCCGCCTCTTGACGGCATTATAGCCGAGTACCAACTGCCCGGGCGTACCGGGCCGGGGTATTACAAATACTTCGTCCAAAACTTCGACCCGCAACGCAAAACGCCCTACATCGTGGTTGCGCCCGAACGGACCAAAGAGCTGATCAAAGAAGCCATGGATGCCAAAGTTGATGACTTTTACGCCAAGCCCATTGACCCTGAGCAGTTGCTCGGTCGGCTACGCCGGCTTGCCCAGCTAAAAGCAGTCATGAGCTCAGCCACTTCAGTCCAGCCTGCCGCCAATTCCCAACTGGAAGAGTACAAAGTTGGCTTCCTCAAACGCTCCTTCGACATATTGGTCGCCCTGACCGCGCTAATCGTCCTTTCCCCCCTGCTTCTGATCACCATTCTGGCCATTAGGCTCGAGTCCAAGGGGAAGGTCTATTATATTTCCAAACGAGTAGGGACTGGCTACAAAATTTTCAATTTCCTGAAACTGCGTTCCATGTACCCGGATGCGGATAAACGCCTGAAGGAATTCCAGCACCTCAATCAATACAACAGCGAGGAAGAGGACAAGGATACAGTTGCTGAGCCACAGGAGCAAAAGGTTGCCGCCTCTGGAGGTGCTACCCTTTACGGAGATGACATTAGCGTAGACGAGCAGGCCCATTTGCGCAGTAAAAAACAGGAGCAGGCCCGCGCTTTCGTTAAGTTTGACAATGACCCCAGGATTACCAAGGTAGGGCACATCATACGCAAGCTAAGCATTGATGAGCTGCCACAACTGATCAATGTACTGAAAGGTGACATGTCCATCGTCGGCAACCGCCCCCTCCCCCTCTACGAGGCCGAACTCCTGACCACCGATGACTGGATCAAACGTTTTAACGGACCGGCAGGCATTACCGGGCTCTGGCAGGTGGAAGCACGCGGCCGTACGTCCAAAATGTCGCCGGAAGAACGAAAAGAATTAGACAACAAATACGTGGAAATTGCCAACAGCAAGTATGCGTTTTGGAAGGACATGTGGATTATTCTTAGGACCATACCAGCTGTTTTTCAAAAGGAAAATGTATGATTCGACTCCCTGCACTACTCTTTATTATTGCCTGTTTAGCGTGGCCCGCCGCCTTGCTTGCCCAAAGTCAGCAAGCCTTTATCGAGCGTAGCCTGGCCAGTAACGACATTACTCAACGGCTCCCGCCATTGGACACGCTACTGCAGGCTGCAGAACAGTATTCCCCTTTGCTCAAAGAGCAGGATGCCAACCTGGTCCTGGCCAAACTGGCAGAGCAGTCCCAGCGGCGCGACTGGATGCGGCACCTGGGGCTCAACCTGGGCTGGAGCTACGGTCAGTTTGATGCCCTCACTGTGAATCCGGATGCGCCGGTAGGAGTCGCCACCACCACCTCTTCTCAAAACCGCTACACGGTAGGAGCCTTTTTCAAGATGCCACTGTTCACGCCGATCAACCGAAGTAATGAGATTCAGGCCACAAAAATAGAGCAGGAGCAGGTCCGCTACCGGCGGCAGTTCCAGGCTATTGAGCTGCGCAAACTCGTCATCGCGCAATATCAGACTGTGGTACAGGCACACCGGCTACTGCTCATTTCCAACAACCGCTTGCAAACCATTAACTTACAAGCCAAACGTACCGAACGGGAATTCACCGATGGACTGATCACCGTGGGGGACTATACCCGCGTACAGGATATGCTCATCAATGCACTGGAAGCACTTGAGACCCGAAAAATTGAATTTGTTACTGCTTATTTACTGCTGGAAGAAACCACAGGCGTAAAATTAAACCTGTAAAGCCTTGAAATTCAACCTGCTATTTTTCGTACGGCTTTTTTTGAGGCATCTGCACCTGCTGATCATTGTACCGGTGCTGCTGGCAGGCCTTGTCTTTTACTTAACGCAGGATGAGGCTAAATCCTATTACTCAACGGTCAAGATTTACACAGGCATTGCCTCCGGCGCCTCCATTGAACTGGACAATCAGCGCTTCGACTACCGGGCAGCCAATACTGCTTTTGACAACCTCATTAATATAGTAGAATCCAAACGCACCCTGTCCGAAGTGGGGCTCCGGCTATTCTCCCAACATATGACGCTCACAGAGCCTGATCCTATGATTATCGGTAGGGAGAAATACTATGCTCTGATGAGAATTGTGCCGGAGGAGGTAAAAGCCCTGGCCAAACCCGGCGACTATGCCGGAAACTTGCAAAGGTTCCGGGAGTACATGAATCAGGGTACAGAAAACTTCCTGCACGAGCTCATTAACCTCCGGCACCCCGATTACAGCTATGAAAAAATCGGGGCTAAAATATGGGTCAAACGGCTCTCCAATAGCGATTTCATTGAACTGGGATATGAAACCGAAGACCCCGGCATCTGCCAGAATACCCTGCGCATCCTGGTGGAGGTCTTTACCGTCTTCAATACCGAGATCAAAGTCAATAACTCCGATGAGGTCGTCAAATATTTTCAGGCCCAGCTTCAGCATGCCGCTGAAGAACTGCGTATAGCGGAAGGCAACATGCAGGCTTTCAACAAGACCCACAATATCATCAACTATTACGAGCAGACAAAGCACATCGCCTCCCAGCGGGAACATACGGAGCTGGAGTACCAAAATGTCCTCACCAACTACCACGGCGCCAAAGCTATTCTCAAAAACCTGGAAAGCCGTATGGAGCTCCGCCAAAAACAGCGGTTAACCAGTCAGGCGGTCCTGGAAACCCGGGACGAAATTGCTGAGGCGAACTTCCAGATTGCTATGCTCGAAATCACTCCGCCTGCTGATTCCCTCAAACGGGAAAACAATGCCCAAAGGATTTATCAGCTTCGATTAAGAGCGGATTCCCTGGAACGCAAGCTGGGCGCGGTCATCGATACCCTCTACCGTGCCGATATAGACCAAAACGGGCTGCCTTCAACTTCTATCCTGGACAACTGGCTTAATACCGTCATGGAAGTAGAGCGCAAGGAAGCCCAGATCAAGGTGTTTGAAGAAAAACGGGAAGAATTTGAAGAGCTCTACGCCACCTTCTCCCCACTCGGCGCCGAAATGAAGCGGTTGGAGCGCAAAATCGACGTAGCCGAACGGGAGTACCTCAGCATCCTTCACAGCCTTGGGCTGGCTAAGCTCAAGCAGCAGAGCATCGAGATGAAGTCTAACTATACGATTGCCGAGCCGGCCTACTATCCACTCATACCTAAACCCAGCAAACGGAAAATCCTGATTGCAGCAGCTGGGGTTATGGGCTTTGCGCTTACGGCTTTTACAATCCTGCTTTTGGAGTTCCTGGATACCAACATCAAGGACGCCCGCCGGGCAGAGAAGAAAATAGGCCTGCCGGTCACGGCCATCTACCCCAAGCTGGTACGCCGGAGCCGCCGCATTGATGTGGACTACCTGCAAGACCGGGCTACAGACGCGATCCTGCTCAATGTGGCTTTCGCCGACCGGGAAAAGGAAGCCAACCCCGAGGCCCCTTCCGTCAACTTTTTCATCTCTACCCAGAAAAATGACGGTAAGACTTTCATCGGGCACCGCTTGCTCAACAAGCTGGCTGGAATGGGCTACCGCACCCTGTTCCTTACCCCTGAAAACAAAGAATACTCCATGGAGGAAGGGACCTACGACCACCGGGAATTCCCCTCCGACTGCAAGCTGTATGCTAAAGAACGACTTTCCGAGCTCAATCCGGACCTTAGCCCTGAACAACTAAGCGCCTATGACTTCATCTTTGTGGAAGCCCCCCCAATCATCTCAAAGGCTTTCCCGGTGAAGCTGTTCCATGAAGCAGACCATGTCTACCTGGTGGTGCGCGCCAACCGCCCCTGGAGCGAAGCTGACAAAAACGCGATGAAGGTGTTTCGGGAAATTGCGCCGGAGCCGGAGCCCAGTGTCATCCTCAATGGTGTCGAATTACTGGAGATGGAGTCTGTGCTGGGCGATCTGCCCCGCCGTCGGACCTGGGTGCGGCGGTTTATTAAGAATGCTCTCCGCCTTCGGTTCTTCTCAAAACGAAAACTATGAGGCTCGTTTCCGTCATAAAAAAGGTGCTTTTTGAGAAGAATATGTCTTCTTTGCTCAGCAACGTGTCTGTTGCAGCTGCTGGCCTGGCGAGCTTTATGCTGCTGGCCCGTCAGCTGGATAAGGCGGCTTTCGGAGACTGGGTACTGTATGTAGCGTTGGCTTCCTTTATTGATTTATTGCGGTTTGGGCTCACCAAAACATCTTCCGTGCGCCTTTTGTCAGGGGCGGCGGCAGAACAGCAATGGGCCATCATGGGCACAAGCTTCCGGATTAACCTCTGGCTCTTAGGTGCCGTGGCAGCGGTTTGCTGGCCCCTCGCTTTCTGGGCACAGCAGGCAGGTACAGGCATCAGTCGGGGCTATCTTTTGTTCCTGCAGTGGTACCCCATTCTTGCCCTGTTCAATATGAACTGGAACAACGCCACCTCCCTCTTTCAGGCTGAGCAGCAGTTCCGCCGCATGATGTACGTACGCCTTGCGGCAACGGGCAGTTTTGTCCTTTTCCTGGCTGCCAATGGTTTGTATTTCAAGTGGGGTTTGATGGAAATCCTCTACGCCCACCTCGCCTGCAACCTGCTGGCCAGCCTTTGGACGACTTTTGCCAAATGGGATGGAATGGCCTATCTGGGCAAAGCCACCCAGCCTATCCAAAAGGAACTGATTGATTTTGGCAAATACTCCATGGGGACACTCGTGGGGTCAAGCCTGCTCAAAAGTGCGGACACCTTTATTATTGGTTTGAGCCCGGTAATGGGTTCTACCGCTGTAGCCCTCTACGCAATTCCGCTCAAGCTGACCGACCTGCTTGGTATCCCACTGCGCAGCTTTACCATGACCGCTTATCCCCGGATGGCCAAACGGTATCATGAGGAAGATATGGCTGGTGTGCGCAAGATATTCTATGGGTATACCGGTGCCGTGACCCTGCTTTTTATACCGGTGGCTGTGCTCTGTTTCATTCTGGCTGAGCCTTTAATCCTCTTTCTGGGCGGCAGCAATTACGCAGATAGCCTCCCACAGGTCACTTTGATTTTCCGGATTTTTACGCTTTATACGCTACTGTTGCCCATCGACCGCTTTTCCGGAGTAGCCCTGGATAGCATCAACCGCCCTAAAGTGAACCTGCAAAAGGTAGTGGTGATGACAATCGCCAACGTTGTAATTGACCTCGTCGGAGTTTTTGTATTCCAGTCTCTGGAGGTGGTCGCTATCGGAACCATTGTATTCACAATGATTGGTATCGGCATCGGCATGCGGGAGTTGAAACGGGAGTTGCAGGTGCAATCCAGGTACATCTGGACCGAAGGGCTCGCTTTTTTTAAGAACCTCAAAAGCTTTTTAGCCGTATGAGCAGCGAGGTCTACAAAAAAGCGAGTGGTGCCAGCTGGCTACAGAAGCCCATACCCATACTAATCATGTTGGGGGTACAACTGGTCATGGCCTATGGTATCGCTACTAAAGGGTTATCGGTTGGCATTCTGGGCATAGCCCTGCCCATTGTGATCTCATTTGTCCTCGCGGTTATGCTTTACCCGCAAATTGGGTTTTATACTCTTTTTTTTCAGGCCTTTGTCATCCTGGGGGCCAGCCGGTATGTGCCCGCCCAATGGGGGCTGACAATTGACGGAGTGCTATTCCTCATGTACGGCTCCCTGTTCTTCAAAACCTTTCACCAGGATGTACCCTGGGAAAAAGCCAAAAGTGACATCACCCTGGTCGCCTTTATCTGGTATGGCTACCTGTTGTTCCAAATTGTCAACCCGGAAGCAGCCAGCCGGGCGGCCTGGTTTTATGCCATGCGCGGGCTGGGGCTTTACATGCTGCTGATCATCCCGCTCATCCTGATCATCTTTGATAAGCGGCAGCACATGCATGGCTTCTTCATCATTTGGGGCATCATGTCGTTCCTGGGTACCTTGAAAGGCGCCCAGCAACTCGTCCTTGGCCCGGACCCTTTCGAGCAAGCCTGGCTGGATAAAGGGGCTGCGGAGACGCATATTTTGTTTGGCAAACTGCGGGTCTTCTCTTTCTACTCCGATGCCGGGCAGTTTGGGGGCGCTCAGGCGCACGCAGGAGTCGTGTTCGGGATACTGGCGCTGGCGCAAAACCGGAATTTTTGGCTCCGGGTTTTCTACATTGTGGTTTCCCTGGGTGGCATTTATGGCATGTTTATTTCCGGTACCCGGGGGGCTATTGCCGTACCCATAATGGGTGGCGCCCTGTACTTTGTGCTCAAAAAGAATATCTATGTAATGGTCATCGGCGCGATTATGGGGATTGCCTTCATCGGCTTCTTCAAGTATACGACGATTGGCAATAATATCGATCAGATCAGGCGTATGCGCACCGCCTTCGACCCGGAGGACAAGTCCCTGCAGGTACGACTGGAAAACCAACGGAAGCTCAAGAGCTATCTGGCTTCCCGGCCCATAGGAGGGGGCATCGGTTCCTCGGGCAACTGGGGCCGCCGGTTTAGCCCCAATACCTTCCTGGCCAATACCCCTACCGACAGCTGGTATGTAATGATCTGGGCAGAGCTGGGCATAGTAGGTCTTTTTTTGCACCTCGGTGTGTTGTTTTATATCCTGGGTAAGGCCTGTTACCTGGCGATGTTCAAAATCAGAGACGACTGGATACGCGGGACGACTACCGCTATGGCCTGTGGTATGTTTGGCGTCATGGTCGCTTCTTACGGCAACGGTGTATTAGGGCAATTCCCTACCGGCCCCATGATCTATGCCAGCATGGCTTTCATGTTCCTTTCAACCCGGATGGACGAGGAAGCACAGGCAGAAAAAGCTACAGCAACAGCAGAACCATAAAACCCCAACGAGACATGTATGCACAACCACTTGTTTCAATAATCACCATCAACTACAACGAGTCCGGCGTCACGCTGGAGTTGCTGAAGTCCCTGCGTGCACTCACCTATCCTTCGGTGGAGGTCATCGTGGTGGACAACGCTTCGCCTAATGACAACCCTGACCGCATTAAAGAAGCCTTCCCGGAGGTACGTCTCATCAAGAGCCCTGAAAACCTGGGTTTCGCCGGTGGCAACAACCTGGGCATTGATGCGGCAAAGGGGGAGTTCCTGTTCTTTATCAATAACGACACCGAAGTCCCTCCCGGTATTCTGGAGCCGCTCGTGGAAACGCTGCAAAAGCATCCGGAAATCGGCATTATCAGCCCCAAGATCAAATTTCACTGGGACCCCAGCCTCATTCAGTACGCAGGCTACACCCCTATGAACCCCTGGACCATCCGCAACAACAGCATTGGTTACCGGCAACCGGATGGGCCGGACTACGACACGGCCGGGCCAACCGAGTCCATCCACGGGGCTGCCATGATGGTACCCCGCCGGATCGTGGAGGAGATTGGTAAAATGCCCGAAGGCTATTTCCTGTACTACGAGGAGCACGACTGGGCAGCGATGATCCGCCGGGCAGGGTATGAGGCGTATTACCAACCAGCGTCCTACATTTTGCACAAGGAGTCGATCTCCACCGGTAAGAACAGCCCGCTCAAAACTTACTACCTGACCCGCAATCGGGTGCTCTATGCCCGGCGCAACTTCAGCAGCCTGCATTTGCTCTTCAGCATACTGTACCTCTGCCTGATTTCCATACCAAAGAATACCCTCACCTTCCTGCTACAGCGGCAGTGGGCGCACCTTTCCGCCTACTGGCGGGGCATCACCTGGAACCTCCATCACCCGGCAGCAGCCCGAACTTAAACACATCAACCATGGACTACTTATTTTACCTTACATCAGCTCTGGAATGGGCACTCCTGATTTACTTCGGCTTTGCGGCAGCCTATGTTTTTCTTTTTGCGCTGGCCAGCCTCCTACCCTATCGCCCCAAGCTTGCGGCAAAGTCCATTACGCGAAAAATCGCCGTGCTCATCCCGGGCTACAAGGAGGATGCCGTCATTGTGGATGTGGCGAAAGATGCCCTGCAACAAGACTACCCCGCTGAGCAATACGATGTGGTTGTTATTGCCGACTCTTTCCAGCCCCAAACACTTTCGGCCCTGCGCGAACTCCCCATAAGGCTGGTGGAAGTCTCTTTCGAGAAGAGCACCAAGTCTAAAGCCCTCAACCGTGCTATGGCAACCATTGGCGATGGCTATGATATTGCGCTGGTGCTGGATGCCGACAACCTGATGGAGCGCAGTTTTCTGACCAAAGTCAATGACGCCTTTGACCGGGGCTACTGGATTGTGCAGGGGCACCGGGCAGCTAAAAACCTCAATACGCCCTTCGCCATCCTGGATGCGGTCAGTGAGGAGGTCAACAACCAGATTTTCCGTAAGGGGCACCGGGTGCTGGGGTTGTCCTCGGCACTCATCGGCTCCGGTATGGCCTTTGACTACGCCTTCTTCAAAGAAACGATGGCGAATGTAAAAGCGGTGGGTGGCTTCGACAAGGAACTGGAGCTCAAGCTGCTGCGCGACCGGCAGACCATAGAATACCTGCCGGATGCAGTTGTACTGGATGAGAAAGTGCAAAAGTCAGAGGTATTTGCCAATCAGCGGCGGCGGTGGCTCTCGGCACAGCTCATTTACTTCAAGCGCTATGCGTGGTCGGGGCTTGCCGGCCTGCTGCGGGGCAATATCGACTTTGCCGATAAGGTATACCAAATGATTTCTCCGCCCCGGGTGCTGCTGTTGGGCATGGTGACCATCCTCGGAGGAGGGTACTTGCTCCTCAGCTGGTTATTCCCGGAGGCTTCCTGGCTAGCGTTATCCTTCCGGGAATGGCAATGGCCGCTGTTGCTAACCTACCTGGGCATGGCCCTGGCCGTCCCCCGCAAATTCTATAACCTTGACACCCTCAAGGCATTGTTCACCCTTCCGCGTGCCTTCGCGCTGATGTTCCTGTCGCTCTTCAAGCTCAAGGGCGCCAATAAAAAGTTCATCCACACTCAGCACGGCACGATCGAAGACAAAACCCCGAAGGCATGAGAATCGGAATAGAAGGCCAACGGTTGTTCCGCCCCAAAAAGCATGGGATGGACATGGTTGCTCTGGAGCTTATCAAAAACCTTCAGGAGATTGACCAGGAAAATGAATACATCAT
This sequence comes from Phaeodactylibacter sp., assembly GCF_022763345.1. GTDB lineage: Bacteria > Bacteroidota > Bacteroidia > Chitinophagales > Saprospiraceae > Phaeodactylibacter. Next base: position 37,015 of record NZ_JALEGS010000077.1, read on the forward strand.
CTTCGTCAAACCGGATGAAGACAATACTTGTATCCCTGAAGCCCCCAATTTTAAGATCGTTGAACTTTCTGCCCCCGGAGGCTATCCGGTCTGGGAACAATGGGCGCTGCCCCGGGCTGCCCGTCAGCAAGGTTGTGACCTTCTGCATTGCACCAGTAACACAGGCCCGCTGCGCTCAAAGGTGCCGCTCATGATTACGCTGCACGATATTATCTACATGGAAAAGCTCAGCCTGTTCCAAAAAGGCAGCACCTGGTATCAAAGGCTGGGGAATGTGTACCGCCGCTTTGTGGTGCCCCCGGTACTGAAACGCAGCAAATGCGTTATTACCGTATCCAACTTCGAGAAAGACCGGATCAATGAGTTTTTCGGGCTCAAGCCCGGAAAGCTGACCGCAGTGTATAATGGTGTAAGCCCGCATTTCCGCAAGGTCACAGACCCGGACCTGCTCCTGAATGCGCGCGAGAAATACCGCCTGCCGGAGCGTTTCCTGTTTTTCCTGGGCAATACCGCCCCCAAAAAGAACACCCCCGGCGTGCTTAAGGCTTTTGCCGATTTTAATGCCAAACAGGAGACGCCCTACTACCTGGTCATGCTGGATTATGAAGAAGCTAAGCTTCAGCAAATCCTGCGGGATATCGGGCACCCCGGGCTCCGAGCCTATATCCACCTGACCGGGTATGTCCCGAATGTGGAACTGCCCGCGATCATTAGTCAGGCGAAGTTATTCCTGTATCCCTCCCTTCGGGAGAGTTTCGGCATCCCGATTCTGGAAGGTATGGCTTGTGGCGTGCCGGTCATCACCTCCAACACTTCATCGATGCCGGAGGTAGCAGGGGGTGACGCCTTATTGGTTGACCCTTTCCAACCGGCCGAAATCACTGCAGCCATAGAGCTGCTGCTGAATGATGAAGCCCTTTATCAATCGCTCAGCGAGCGGGGGCCAAAGCGGGCCGCCCAGTTTTCCTGGCGCGCTATGGCCGAGCAGGTGCTGGAACTGTATCAGGGCATCCACCAAAAAACCACTGTGGTATGAAGAAGGCACCCATCGTTTGCATATCGAATACCACCTGGCACGGAGCCTATACCAAATCTACGGTACAGCTCATGTCTCTCCTTGCCCGGGATCGGGAAGTCCTCTTTGTGGAATACCCCTTCACGGTGAAGGACGTACTCATGACTTGGCTGGACCGGCAGCAGGCGCCTGTAAAGCGTATGCTGGGCATTAAGCCAAGGGTACAAAAAATCGAAACGGCCTACGGTACGACAGTCCACCACCTGGTAGTACCTCCGGTCTTGCCGGTGGATTTCATTCCGGTTGATACTGTTTTTGAAATCCTTTTCCGGCGCAATGCGAGGCAGTACCGGCGGACCGTCCGCCGGGCAATGCGGCAATTGGGGCTTGAAGATGCCATCGTGGTCACGGCCTACAATCCTTTCTATGGCTTGCCTATGATTGGGAAGCTGGACGAACAGCTGAATGTCTACTACTGCTACGACGGCATCGGCACCCGTCGGCACGGACAACGGATTTTTGCAAGAGACCGTCGTTTTTCAGAAGCGGTAGATGCTATTATCGCCAGTTCTGATTTCATACGGCAGGAGAAACTGCCTCGCAACCCGGCTACCTACACCGTCAAAAACGGGGTAGATTATGCTACATTCCAGCCCTTTGCCAGGCAGGAAGTGCGAGACTACGGCAAAGGTCCGAAAGTCGGTTACCTGGGCAGCATGGACCACCGGTTCGATATTGACACGGTAGAGTATGCCATCAAAGTGCTCCCGGATTTCGAGTTTGAATTTGTGGGCAGCCTGCGCAATGAGGCCGTACGCGACCGTCTGGAGCCTTATCCCAATACAACCTTCCGCCCCCCTGTACGCCCCGACGAGGTCCCGGCGCTGATGGCCGACTGTGAAGTGGGCATTATCCCTTATCTCGTCAACGACATTAACCGTAGCATCTATCCCCTTAAGATCAATGAATACCTGGCGGTGGGCGTGCCGGTGGTCATGACCGCCTTTGCCGACCTGCCGGAGTTTGAGGGCTATGCCGCTCAGACGGATTCACCTGAAGCCTTTACAACTGCACTTCGGGAAGCCATTGCCACCGACAGCCCTGAGCAAATACAAGCACGTACAGCCTTTGCAATAAAAAACAGCTGGCAGGCAAAAGCCATGGAGTTTGATCAGTTGCTGACTGAGCTATGCCAGGAAAAGGCGGCCACGACCACAACTTAAACCCATACATATGCACATTCGAGCCAAGGCTAGTATGATGGCAGGTATTCGGCCCACGGTTTGGGCAATTGTGGCAACACGGTTGTCCCTGCTACAGCATTCAGGAACAACAGCCAGGCCCTACTCTGTCTCCCCTGGCGATCTTTAACCCCTTCAACAAACTAAACAGCCATGAGCTTCATTTCCAAAATCAAATCTAACCCTAAGACCAAAGCGTTTGCCCTTTGGCTGATCACGCCCAACCGCAACCCCCGGCCACGGTGGTGGGTGCGCAATATTCTGAACCGCTTTTTCCACAAACGGGGCAAAGGCTCTACCATCCGCCGGCGTTCCCGAATAGACGTATTCCCCTGGAACCGCTTCGAAATTGGCGACCTTACCACTATTGAAGATTTCACTACCGTTAACAATGGGTCCGGCGATGTCCTCATGGGCAACCGGGTGCGTATCGGGATCGGAAGTGTGGTCATCGGCCCGGTCACGATGGGCAATGGCTCCGGGCTGGGGCAGCATGTCTTCATTTCGGGCTTCAACCATGGCTACCAGGATGGCTCGAAAAACTCCAGTGTGCAGCCCCTGGATATCAAACCGGTGATTATTGAGGAAGAGGCACACATCGGCGCCAACTCCGTGGTAGTGGCTGGTGTGCGCATAGGCAAGCGTGTACAGGTCGGTGCGGGCAGTGTGGTCACCAAGGACATCCCCCCATTCTCGGTAGCGGTTGGCAACCCGGCCCGGGTCATCAAACGCTTTAATCAGGAGACAGGGCAGTGGGAGCGGGTGTAAGCAAGCTTTGTTCCTGCGCTTTTGGGAATGGTGTCCTCAGCGGTTTAGCCACAATAACCGGGCGTTCCCCTTTGCGTGTGGCTTTCAGGAGTACTCTGAAGTTATCTATTTGCTCAGGCACTTCAATTCCTGCCCAAAGGCCGGAACCCATTTTGGCAAACCGGTATTCTTCCGGCTCACTTCCCAGCCTCAATAGGAACCAATCCAGACGGTCGTAGTGCGTCGTGTCAACCAGGGCCCAGCGGTCTGCTCTGGGCTCAACAGCTGAGAACACGGCAATATCACCAGGATAAAGCACCTGAGCCGTTCTCAGAATGCTCAGCGGTGCAGCATCTGCCGGACGCGTATCCAATTCTGATCCCGGCTGAAGTACAGGATTATGCTGGTATTCCTCCCGAACCCATTGCTGTACCGCTTTGTCCTTGATGAGCTGAAAACGATACGTCGGCCAGTCCTGCAAAAGCCATACTGCACCAATAGAAATGATCGCCACCAACGGAAAAGCAGTCTTCCGGATCAGGGCGAATATCCCGTGGTTGAAAAGCCAAACGGCCCGCCGGACCTGCCGGATGCGGTGATCCAGCAAACGGAGCGACCGGCGGCTGTCGATGACGCGCCGCCAGCTGGCCTGCCGGCTCGCCAGGACCGTAAAGCTTAAAATGCTGATATTGAGCAGGGCCAGGCTGCTCATCATGGCGTAGTAAATATTGGGATGTGTATTCAGCCCGTAGATCACTGCTGCCAGGGATACACCGATGGCAATGAGATTGGGGATATTCAGGGGCCAGTTGTTGGCTTCCTGATTGTCTTTAGGGGTGGGGTCATAGGGCACCTTCCGGCGTAGGATGGCAAAGATCAGCCCCATGAGGTGAATCCACCAGGTTCCGATCAAAAGCAAGCCTCCAACGGTATGCAGCCCCCGTTCCCGCTCTTCCATCACCCAGTTCTGGGCATACTGCCTAATCGCTAGTCCGGAGACAAATAAGGGCAGCCCAATCAATGCGAACTCCACTAAATCCATGCGCATAGGCATATGGCCGGAAAAAAGCGCGATAACCGGAATAAGCAAATTGAGAAAATAGGCCGTACTCAGAAAATAGTATCCAGGCAGCACTCCGTAGTACAGTCTTTGCGGCCAGGTCAGCTTCCTGAATATCCGCGGATAAGTCGTAAACAACAATTCAAATACACCCCGTGACCACTTCAGCTGCTGTTTGTAATAAGCGGAAAGAGTAGACGGCACTAACCCCCGGGCAAGCACTCGTGGCACATAGACTGATTTCCACCCCTTTGCATGTAGCTGCATAGCCGTGTGCATGTCCTCTGCCAAGCCAGCAGCATGCCCGCCAATGGAGTCCAGTGCCTTTCGGCGAAAAGTGCAATTAGCCCCAATCGCCTGTACGGTACCATAAGAATTCATGGTCATCATCATCGGCCCATAGAATTGGAAGGTCTGTTGGGCTGCCCCTTTGGAAATCAGGGTCTCATGAATATTCTCGTAAGCTTGTACGGTCTGCACGAAACCGATCCGCTCATCGGCAAAGTGAGGAACTATATGGTCCAGGAAATCTGGCTGCGGCACATGGTCAGGATCAAGCACAAGGCATATTTCTCCGGTAGCTTGTTGCAGCGCATTATTGATATTGCCTGCCTTGGCATTGATTTTCTTCTCCCGGGTCACATGATGAATCCCCAGCTTCACACAAAAAGCTTTCAGGCGCGGGTCATCAGCTTCATCACAGAGGTAGGTTTCGTGCGGGTAGCGGATGTTTTTAATGGCAGCCAGTGTTTCCTCGATCATCTCGTAGGGCTCCCCCGCCACGAAGGTGGTCAGTACATCAACCGTGAACTCAGGCGGGTGCTCAGGCGTCTCCGGCACGCTAATGCTAAAGTAGTAAGTCCACTCGTGAAGGACCTTCCCACACAGCAGAGCAAGCGCAAAAAGCAGCAGCCAATAGAGTGGCGGATGTCCAATATGTACCGGTCGGAGCAATTCATACCAAAGAAAAATCATACTTGCCACCCCAGTTAGGATCAGGCTTCGCATGATTAAGGTCTGTAGTTTTGTAGGCGGGGTGATCATAGGGCTAAGTATTACTCAATAACGTAGAAAGGGGTGTTGGCTGCGGTCGCAATACTGCCTGGGTAATGCAGCGTTGCATATAGCCGGTATGGGCCTTCGTGTGCAGGTGCCCGAAACCGGACCATTTGCGTGCCGGCGGTGTCCAGCAAATGATCATATTGAATTACCGGAACCACCGTATCAAGCTCCAGTGAATACCAGTCCTCATTGAGCAGCATCCACCGGGTTTTCAGGGTGGAATCAGGCGGGGAGTCAAAAACTAAATGAGCCGTGTAGAGCTGCCCCGGCTGGAGCATAATATGATCAGAACTGCCGGCGCTGTCCAGGAGCATGTATTTCAGTTGGGGAGCAGTAGGGTAAGACAGGGAACAATCATTCAACTGTTCGTAAGCCTCATAAAGGGCTGTAGGACCCCCATCGTAGGTAATGGTATTGAACCAGGTCTCGGTCCGCTCCTGCTTATGCCCCCAGTAGAACAGGCAACTGCCCAGAAAACGGGGATCATGATAGGGCATTTCCTGGTAAAAGCGCTCTACTAATTCCTCTCCTTTTTTCCAGCCGGCATCTTCAATGGGAGCGCCCCATGCAGTCATTGGCACTTCCCAATAGCCATTGATGCTCCATTCACTGACAAAGTAGGGCCCGTCCCACATCCAGGCAAAATCAGCCATGTCCTGCTCCAGGTCTTTGAGCAACCCGAAGGTATTGATCCCCAAAAGGTCCAGATCGGGTATTTTGAGCCGGATGTTGGTAATGGTGCGCCGCTGAAAGTTCGTGAGGGCGGTAGCGACCGGGTGCTGCCCATCCACCTGATGAATCATCGCGAGCAGATCATTGTATGCCCGGTAAAATGGGATGTAGTTAGGCTTGTAGGGAAAATCGAGCTCGTTGCCCAATATCCACATCAGAAGCGCAGGGTGGTCTTTGTGCCGGCGAACAAAATCCTGGTAAGCATGAAACTGAGCTTTCACCTGCTGCTGATCCTGGTAAAACGAAAGATACTGACTTTTCGGTAGTGGCAGATCAGCAATAATGGCTATCCCATAATGAAGCGCGGTATCAAGGACCTCTGCCAGCCCCAGAGTATCGTACACACGGAGACAATTCCCACCGGCTTCTGCCAGTTGGCGGATATAACGGGGATCACCAGATGCGCCGTGTATGCGAAAAGGCTGGTTGTCTTTATAAAGCGTAAAAGCGCCATCAGACTCAGAAAGATAGACTTTCTTACCAAGTGGCGGTGCTGATTTAGCAGACCCTACTACCTGCAGGTCACAGGCAGTAGCCAGCCATAATAACAGCAGCCACCAGAAAAGTGCTAAAGGTTTCAATGTGCATATTCATTTGAGAGTGTGCAATTAATCACGCCTGTTCAATATACCTATCTGATTGACCGACCTAACCAAGCATTGTCTGCAGGTATAAGAAGATCAAGGTACTTGAAAGCACCAGAGGCTTCGAGAAACAATTTATTTAAGGGGAATCCAGCTGATCAAAGATAGTCAATTATGGGCTGATAATCAATTGTGACAAAGTATTAATCCATTTGGGCAAATACATTACAAATTTGCTTATTTTTAGGGGAGTTTTCAGTCCTTTGGTTCCAGTACTTCCCTGGCTCCGGCTGTCTAATCCAACAAATATGCCATGACACTTCTTGAAATTCTATTCTGGTTATTCCTCTTCATTGTATTTTATACCTACGTAGGCTACGGTATTTTGCTATACTTCCTTGTAAAAGTGAGGCGCTTGCTGGGGCTGCACAAACCCTACGAAGGCAATGCTGATTATGAGCCGGAGGTGACCCTTTTCGTAGCCGCCTATAACGAAAAGGACTATGTGGACGCCAAGGTCCGGAACTCCAAATCTCTCAATTATCCACAAGATAAGGTACGCCACATGTGGGTCACGGATGGCTCTGACGATGGTACGCCCGACATCCTTCAGCAATACCAAGGGGTCGAAGTCCACCACAATCCGGCCCGCAACGGCAAGATTGCCGCTATGAACCGGGGCATGCAGTTTGTCAAAACGCCCATTGTCATCTTTTCGGATGCGAATACAGACCTCGGCGAGGACTCTATTCAGGAGATTGTCCGCCTGTTCCGCAACCCCAAGGTGGGATGTGTATCGGGTGAAAAGCGGATTCGTTCCAAGGATGCAGATGCCGCTGCCGGTGCTGGCGAGGGTATTTACTGGAAGTACGAGTCTACGCTCAAAAAATGGGATGCCGAGCTGTACTCTGTAGTGGGCGCCGCTGGCGAACTCTTCGCCATTCGTACTGAACTCTGGCAGGAAGTAGAGAAAGACACCCTCCTTGATGACTTTATCATTTCCCTGCGGGTAGCTATGCAGGGCTATACCATTCAGTACAATCCCAATGCCTACGCGATTGAGACGGCTTCCGCCAACGTTAAGGAGGAGCTCAAGCGCAAGGTCCGGATCTCAGCGGGCGGCATTCAGTCGGTCATCCGCCTGTGGCCGCTGCTGAATATCTTTAAGTACGGCCGCCTGTCCTTTCAGTATATTTCTCACCGGGTTCTTCGATGGACGCTTACGCCTTTGTTGCTGCTGCTGTTGATTCCGATCAATTTGGCACTCGCACTGCAGGAGGGGTTGCTTGATTTTGGTTTATACAGCCTGCTCTTCTGGGGGCAAGTCCTCTTTTACGCAGCAGCGCTGCTGGGCTGGTTCCTGGAAAACCGCAAGCTCAAGGTGAAGGTCCTATTTGTGCCCTACTACTTTTTCATCATGAACCTTTCGGTGTTTCTCGGCCTGCGCCGGTACCTCAAAGGGCAGCAAAGTGTGAACTGGGAGAGGGCCGTGCGTGGTGCCTGATCAACTTTTCCCGTTGGCAAGCGTAATTGCAAAGGGTTCTTATTCGTTTTGAATAAGGCGGACCGCCTCATAAATTACGCGAATCTATGAATACGGTTTTTCTATACTTACTCTTGCTTTTTTCGAATGCGCCTGCACTGGAAGCCCACGACTTTCACGTCAGCAAATGCCTGATGGAATACGATGCAGAAGCACAGTCGCTGCAGATGAGCATGCATATTTTCCTGGATGACCTGGAGCTCGCGCTTGAGCAACGGGGGCATGACGATCTATTCCTCTGCACCCCAAAGGAAGCCGTTGAAGCCGAGCACCACCTCGAAGCCTACCTGCGCGAACACTTCAAACTGATCGTGAACGGTGAGCCACGGGACTTCAAATACTGGGGTAAGGAAATTTCTGATGACCTCTCAGCCGTTTGGTGCTATATGGAAGTGGAAAACCTGACCAAGGTAGAATCCCTACAGTTGACCTACCGTGTACTTTTCGATACCTACCGGGACCAGAAGAACCTGGCCAGCATCGTCCTGCCCGGACAGGAACCGGGCATGCTGTTTTTTCAGATTGGGGACGAGACTAAGGGGATTTGATTGTTGATTTGGAAAAGATACCTAAGGTTGCTTCAACCGGGACAGGTCCAAAGTAAACCCAGGCATCACCCCTCCACCGGTCGAATCAGCCCCTCCTGAACGGTTAATGCCAACATCTCTTTTTGTAAAGAGAATGCAGATGCATTGAAAGTGATCCGGTCTTTCTGGATGACCTTCACGCAGTGGGGTAGCTTCGCAGGCAAAAGGGCTAAAAACACTATTGAACAAGTGGTTAAAAAGCATTAAATTACAATGAAAATCATTGTTTATGGACTTGATAATATCTGAAAAGACCTTAAAAGCTGCAGAAATATCAGCAGATGAGCTATTAGTAGAAATAGCCGTTCATCTGTATGATACAGAGAGGTTGTCGATAGGGCAAGCAAAAAACCTGGTAAACATGGATCATATTTCGTTTCAACGAGAGTTAGCAAAAAGGAATATATACATAAAATATGATGAAAACGACCTAGATACTGACTTAGAAAATCTGAAAGCTTTCCATCAAAAGAAAGCTTCTTAGCCTGAGCCTAAAACCAACCAGATGATAATAGTCAGCGATACCTCTGTGATTACAAACCTCAAACAGATCGGATATTTAGAAATCCTGGAAAAGTTATTCAAAAGAGTTATAGTTCCTCAAAAAGTAAGTGAAGAGCTTCTGAGAATAGAGGGTAGAGATCAATTATTTGAAGAAAACAGCTGGCTTGAAGTAAGAGAAACTTTGAACAAGCCACTTTATGAAAAATTACTGAAAAGAGTTGATCCGGGAGAGGCTGAATCGATTGCATTGGCCTTGGAAAACAAGGCAGATTTGCTGCTAATTGACGAGAGAAAGGGTAGAAAGGTAGCCGAAGAGTATGGTTTGACTATAACTGGTTGGGTTGGAATTCTAATAGATGCCAAATCGAAAAACTATGTCAATGATATCAAACCAATCTTAGATAAACTAATCTATGACATTGGATTTAGGATAAGTCCAAAACTATATCAGAAAGTTTTGATAATGGTAAATGAGTAAGCCTCTCAATCGGTAGAAAAATGCAGCCGAATATGCCCTGCCCCCCAGGCATTGCATCTACATAGCCAGCCATCCCTACAGACGACAAACAATTCCCTAAAAAATCACCCCTCCACCGGTCGAATCAGCCCCTCCTGAACGGTTGAGGCCACCAATACGCCCTCCTGATTAAAAATACTGCCCCGTGTAAACCCCCTGGCGTTAGAACCACTTGGGCTGTCGATGGCATAGAGTAGCCATTCATCGGCCCGGAAGGGGCGGTGGAACCACATGGCGTGGTCCAGGCTGGCCATTTGAATTTTGGTTTTTGATACCTGATCGCCGTGGGGCAACAAAGCGGTAGTCAGCAAATTATAATCAGAAGCATAAGCCAGTACCGCCTGATGTGCCGTAACCTGATCGGGCATCGCTCCCTTCGACTTCATCCATACGTGGCGAATGGGCTGCTGTTTGCCACTGAGCATGGGGTGCACCCGCTCCACGGGCCGGAATTCAATGGGATGGGAAATTTCCAGGAATTTTCGAATCCCCTCCGGCAGCCGGTCGCCCATCTGCTCCAAAAGGTCGTCCCAGTTCATCAGTGCATCCGGGGGCTGTACATTGGGCATGCTGATTTGGTGGTCAAACCCTTCCTGCTGCTTCTGGAAAGAGGCCGACATGTTAAAAATCGCCCGCCCCTTCTGAATGGCTTTGATACGCCGGGTGGTAAAACTGCCCCCGTCACGGATGCGGTCCACCTCAAAAATGATCGGCTGTGCCACATCGCCGGGCAGGATAAAGTAGGCGTGGAGAGAATGCACAAACCGGTCTTCCGGTACGGTGCGGATAGCCGACTGCAAAGCCTGCGCCAGTACCTGCCCGCCAAATACCCGCTTGCTGCCGATACTGGCACTTTGCCCGCGGAAAATATGCTCTTCGATCGGTTCCAGGTCGAGCAGTTGCAGGAGTGCTTGGATGTCTTTCATATCAATTTTAGAATCAGAAGGGTTTGAATTGGCTAATAATACCAACTTTGCTCATTATCTCGAAATCTCTGTCAATATGCAGGACTTGCATATCGAATTTTCTTGCAAATGCAGCAATTGTACAGTCGTTGGACTTCCTGATTGTCACTCCTTTTTTCCTTAAAGCCCGATAAATTAAAGCCCCGGAAAGAGCGGCTTCAATGGGGTCCCATTCAAGAATATCAAAAGACAGCAAGCTCTCTTTTACCAATTTAAATTGGCTATCTGATTTAATCCCCTGTAGCGTTTCCTGAACAATTACCGGGCATATACTTATTTTTTGATCTTGCCTGATCCATGACATCAAAGCTGCCACTTCCGGCTCTTCACCTCCATTTAAATAGCTAATCCATACAGAGGTATCAACCAAAACACCGCTACTGTTCATATACTGCGCATCTCATCAAGGTTACCTTCCCACTCTACCTTGCCATGGAGCTCAAGCATTCGTAGCCTCTTCATCTTTTTCACGAATTGCTCAAGCGCTTCATTCACGACTTCTTTTTTTGTCTTTAGTTGACTCAATTCAAGCGCCTGCTGAATCAACTGGTCATTTATTTCGATACTAGTACGCATGTACTTACTTTTTTTTTGCATAAAAATATCGAAATTCAGGCACAAATTCAACCATTTTTTAAGCACGCTCGTTTTCATGAATTTTGCCCATCCGTGATCATCAGATCCAGATTATTTGTGGAACGACAATAATTTTCAAGTTGTGGAATGCCTTGATTTAATTTCTCCACCTAGCAAAAAAGCTCTATTTTACCTCGGACAACAAACTGCAGACACCACTGACCATGGGAAAAAGGACGCCTGAGCGCCAAACCAAAAGCCAGCCTGCCGCTGCCCCCAAAGGGTATCCTGACTGGTTTACCAATTCGAAACTCCACCTCTGGGGCTTGTTTGCCCTGAGCTTTTTGCTGTATGCCAATACCCTCGGGCACGGTTATGCCCTGGATGATGCCATCGTGATCTATGACAATATGTTTGTCAAGGAAGGTATCAGCGGCATACCTGGCATTCTGAGCAAGGACACCTTCTTCGGCTTCTTTAAGGAGGAAGGCAAGGCAGCGCTTGTGGCGGGGGGGCGTTACCGGCCCCTGTCACTCATCCTGTTTGCCATTGAGGTGCAGTTTTTTGGGGAAAGCCCCTTCGTAGGGCACCTGTTTAACGGGCTCTACTACGGTGCTACTACGGTGCTGCTGTACCTGGTGCTATTGCAGCTGTTCCGCCCGCAGCAGGGGCAGGTGAAGGCCTACTTCGTTGCCCTGGCGGCAAGCCTGTTGTTTGCCGTCCACCCCATACATACTGAGGTGGTAGCCAATGTCAAGGGGCGGGATGAGATCCTTACCCTGCTGGGCAGCCTTGGGGCGCTATACCTCTCCCTTCGTGCCTTTAACAATAAGCAACCACTTTACAATCTACTGGCAGGTATAGTCTTCTTCCTGGCGCTGATGGCGAAGGAAAATGCCATCATGTTTTTATTTGTAGCACCACTGGCGTACTACTTTTTTACCTCCGCAAAGACCGGCGAAATCATCAAACAGGCCCTGCCCTTTGCTATCGCTGCCGGTGCCTTTCTGGCTATTCGGTTCTCGGTGCTGGGCTTTGGGCTGAGCGATCCGCCCATGGAGATGATGAATAATCCTTTTGTCAAAGTACAGGGCAATGGCTATGTAGCCTTCACGGCACAGGAGCGATTTGCCACGGTGATATACTCTCTGGGAAAATACCTGCAGTTGTTATTTGTACCCGTCACCCTAACCCACGACTACTATCCCCGGGCAATTGGCGTGATGACCTTTGGGGACTGGGAGGCCATGCTCAGCCTGCTGCTCTACCTGGCGCTGGGTGCCTACGCCCTGTGGCGGCTCCCCAAACGCGACCCCATGAGCTTTGCCATTCTGTTCTACCTGATTACCCTGGCTATTGTCTCCAACCTGTTCTTTCCGGTAGGCACGCACATGGCAGAGCGCCTGCTGTTTATGCCTTCTGTAGGGTTCAGCCTGGCGCTGGCACTGCTGGGCTATCGCTGGGCGGTAAAGGGAGCGCCTGCTGGCAAAATTCCAGCCTTCCGTCGCTTCAAACCGGTGCTTGGCATGGTGGCCGGCATCGCGCTGCTGTTTGGGATGAGAACACTGATCCGCAATCCGGTCTGGGCTGACAACTATACCCTTTTCACAACCGATATCCAATACTCGCCCAACAGCGCCAAACTCCGTAATGCGGTAGGCGGTGAGCTCGTCACTCAATCCGTAAAACCGGAGAATGCCACCCGAAAGGAAGCCATGCTGCGCGAAGCCATCGGGCATCTGGAAGAAGCGGTACGCATCCACCCCAACTACAAAAACGCCTACCTCCTCATGGGCAACGCCTACAATTACCTGCAGGCTTACGATCAGTCCATTGCCGCTTACCAAAATGCCCTGTCGATTGACCCCAACTACCGGGATGCCAACCGCAACCTGGGTATTACTTACAAGGATGCCGGCAAATACTACGGCGAGCAGCTCGGCCAGGTGGACAAGGCCATCACTTATCTGAACCAAGCCTACGAACTGATGCCGGACGAGTACGAAGTCATCCGTCTGCTGGGCGTAGCCCACGGTATACGAGGCAACACCCCAAAAGCCATTGAATACTTTACTAAAGCGACCGAAGTTGCGCCCCAAAACCCCAGTGCCTGGTTTGACCTGGGCACCGCCTACTACAACGCCGGCGATCAGCAACGGGGGCAGCAATACCGCAATAAAGCACTGGAACTCGACCCCGGTTTCCTTGAAAAAATGCAGTCAAACAATTAAAACAAGCGACCTGAAATGATCCGACCACTGATTCTATCCTGCCTGCTCCTGATGGGGTACGGGCTACATGCGCAAACTGATCCGGCAACGGCCTGGGCTGACTCCGTGTACAATACCATGACTGAAACCGAGCGCCTGGGGCAGCTCTTTATGATCCGTGCCCATTCTGACCTTGGCCCGGAACACATCCAGTCTGTAGAAACACAAATCAAAAAGTATAAGGTCGGTGGCTTATGCTTTTTCCAGGGCACACCGGAGCGGCAGGTAGAGCTCATCAATCAGTACCAAAAACTTGCCGAACCGGTCCCGCTCATGATGGCCATTGACGGCGAATGGGGGCTGGGCATGCGCATGAAATCCAGCACCATCAGCTTCCCGCGGCAGCTCACCCTTGGTGCCATTCAGGACAACAGCCTGATTTATGAGATGGGGGCCGAGATCGCCCGGCAGATGAAGCTGGCCGGCATCCACGTCAACTTCGCCCCGGTAGCCGATGTGAACAACAACGCCGCCAACCCGGTCATCAACAACCGCTCCTTCGGCGAGGACCGGATGAATGTAGCGGCCAAAAGCTGGCGGTACGCTCAGGGCATGCAGGATAACGGGGTGATGGCCTGCGCCAAGCACTTTCCGGGCCACGGTGATACGGATGTGGATTCTCACCTTGATCTGCCAGTAATCCGCCACGATTTTGACCGGCTTGACAGCATCGAGCTCTTCCCCTTCCGGCAACTGGCCAAACAGGGCATCGGCAGTATGATGGTCGCCCACCTCAACGTGCCGGCTTTGGACGAGCGGGAGAAACGCCCCACTACCCTATCCTACAATACCATCACCAACCTGCTAAAGGAAGGGCTGGAATATGAAGGCATCGTCTTCACCGATGCGCTGGAGATGAAAGGCGTAACCAAGCACTTCGAAAGCGGAGAAGTGGAAGCCGAAGCGCTGGTAGCCGGCAACGATATCCTGCTACTGCCCGAAGATATGGAGGCTGCCTACCGGGAAATCCGCAATTACATCAAAGCCGGAAAGCTAAGTTGGGAAGAGCTTGCGCCCCGGGTTAAAAAAGTGCTCCGCGCGAAATATGAGTTGGGGTTGCAGCAATTTGAGCCCCTGCGCACCGACAGCCTTCGGGAGCTTCTGAACACAGATGACGCTCTGGTGCTTAAGCGCAAACTCCTGGCCAATGCCCTCACGCTGGTCCGCAATCCCAACGACCTCCTCCCCTTCCGGCAACTGGAAGGCATCAAAATGGCGAGCCTGAGCATTAATGCCAATAAAGCCACCCCCTTCCAGGACCGGCTTCAAGAGTACAAGAAAATGCCAGCCCTGCAATGCGGACAAGCACCCTCAGAACGGGAACAGACTCGTCTTATTGCCGAGTTGAGTAAAGCCGATATCGCCATCGTTGGCCTGCATAACATGAGCAGCCGGGCTTCCAATGACTTTGGCATTTCAGGAGCAGCCCGGCGTTTGCTGCAACAACTCCAGCAAAAGACCAAAGTGGTACTTGTCGTCTTCGGCAACCCGTACAGCCTGAAGTTTTTTGACGAGCAGGAGTGGATACTGGAAGCTTACGAAGACAGCCCAATGATGCAGCACCTGGCTGCTGAGGCCCTCTTTGGTGCCCGCGCCATCAAAGGGCGGCTGCCCATCACGGCCTCTCCCAAGAGTGCATTCGGAGACGGTGTGCTCACTGGCAAACTGGCCCGCTTTGGTTTTGCGCCGCCGGCAGCGGTAGGCATGGATGCGGCGACCCTTGCTAAAATTGATGAAATCGCGACAGGAGCGATTGAAGCCAGGGCGACCCCGGGCTGCGTGGTGCTGGTCGCCAAAGATCAGCAAATCGTTTACAAAAAAGCATTCGGCCACCATACTTACTCTGGTGCGCAGCCTGTAGATACCGATGACATTTATGACCTGGCTTCGGTTACTAAAATTGCTGCGACCACGCTGGCAGTCATGTGGCTGCAGGAAGCCAACCAAATACACCTCGACACACCAATCGTGCGGTACCTGCCAGAGTTGGAAGGTACTAATAAAGCCCAACTCTGCCTCCGGGATATTATGGCGCACCAGGCTGGTTTGGAAGATTGGATCCCTTTTTACAAGCAAACTCTGGTACATACCCGTAAAGGTCGAATACTGCACAGCCGCGATTTTTTTCGCCGGATGCCGGAGCCGGGTTTCAGTACGGAAGTCGCCCCGGACATGTACCTTCGGGATGATTTTAGGGCCAACCTGTTCCAGCAGATTTTTGATTCCAATATAGACGATAATCCTCACTACAAGTATAGCGACCTCGGTTTTTACCTGATAGCTGAAATGGTGGACCGCCTCACAGGTATGCCTTTAGATGAATTTACGCGCCGCCTGTTTTATAAGCCTATGGGGCTGGAAACCGCTACTTACCGCCCGCTGGAGCGGTTTGAACCCATAGATATAGCACCTACCGAAATTGATAACTACTTCCGTAAACAGGCACTGCGGGGATACGTGCACGATATGGGCTCGGCTATGCTGGGCGGGGTCAGCGGGCACGCCGGTTTATTTTCTAATGCGCAGGATCTTGCGGCGATCATGCAAATGCTGCTCAACGGTGGTGTATACAGCGATCAGCGCCTGCTCAACGCCGAGACCATTGATGCTTTCGCTCAACGGCACCCAAAATCTACCCGCCGTGGTATAGGCTTCGATATGCGTCAACTGGACCCCAGCAAGTGGATCAACCTGCCTGCCGATGCCTCCGATACAGCATTTGGGCACACCGGCTTTACCGGCACTTGTGCCTGGGCGGACCCAGAAGAAAACCTGGTCCTCGTTTTCCTTTCCAACCGTACTTTTCCGGATATGAACAACTACCGGCTCAATAAGCTTCGTACCCGCCACCGTATCCTTAGCACGGTATACGAAGCTATTGAGCAGTACGAGTACCTGACAGATGCCAATACGACTCAGCACCCACAAGGCATAGTAGTTCGTTAAGCACTCTTATCGCTTGATTACCCGGCGCACGAGTGAACGCTCCCCATTGCTGACCCGCAACAGGTATAACCCTGCAGGCTGAGTTGATAAGTCTATTGGCAGCGTAGCATCACCACTGATCTGCAGGCTTTGAGCAGAAAGCACCTGACCTTGTATCGTCATCAGTTCTACCTGATAGTCGCCCGCCTCCGCTTCGCTAATACGCAGGGTTGTCACTTCACCTGCAGGATTGGGAAATACCTCGACTGCAGCCTCAAGCGCCAGACGGTCTGCTGTATTGCTGGTCGCATCCTCAGTAAGCACAACCGGTGCATCCAGCGAAGCTACGCCATCGCCGCCGGATCCATTGCCGTTATTGGCCGCCAGAATGGAACTGTAGAAACGCACCTCACCGGTACCCGCCTCCGGAGCCACCCATTCTATCTCAAAAGCACTCTCCTGGCTGCGTGAGCTATGCTCGGGATACTCCCGGCCGTTAAGGGCAGTGATTTGTACGCCAGAGGGCGCATTCTGAAAATCGCCAGCCTGTGCATTATTGGCTCCGGTAAGCGCAACTGCCTGAAAGCCGAAAACCGAAGGGTTGCCTGTAAATCCGGCTGAGACCCGCATGGTATACACTTCTCCGGGAATATACGCGTCTACGGCTTCTCCATCTTTCCGGATTTCCAATTCGATGGTGGGCGAGAAATTATTGCCCCCGTGGCAGGCACCACAAGTAGCGCTGCTCAGCGGTGAGCCGGTACGGTCCTGACCCTGTACCGCCCCGGCACCAGAGCTGTTGCCAAGGAATAAAAAAGCGCCGCCAGCCAGCACAAATAGCGTGTAGAGTAATTTAAACTTCATCGTTGGTGGTTTATGAGTGTACATGATGAAGTTAAAGACAGAAAGTGTTGCAAAAGGTTTATCTGCACCTTAGAGAAAGCCAGGGCTAATCTGCAGCGAGGTCGTGCTCGCGACGGTAACCATAGCTTTGCTCTGGATTTTTGCCAGGCGTGCCGGCAAAAAAAGCATCAATATGAGAAAAATCTAATTCCTTATTGCCCGTCGGGCGAAAAGGGGCACTGATCGTGATGAGCTTCTTTTGCCAATCGAAGCGCGCCATAATAACAGGCACCTGCGCCCCCAAAGCAATGTAATAGAACCCGGACTTCAGTTTGTCCACCCGGCTTCGTGTACCTTCAGGAGCTATGCACATGGCAAAGGCCTCTTTTTCATTGAAGACCTCCACCACCGCATCCACATAGCCGTTACTGCGGCTTCGGTCCACGGGGTAGCCACCCAGCCAGCGAAAAAGCCAGCCTAATGGAGGGCGGAACAGACTGGCTTTGCCCACATATTTGATATCGAGTCCCAGTGCAGAACGAGCCAGGAGCCCGACCGGAAAATCCCAGTTCGAGGTATGGGGTACGGCAATGAGAACATACTTAGGCGGCAGTGCCTCATATTCTGTGACAATACGCCAGCCTAGCCAGCGCAATAGCATTGTACTGATGTACCTTCCCATCTTTTAAAGTCGCTTAAATTCGATAAGAGGCTACTAAAATAATCAATTTTACAAAATGTAACTTACTGCTCCTGCATTGCGTAAAAAGAGGTGGACAATGCGAGTGGCAACACTTAACAAAAATGCGTAATTTGCAGCCTTGCTGCCCAAAACCGATTAAACACACGAGCACCTTGAAGCGACTGATATCCCTTTTTTCCCTGCTTTGCCTTACGCTCTGCCTATATGCACAGGAAACGGCAGTGCCTCCGCCACCCGAGATCATACTATCCCTTCCGGCTGGTTATTATCCGGAAGCCGTCTCCATTGACATACAGTGCCCGGGCGGGAAAGTCTATTTCACGCTTGACGGCTCAGCGCCAACCCAACGATCGGCCCGCTATCAAAACCCCATTGCGATAAAGGAAACCACTGTGCTTCGGCTCCTTGCCACTTACGAGGACGGGCGCGAGGATTTACAGGAGGGGCATACCTACTTCATTGGAGAGCCGGAGACCAGCTTTGCCACTATCTCGATTGGCATAGACCCGCCTACCCTTTTCCACCCTTTCTATGGGCTGTTCATGCTTGGTGCGAATGCGGTAGATACGCTATGGAAAAAACCGGGTGCTAACTTCTGGAGCAAACGGGAGACTACCTGCAATCTGGAGATTTTTGAAAGCAACGGGCAGTGCGTATACCGTAGCCCTTCCGGCTTCAGGCTTTTTGGGGGCATGAGCCGCCTCTTTCCACAAAAATCCATAGCCCTCGTTGCCCGCGACGAGTACGGGGAGCACCGCATTGACCACGAAATCTTCGGGAAGCCTGGCAAGAAGAAGTTTAAGTTTTTGGTACTCCGCAACTCGGGCAGCGATTTTGGCAAAAGCCACTTCCGGGATGCCCTCATGACCAGCCTGGTGGAAGACTGGGACCTGGAAACCCAGGACAACCGCCCCGCTCATGTTTACATTAACGGGCGGTACTGGGGCATCTACAACATTCGAGAAAAAATCAACCGCTACTTCATTGACAGCCACTTTGAAGAAGTGGAAAACGACAGCGTAGACATCATGGAGCACCGCTACACGGTCAAAAGAGGCAGTACCCGGCATTACCGTGCGCTGCTCCGCTACCTGGAAAAACACGACCTGAGCGAGCCGGAGCATTTCAACTACGTAGCTGCTCAGATGGAAATTGACAACTTCCTGGACTACCAAATCGCCCAGATTTACTTCGACAATCAGGACGCAGGCGGTAACATCAGGTACTGGCGCCCCCAAACCGAACGAGGGCGCTGGCGGTGGATCCTATACGATACCGACTGGGGCTTTGGCCTGCACGAGCCCAGCGCCTACGAGTTCAACAGCCTCGCTTTTCATACCAATCCTGATGGCCCTGCCTGGCCCAATCCGCCCTGGAGCACCTTCATTTTGCGCAAACTACTGGAAAATGAGGATTGCAGGCACCGTTTTGTCAACCGCTTTGCCGATCGCCTAAACACCTCTTTTGAACCTCAACGGGTGCTGGACCGAGTCAACTTCTTTTACGAGCGGCTGAAGCCCGAGATACCCCGGCACCTCGAACGGTGGAAGCTCAGCCGTACGGACTGGAATTTCCACGTCAATGTCATGCGCACCTTTGCGCAGGAACGCCCCCGATTCGTGCGCATGCACCTGATGGAATATTTTCAGACCGGGGCACAACGCAAGGTCTCTGTGGGCAGTACGAAAGGCGGCCAGGTCGTCCTCAATGAAAACCTGACCATCACTTCTGATACCCTGCTAGGCACCTACTTTGAGCGATTCCCCCTGTCGCTGCGCGTCGTCGCCCACCACGGCTATCGGTTTTCACACTGGGAAGGGGCAATCGCCGGGGACGGACGTCAGGAGCTGTCCCTTTCGCTGGCAGCAGGAGACACAGAGATTTACGCCGTCTTCGAGCCTTACATCCATCCTCTGGAAAGCAAGCTCGTCATCAACGAAATCTCTCCAAAAAGCGGGAATGCTGGCGATTGGCTGGAATTGTACAATGGTTCGAAAGAGCGGCTCAACCTGGCTAAGTGGACCTTAAGTGACCTTAAGCACAATACCTTCACCTTCCCTGCAGTCACGATTGAGCCTAATGATTACCTGGTCATTGCAGAAGATTCTGCGGACTTCAGAGCTACGCACCCGGAAGCCTATAATGTTGTTGGCGGTTTGAACTTTGGGCTGAACAAACGGCAGGAATCCATTGCCCTGTATTCCATCCTTGGGGCTATGGTAGACAGTATCAGCTACGAGGCGCCTCCTGTAGATTCGGCATTCGTACTGAGCCTGCTGTTGCCGGACCTCAACAATTCGGACCCCCAAAACTGGGCCTTCCGGCCAGGCACCGGCACGCCCAATGCCGCCAATCCATATTTTGTAGAAAGCCGGGTACGGGCTCAGCAAACCTTGTGGATGCAAGTTGGTTTGGCAGGAGGTGTGTTTATCTTAAGCCTTTTGTTATTGATTTTGCGGCAGCGCAGGATCCTATAACCACCACAGGAGAAAAAGCAACCCGGTAAGTTTACGCAGCGCTTTCAGGCCAGCTGAAGCTACATTTCTCACCGACTGGTAATTGATTTCCAGTACCTCGGCGATGGTATGGTAATCCATCTGCTGAAAATACTTGAGGTAGAGGACTTCCTGCTGCCGCTTGCTGAGCTGCTTCATCGCCTCTTTCAGCCGGGCGCTTCGCAGTTCCTGGCTTTCCGCTTCGATGATATCGGCATCAATAGAGGTCACCGTTTCTTCTTCAAGACTTGTCTCGTCCAACTCACCGGTAATGCGGCGCAATCGGGTATTACGGCGGATAAGGTCACGGCGAAGGGCTACAAAAAGGTACCGTCGGATAGAGTCGGTGGCCCCTAACCCATCCCTGCGCCGCCACAGACCAATGAACAGGTCCTGAATGACATCCTCCACGAGCGCCTCGTCATCAATGATACGGCGCCCATAACGGAACAGGTCCACCACCTCCCGGCGGTAGATGGCCTCCAATGCGGACTTTTTGCCCTGTCGAAGGGCATCCCAAAGCTGCACGTCATTCATATGGGCTGTTATTTCTGCCTTAAAGATAGGGGTTAGACGGCAGAAGTTGTAGAGGGATTAATGGCGGGGCCTAAATCCCTTGTCAAAAATCCTCGGGCAGTGGGCAAAGCTTTCAGCTTTTGACCAAAACACCGCAAATAGGTTTTTAACAAAATTCTTCTATTTTCGTTAGCTGAACAATCAACGCTTCTTGTCATGACCCGAATTGCCTGCTACTGTTTTGGGATCTTATTGCTATCCGCACTTCTTCCTGCCTGTCAGCCTGCCACAGCCTCTGAACCCAATCAGGATGAGGCCCTGGACCTCGAGGAAATAACCATTGCCGAGTTACAGGCAAAGTATGAATCCGGCCCGCTTTCCGCTGCCATAGTAGTGCAGTACTACCTCGACCGAATCACTGCAATCGACCAATCTGGCCCGGTCCTGAATTCCGTCCTAAACATTAATCCCGATGCCCTGGACATTGCCCGCAGGTTGGATGAGGAACGAGCCAACGGGCGGGTACGCGGTCCCCTGCACGGTATTCCGGTGCTACTCAAAGACAACATCGATACCGGCGACCAAATGCCGACCACTGCCGGCAGCCGGGCGCTGGAAGGGTCTGTTGCACCCGATGATGCGTTTATCGTCAAGCAATTGCGGGAAGCTGGGGCGATTATTCTCGGCAAGACCAATCTCAGCGAGTGGGCGAACTTCCGAAGCACACATTCGAGCAGCGGCTGGAGCGGGCTCGGTGGCCAAACACACAACCCCTATCGCCTCGACTGTAACCCCTGCGGGTCAAGTTCGGGCTCCGGAGTAGCAGTTGCTGCCAACCTTTGCGTGGTGGCGCTGGGTACGGAGACCAATGGCTCCATCGTATGCCCTTCCTCTGCCAACGGGATTGTGGGCATCAAACCTACGGTGGGGCTGCTGAGCCGTGATGGCATCATTCCCATTTCCTTTACGCAGGATACACCCGGGCCTATGGCGCGTACCGTCACAGATGCCGCTATCGCACTGGGCGTGATGACTGGCGTGGATGAGGCGGATGCCAAAACCACTGCAAGTGTAGGGCAGTTCAGAACCGACTACACGCCTTACCTCGACAATACAGCCCTGAAGGGTAAACGGATTGGCTACTACACCGCCCCCAAAGGCACTCACTACAAAGTGGACACCCTCATGGAAAGCGCCATGCAGACCCTGCGCGAACAAGGGGCAGAAGTGATTGCCATTGAGGACCGCCTGCCTTCCCAAACCGGCAGCCTGAGCTATCAGGTGATGCTCTATGAATTCAAAGACGGGCTCAATCAATACTTTGGCAGCCTGGGCCCCAATGCTCCGGTGAAATCAATTGAGGAACTCATCGCTTTCAATCAGGCCGACGAGGTGGAGCTCCGTCATTTCCATCAGGATATTTTGGAACAAGCCGCGCAAATGGGGCCGCTGGATAGCGATGATTACCGCAGTACCGTATCAGAAATGCAGCGCCTGGCCCGGGCTGAAGGTATTGATAAAATCATGGCCACCTACGAACTGGACGCCCTGATCGCCCCCACCGGTGCTCCGGCCTGGAAAACCGATCATGTCAATGGCGACCACTATACCCTGGGCAGTTCCTCCCCTGCTGCGTGGGCAGGCTACCCCAACATCAGCGTACCTATGGGCTTTATCGAAGGGCTGCCGGTAGGCTTGTCTTTTTATGGAACTGCATGGAGCGAACCGGTGCTGATCGGGCTGGCGTATGATTTTGAGCAGGCGCGGGGGGCGCGGCGGGCGCCGGAGTTGTAGAGCGTCCTAATCTTTTTTAGTGCTTCCAAATTGATGCTCAAGTCATTCAACCCAGGGGTAGAGTTTTGCCTTAATGAGTAGATGTCTTTCTGTAATTCGCTCAGGTTGGTTCAATTTGAGAACTTTTATCGTTGCCGCACCAACTGGAGATTTCGCAATAAGCATACCTTCTCGATCCCATTCAAAGTGGTCCTTCCATTGATCTGCCCGAGGATGAAATAATCTTATCGGGTTTCTATCAGGCAGGAAGACAGTAGCGACATCTGACCCTTTGTAAAAATTACAAATAGCACACGAGTAAGCGAGGTTTTCCAAATCACTACCACCACCATGTTTAATTGGAATGATGTGATCTACTTCGAAACCGATAACTGAGAAGGCTTCATTTATCAAACAGTATTCACAGGAATCTTCCGCTCTATTCTTAACCTTAACCCTTGTACTTTTTGCAATATATACGCAATACGAAGTGGTTTGCGACATCGGAGCAAGCCACTTCCCAGCGTAAATGCTGACATTGAGTAGGTTTGCTGTGGCAAACCACTTAATCG
>NZ_JALEGS010000008.1 GCF_022763345.1 Phaeodactylibacter sp.
AGTATCTCGTCGGCAACTTGTTCTAGCTCGCTCGGGGTGGGGGTTGGCTTCTTCATACTTTAAAGATAGCTAACTTGTGCAATTTGTTATACACACCCAACAAGGTGATCAATATTGCCTTAAAATTGAGTATATTTATTTTCATTGTTGCAATTTTTTATTGATTTATTTCAGGCTATTGGTCCGTTAACCAAACGGTATAGGTTCTTCATGATGCTTTCTTCAATTTGGATGTTTTGACTTGTTTAAAATTACAGGGATGCACCGTATGTCTTCAGGGAAATTGGAATGAAGTGACCTGGGAGCAAAGCGAAGCCTCCTTAGCAGCAGGTGAAGTGATTGGAAAAATAGCGGCGTCAATTAAACGATAAGAGCTGTTTTTTACTAACATCCGCACCCCCATTAGGGTCGTACATCCGTAACTATGAGCTTAAAACCATTGTGCCGACTCCAGCGGAGTCGCACTTTACAACCTAAAAGAGTCAAAAAGCATACCGCGACAATCTGGTTTGCGCCCACTTTACCTGCCAAAAAAGTCGATTCACAGTCCTGCCAGGTGAGTTCACTTTGATTTTACAAGTTGAGCCGCAAAACTTCTCTTAGCTTTGAATGCTGATACTAAGAGTCTCTGGAATTAACAGCCTTTAAGTCACACTTTACCTATGGCTCAATGGCTTTAAAATGCCTAATTTACTTTTTGAGTAAGAACCAGATGGTAGATATATGATAAAAAACAAGACCAAAATAATCATCCTCGGCGCACTGGCGATCACCATTTTGATGCACTTTCAGCGCGTAATATTGGTATTGGCAGACCGCGAGGGTTTAGCTGCGGACTTTGGAGTGACCATCGAAGCCGTTCTGCTAAGGATGCTTTTATTTTTTGTTTTTGCCTGTTTAGTATTGAGTTTTAATATTATCTGGAAAAACAAATGGAACGCTACCTTCAAAAGACGAAAGGTGTTCAATATCAGCATCAACTTTGGGATATTCATCCTGGGAGTCATCACCACCACTCTAGTAATGGTGAATTTCTTATCTGGTTCTTTTGAAAACAGGCATGTCCTTGCGATCATAACAACCGATTTTTTGGTCGTTCATCCTATCTTATTGTTACTGGCCCGCTTCGTCAATCTAAGCTTTCAACAACAACAGACCATTCGGGAAAAGGAACAGGCCAAACAGAGTGCCTTACAGCATCAGTTGGAAGCGTTGCGATCTCAAATCAATCCCCACTTTTTATTCAATGCATTAAATTCGCTAACGGTGTTGATCCGTACTAAATCCGATCGTGCCCTACCCTTCGTGGATCAGCTATCCTGGCTGTTACGAGCTACTTTACTCAGAAGCGAAAATGACTTCATTCCGATTCAAAATGAATTGGAATACCTGGAAAGCTATATTTTTCTGCAGAAGGAGAGGTTCGGTGAAAAATTCAAGGTAGATGTCCAAATCCCCGAAAGCTGGAAAAAGGAATCCATTCCTTCCTTTTCGCTGCAACTGCTGGCAGAAAATGCCATCAAGCATAATATCGTTTCAACCCATCAACCCCTCTTACTAGAAATCTATCCGAATGGGACGGATTTGATCATTCGAAACCAGATTCATAAAAGAAGGGATGCAACCGAAGGAACGGGATTAGGCTTGCTCAACTTGTCTGTACGATTTAAACTCTTAAAAAAGAGAGACATCCGAATCTATCAGGATGAAAACTATTTTACTGTCAAATTACCCATACTGAAAAATGAAGGCCATAATCATTGAAGATGAGCAATCAGCGGCAGATAACCTGAGCTTCTTACTACAGTCTGCAGCACCTGATATCCAAATTTTGGAATCGATCGAAACGGTATCGGATGCCATTGCCTTTTTTAAGGCAAACAAAGCGTATGACCTTGTCTTTATGGATATCCATTTGGCAGATGGCAACTCTTTTGAGATTGTCCGGGAGGTGGAACCGGTAGCGCCAATAATTTTTACTACGGCTTACGACCAATACGCGATCCAGGCCTTTAAATTTAATAGCATTGATTATTTATTGAAACCCATCCGGGAGGCAGAACTCAAAAAGGCGATCCATAAATTTAAAGACCACCATCAGAAAGCACCTGTTTCCACCCAACAAATGGAAGCACTCATGCGCCTGATGCACAGCCCGAAAAAAGCCTTTAGAAGTTCATTCCTGGTTCAAAAAAAGGACACCTTCATCCCCATTGCGTCCGGGGACTTTGCTTTCTTTTTTATACAGGATGGAGTCGTGAGAGGTACAACTACAGATAATCAGACCTACAGCTTTAACGAAAAGCTGGAAGATTTGGAAAACGACCTGGACCCTGAAATGTTTTTCAGAGCCAACCGTCAATATTTGATACAGCGGTCCGCTATTCAATCCCTTCAAACCTACTTTAACGGCAGATTGGTCGTCAACCTACAGCCCAAGGCAAAGGATCAGATTATTGTCAGCAAAGCCAATGCCTCCAAGCTAAAGGTATGGCTGGATGATACTGGTAAAAATAACCTCTGAGACAATTCCATTCTGAAGGATCCTGAAGCTCAGCAATAATAAATAACTAACCTCCCTTCCGTTTCCAGGATGGTATTGACTGCGTTTACAATAGATTCATTTAGACACTACTGTCACGCTATCATGTTTTACTAGCTGCTCTACTTGCCAAAATAGCTAAAATTCCAATTGGTGCAAGCATGACGATTTGCGGAAAGAATATTCCGTATCCCACGCTTGTTACCACAAACACCATTGCCAAAGCCAGGTACTGAATGCCAATATATCTTGACAAAACCATGCTACGTGGGTCATCTTTACCCTTGCGGCTTAGATAGAAAAGTGTAAGCGCAGATAAGAATAGTACGACTGAAATCATGTGCCACGCAGCGTGAAGTGTCCATCGAACCGTATCCGGTGCATCTGTAGCTAAGAGTGGAGCAACAATATCACTTTCTCCGATAATGGTGTGGATGATGGCGACTGCTAAATTGATGATCGCTGCAATTAATAGTAACGTCTTCATGACAGAATTTTATGCTGGTGTTAATTACTTTGATTCCGTTAAGGCTTCAATTACTAAATCTGAAAACAAAGCACTACTATGCTGCTGCTGACCTGTAATCAACCTTCCGTCACGTATGGCAAATGGTTCTAGCGGCCCAGCAGCCTCATAAGTTGTATTGGGGTTTTTCTTGGCTTCCGTCTCAATGGTGTATTCGTTGATTTTAATACCGCCTGCGGCCTCATTATTCATTTCCTCTTCAGCATCCGAGTACCCTGTCCAGGTTTTTCCGTCGGCCAGCAATGAACCATCACTCAAGGTCACCCATAATAGCAGGCAAGTCCCGTGGCACAGCATGCCCACAACTTTGCCCTGTTCATAAAAGTCAGCAATGAGCTGATGTAAGTTGCGGTCGTCCTTGAAGGTCACCAATGGCCCACCACCTCCGGCAACACAAACGGCATCATAATCACTTGCCTTGACCTCTGTAACAGACTTGGTACTTTCCAATAGCGTGCCATACGTTTTGTGGTGGCTAAAGCCGATGGTCACCAAGTCATTGGGGTAAATAGTTTGTTCGTTTTCAGGGTCAGAGAAGCCATCAAATTCAACTTTACCCCCTTTAGGCGAAACGATTTCTACTTCGTATCCTTTTTGGATAAAGTCAAAGAAGGGGCGAGTCAACTCCTCAGCAAAAAAACCTACAGGAAAACCCAACAAAGTTGCTGGATTAGATACCACATACAGTATCCTTTTCTTAGGCAGCACATGCTGCGCATGTCGTTTGATAACCTTTTCCATTTTTCTTGATTTCAATTATTGATACTGCAAAATTGCCTCAAGCGAATTCGGAAAACTTAAGGATATCAAGAAAAGGCTAAATGATATTACTGATCGAGCTGTTTATTCATACCTGTCAGCACCCATAACTCACTTAGTGTATGTTTGGAGCAAACGAGAGTTGATAACCAAAGAGTTGTGGTTATGACTGTACTCGAAATTCGGCATCATGCCCGCAAATTGAGCCATAACCACTTCTCCTGTATTCAGTGTAAAACCATACGATTAGTGCCCTTGGCACTAATCGTATGGCCGAAGACTAGTCCAGAATTAAACTTCCTGTGCTCTCGCTCAGTCATGGAAGTTTTAGTTCCTTAGTTTATCCAGCTGTGTACGTATGTTGCAACTTCTTTCCAGTGCTCTGATCCAACAATAAAGTGGTGGTCTTTACCTTCAAAGATTTTATGTTCTCTGATGCTGTTACTGTCTTTGTAACGCTTGAAGTTTTTCGAGTTCAACGAAGCGGGAATGATATGGTCTTTTTCTGCGGAAAGGAAAAGCATAGGGACATGCGGCTTTTTGAAATCAATCTTTCCAGCTTTTTTCAAGGTTTCACGGGGGATGTTTCTGCTCTCAGGTACAACGTATTGCTCAAAGATGCGGTCCGATTCTTCCCTTGACAGGGTGTTCGTGAATGCGTAATGGAACCACTTTTTAGTTGGGTAATGCACAGAATTGCCCTTGAAGGGATTAAGTAGGCCGAGGTTGGATTTGGCAAAGCTCAGTTTTGTCGTAATTACTCCCTGGGGCGGTGCGCTGCTGATGATTACTGCAGCCTCTGCTAATTCTTTCTCCACTAGCTTCTGAGCAACTAACGCCCCCATTGAATGGCCCACCAAAATGGGTTTCTCCGGTAAGGTTTTAATAAATGCTTCCATCTGATCGACTACCTCCGAGAAAGTTAATTGGCCTAAACTTTCTGGTGCCTTTTCCCTGAGTTTCGCGGGATCACCCTCATGCCCTAGGTAAGAAGGGGCATAAGTAGTATATCCTTTTTCTTCAAAGAAAGACTTCCATTCTGCCCAGCTTCCTGAATTTAAAAAGAGGCCATGGATAAATACGATTGACTTGGATTCAATTGACTTTTTCATTTCACCATCAGGTTTTGTTTGAGAAATTGTTTGTGCGACAATCAATAGACTTGCCATCAAAAAGAGAATTACCGTTTTCATTTTGCTTGCTTTGATAATTAATTGCAATACAAAGATGAAGGAGGTGATGGTGAGTTTCCTTAACCCAAGTTAAAATCATTATTTACCTGCAATTCTTTTTCTTATGCGGCTAAGCGAAGGGCTCTGTATTCCTAAGTAAGACGAGATGTGGTAAAGCGGGACCTTTTCGTGAAGTTCAGGATGTGTTGCGATCAGTTCAAGGTACCGCTCTTCTGGCGACTTCAACAAAAAGCTTTCAACTCTATCAATTACAATATTCGCTGCCATTTCAGCAGTCAGGCGTCCAAAACACTCCCATTCATGAGATGCTTTGTACAGCTTTCTGAGGTCAAAGAGATTGATGTAGACGATCTGCGCCTCGGTCAAGGCTTCGGTGTAATAATTGCAAGGGATCTGCCTCACGAAACTTTTGTAGGCGGTAACAAATCCGTTTTTGGAAAAGAAGAATACGTTCTTTTCATCTGCCGACTTTGGGTCTATGATATAAGAGCGAAAAGTACCTTTTATCACAAATCCCAGCTCTTTGCATACGCTCTTATACCCGTTGAAGAGTTCGCCTTTTTCGAAAGATTTTTCATGCCAGAATTCCGAAGATATATTGAATGCTTCTTCGGACATTCCGGAGAAATCTTTAAACGCTTTTTGTAGTATCTCAAGATTTGCCATTTCAGAAGGGTATAAAGAGTATGTTTAAAAATCCCATCAATTTTGGCTCGAGCGGCAAATTTCATCCTGTACTGCGTTAGAAAGCCTCGCTATCTTTTTCAGGTAAGACTCCGGCTTGCCTTTTTCTACCTAAGCATTAACAATCCAACACCACATTCATAGATTGATCTTTACCCTCCCCATCCCATTGAAAGCTTTTGGATTGGTAGCTCCACCCATCAGAAGCATAGATGGAGTAATTTCCTGCGGGACCAATGATGAGTACCTTGCCATTAGCATCGCTTTTTCCAACGATGTATTTTCCAGTGGGATCTTGAATCTCTACAGTGATACCTGGATAGGGTTCATCACAGGATTTGACCATGATCGTGAAATAAGTATCCTCTTCTACGATGTGGTAGATATCTCCAATATTGGGGCCGCCAATATAGTTATAAGCCGGGCCGCTTCCATCCCTGGGAACGATTACCCAAAAAATATCGTCGGTCAGGTCAAACAGTTCAAGCCCAAAGATCCAGTTTTCACGAATAGATTCCCCCCGGCTCGGAGTGGGAAAACTACTCAGGGCCGGTTCGGAAGCGATATCCCCGGGAAGCAGTACGAGCCGCCCTCCTTCCAGAAACGCTTTAGGCGGTTCAGAAGAATAGCCTATGCTTCTGAAAGACTTTTCGCTGGTATCTTCCAAAAGGCTATCCAAAGCTTTTCGCAATGCATCCGGCAGGCTCACCTTATTTTCATGATCCAGCATTTGCTGAAGGGCCTCCGGTTTATAGTAAGCGAAAGGCAGTTTTTGAAAGCCGTACTCGGACTGCATAATATGCAGGAGCAATGGTTCTACGCTAGACTGTTTGCTAATTCGGTTTACTTTTTCCAGCAACCATTCTTTAGCCCCAGAAGTCCATTTGTAGTTGGCGAGTATGTACTCCAAGGTGCGTTCCTCCACTATAGTGACATCGCCGACGTCTCCAAACATTGGCAGTAGCATCTCCGCATCATCCACCGAAATCCGCCCGTCTCCCCTGCCCGCTACCCGCCGGTCGGCTTCCTCCAGGATTTTTCGATCGTAACGCAGACCATCAATTACCCTGTAGTAGGATTTAATTTTGTCCATCTCGATAGACATCTCCTTGTCTAACCAGGCCTTTGCCGCATCCGTCCAGTCGAATTCGGTTAGCAGGTAGGCCATCGTATCTTCTTCAATCTCCGTGACCCGTCCTCCATCCTTGGCGAGTAGCCAAAGATCCTGGGCATCCTGAACAGATATTTGTCCGTCCCTTGCGCCGCGGGCCCTGAATATCGCGTTATTGATCAGGGAGGCGTCATAGCGTTTGCCGTCAATGAGGGCGTAGTAATTCGACATGATAGATGGTTATTGTTGTTTTTTGGAGCTGTCTATGTCCAAATCGTAATAGTCTGGAATCCAAGGATATCCCCTTCGGGGGTTAAGCCCACAAAGTAGACGGGGTACTCCGAATCCGGTCGTGCTCCATCTTGTCCGACGACGATATGCGTAATGTGAGTGAGGTGTTCTTCCATAAACAGATGAAGTGTTTTGAACGACTCCAAAGCCGACAGCTGCTCGTAGGCCTCGTAGAGCTCAAATATCCACTCATAATTAGGTCTGCCCTGATGCCATAGCTGAATGGCTTCTACTGGATTGGATGGATCCAGGCCCAGTGCGGAACTAAAATTCTCTTGGGTCAATTCTTGCAGATTGGCGTCTTGCCGGAAAATGGATAAGTAGGCATCCGCTTCATTTGCCCAGGCTGGAAAATAAAGGTCATCCCCTAATTCGAGGAGACTATCGTAGAGCTTATCGGTGGTAAACGCTTCTGCTGCCTGATCCTGTAAAATGGCATACCGAACGGCCAGGCGGGCAGTTAATGACATTTCTGCGATCTCAGCGGTGGAAAGGCCATTGTTATTTACGTCATAGGCATCGACCAGCTTCTCTTTTGCATAAGCCAAGGTCTCGTCAATATCTTTCTTGGTAATCCTCGCCCCCGGTTTGGCATCCCGGCGATCCATGAAGCGGTAAAAAACGCTGGTGAGTTGCTGCTCTACCCCTGCTAATGTTTTGAGCTTTTGGCGGATATCTTTTCGGCTGACGATGGGGTCGCCGCCGGCAGCATTTAGAATGTTTGCCGCTGCTTTTTCTAAAGCAGCGTGTACTTTTTGCTTTGCGAGTCGGGCCATTTGGACGGTGTTTGTAAGATTTAAATATACTACACTAATATTAATTGTAGATTAAATGAAGCATAGGGTTTTGGCATTAATGCTCACTACCCAAATCTAACTTGAGCTTATATACTGACGATTAAGTGGTTTGCCACAGCAAACCTGCTCAATGCCTGCCTGTGTATTGGTACTTCGGCAGACAGGTCAGCATTTACGCTGGGAAATGGCTTGCGCCTGTCCTGACAAGCTATGCTTCGTCAGTGGCCGATGTCGCAAATCCAAGATCCCAGACGATGAATGTCTGGATCAACGACCCAGACGATGAATGTCTGGACTGTAAGCCCGACATTCATCGTCGGTGACCACTTCGTATTGCATATAGTCTAACCACCCAAGATTGGTAAGTCCTTACTTGCTGCGCCAAAGCATCAATATTAGGCATGGAAGCCTCTCCCCCGTATACCCCTAAATCCATTAAGCCGGCATCATCTATTAAGATCATCACAATATTTGGAAGAACAGATACACGCTCCACCTGTGCATTGATGAAACCTACCCCAAATACAAGAAGAATCAGCGGTATTAGAAATCTCATGCTATTTCATTTCGGCCCGTTATTTTGCTACTACCTTTTTACGCAGCAAATCCTTCGTGATGATTTTCCCGAAGACCATGGCTTCTTTTTCAACAGAATCTGGGTCTTTTGTAGTTGTTTGGGCGGTCCAAATTAGCGCTTCGGAGGCAATATCGTAAAGATTGCTCTCAAAAAAATAGGTTGAGGATTGAATATAGTATCCAGGCTTAGAAACGGTGGTGTAGGCATAATGATAGTAATCGTAGTAAGTATACCCATAAGCTGGGTCAACCGCATTCAAAGGAACCCCTACAGAAAAATTGGAACCTTCGACATACCGCTCTTCCCGATTGGCGTCTAGTAAGCTTATGGTCAACAAGCCGTCTATAGCGTTCTCTGTGACTTTTTTGCGGACAATTTCCTTCATGCTGTCCGGATCTAATCCCATTTTTTGGATCAGTTCTTTATCTCCTGCCAGAGGGAACAAATCAAAGGTAACGCTACCCTTAATACCTTGTGCACGGAGTTGTTCTTCCACCGCCGCTTCAACCGTAGCCCGGTTCGAGATATCGGGCAAAAAGGCTAGTATGGCTAGTTTGTTGAATTGCTTTGGGGCAACATCCGGTGCTTTCATTGATGTTGTAAGCTTAGTCGATGGGGTGCAACCCAATACAATCGAGATCAATAATAGTAATACAGATACTTGTTTGGTCATAACTCTATTTTTAAAGCTGATTTTTATCTAAGAGACTATGTTTGGAGCGGGTTCGTTATGAAAATCAAGGAATTGTGGTTCTGGCTAAATCTTTTTTGGCGCGTTTGGCGGGAGTTTACATCCAGACATTTATTGTCAGGGCCAAATAAGCTAAAAAAGATGACGCCAGAGCCCGCCCCTCATTTCTTCGGGGTTCATAAGTCCCTGGTTTACAATAGGACCAAGCTCCAAACATAGTCTAAGCAATGGTCTAAAACCGTTTTCCTACGAGGGCCGTAAAAGCCCATACATTAAACTCTTCTTTGATGTCAAAAAACAAAGACGGCCCGATGATCCATCCTTGACCCAAGTCTATTTCGTATTCAGTACCGAATCTTACTACCCCTAAATTTCTATGCCTTTCTAATTCGATCCCTCCCCCTAACAGCAATTCCCAATGGGGTAAGACTTCATAGGCTCCAAGTATAGCCAGTATAAATGCCCGTTCACGTTCCAGGCTTTCCCGATTGAGATCAACGGCGTATTCTGCCAGTTCTAAATCAGCGACCATGCCCAGAGCGAATTTATGATTTAAAGCATAGAAAAAATCTAAGCCTATACTGGGCGCAAACACAGATTCTTCTCCTCCTTCCTCAAAACCGTCTGGAATGTGGTTGTATCCGAAGGCTAATGCCATTTTGTATTTGTGCTCAGGACCTTCGTGAGTCGTTTCATGTTCTTGGCTTTCAGCTTTGGAATGTCCTTCGTGCTGGGCGGATAAATGGATACTTGAAATTAAAATCCCAATAAATATGAGGCAGTTTTTCATCGAATAAGATTTAGAAAAGAGACAAATAAACCTGATGCGTCAAGAGACAGTATGCATTTATCCTTTATCATACTGACTACTCAACGCATCAGGCTGATTGATTTAATTACTAGTTTTCCTGCTTCTTACCAGATATACAATAGCTCCTACAATCAACAGTAGCACGCCCACGATATAAATCGCATTGTTTTTGAGGATGGTTACAGCCGACTTTTTTGCCACCACTGATTCTGCAGAGTACCCTTCCTCCATTTCAATGGCGCCCACAGTCTTGGCATAAGCATCGTATGCTTCTTTCATCGCTTGGAACTTCTCAGGGTAGGCACCAGAAATATCTTTTGTTTCTCCCGGATCGACTTTAAGGTTGTACATATACCACTTGTTATCGCCCAGTGGTATGTTGTTCTTCACAATCTTGTAATCTCCCAGAAAATAAGCCGAACTGTTAGCCGCTTCCAAGCCAACCCCTTCATCTTCACGGTAAACCGGCACTGAAGAATCTTTAATGTGGGGCATTAAGCTATTACCCGTGATGGGAGCATACGTTTTATTGCTGACCGGTTCCATACCTGCTAACTCCAGGATGGTAGGCACAACATCAGTAACAAAGCAGAAGGTATTGGTTTTCTGCCCCTTTGGTATGTTATTTCCTGATAGGATCAAAGGGGTGCGTATACCGCCTTCTCCTGTGTAATACTTAAAGAAAGAAAAAGGAGAAGCCAGAGCATGAGCAAATTCTGGACCTATGCTGCCATAGTACATACTTTCGTACATTCGGTCTTTATCCGTGTGGTAGCCGAACTTTTTTTGCCACTTTTTCAGTATAGGATTGCCTTTGTAGTCGGCTCCATCAGGGCCATTGTCAGAGGTGACGACGAAAATAGTATTTTCAAATCGCCCCTTTTCTTTCAGGTAATTGATGTATTGGCCGATGTAAAAATCCATTGCTTCCAACATGCCTGCAACGACTGCCATATCTGTTATGTAGGCGTCCTTTGACTCTTCTGATAGCTCTTCCCATTTTTTAAACTGTGGAAACATGCCATTCATAGCAGCATCAGCGGGGATGATCCCCAGCTCCTTTGCTGTTTCAAACCGCTTTTGCCTAAGCACATCCCAGCCTTCCTTATACACTTCAAGGTAGGGTTCTACAAAACGCTTAGGCGCTTGCAAGGGTGCGTGAATCGCTTGGAAAGAGATATAAGAGAAGAATGGCGCCTCTTTATCATCTTCGGCTTCGTGGAAAGCGATCGTTTGTTCAATGTAATCCTTTGATGAATAGAAGTCATCCGGCAGATGGGTTTCTTTTCCATCCGCATACCAGTGCGCTACCGGTTTCATGGGCAAATACCCTTTTGCTTCGTAATTGTTGGCACCAGACCCCCCTAAAATAAAAGTTCGGTCAAAGCCTCGGTAATAGGGCAAGGTATTTTCATTGTGCCCTAAATGCCATTTTCCAGTAGCGTAGGTGCGGTACCCCACCTCTTTTAAGCGAGTGGCTACAGTCTGTACCCGGTTGTTAAGTTCACCACCGTAGCCAGGTTCATTCTGATATTCTGTTGGCAAAAACTCTGGCAAATTCGCCACTCCTGCCAAATGGCTATCGGTACCCGTCACAAGCATGGCCCTTGATGGCGCACAAACCGGAGAACTATGAAAATTGGTGAACATCATACCATCACCGGCCAATTGGTCGATATTGGGTGTATTAGCTTCGCCGCCAAAAGCCCCAAAATCCATTAAGCCCGAATCATCTACCAAGATAAGTACGATATTGGGTTTGACCGCGCTGCTATCGGCTGACTGTGCTGTCAAGGAGAAAGCAACCAGCAATAACAGTAGACTGCTAAAAATCGATGTTTTCATTTTAAATTGATTTTCAAGTGTTGAATGCAGCGAGATAGCTATAACGACGAGTATCGCTACCACACCTAAAAATTGTGTAAGCCATCTCTACTGATTTTACACTTTGAAGTTTGTGAAAAACTAAAAAGAAGAAGTATTAAAACCCATTGAGTTTAGCTCTGAGAGCAATCCTGTAGGCATACAATTGCACCTACTCTCAGAGCCAACCTTTAACAAAACCTAGCCAAGTAAAAGAAACCACTCAAACCTGCCGAATCAACAGCAAATCAAAATTGAGACCTTTAATTTTGCTCTCTCATAAAGTTAATGAGATTCGCCTTTGTCTCTTTGATCTGTGATTTATATACCTTGTATTGCTCCTTACTTAGTAAATCTTTCACTCTACTGTCTCTGCCTTTGACAAGAGCGTTAAAGATTTTCTTATTGGTACTCCCTGAGAAATTAGTAGCCTTTAGCGCTACTAAGCCAATAAAAAAGTCTTCAATAATCATTCTGAATGCAGGCTTATCCTGCTCTGATAGATTCAAGTCATTAATAAACGTCGTGACATTCTCTACAAGCTTTTCTTGTTGTTCTGGCGATAAAACACTTTGAGCATTGACAGAATGGGTAATCCCAACGAAAAAGAAGGAGGAAAGCAGTAAAACCTTTAATACATTCATTTCGATGTTTTTTATTGTTAATAATCATAAACGTACTCTAAGCCAAGCCCATCGGAAGATCCGTCAGACGCTGACCGGTCAATCTCCTCAGCGCATTTCCTACCGCGGCTCCAATAGGCCCTAAAGGCGGCTCTCCTACCGGAAGCGGTTTATCCGCCCCTTCAATCAAGATCACGTCAATCTCTTTTGGTGCATGACGCATCAAAGCCATCCGGTAAGGCCCATAGATGGTAGGAAATAGCTTACCATCTTTGATGGTCATTTTTTCGTGCATCGCCGCACTCATCCCCATGATGATGGAGCCTTCACACTGTGCTTTCACTTGGTCCGGATTGACGGCTATCCCACAGTCGAACACACAAGTAACTTTATGCACTTTGATTTCACCATTTTCAATGGATAGCTCTACCACCTGTGCACAAGGAGAGCCTGCATCGATGGAGGTAGCTATACCCATCGCCCGGCCGTTGGTCACACCGTCCTTGTAAAATTCTCCAGCTTTTTCAATCACCGCTTTAAGCCTTTTGCCATTACCCTCATTGCTAATGTGTGCCAAGCGGAACGCTACCGGATCCTTACCCGCTTTAATCGCCATTTCATCCACGAAGCTTTCAATCGCAAAAGTATTGGCGAGCAGCCCCAGACTTCTCCACGAGCTTGTCGCAAAAGGCAAGGTCGTATGCCATTGCACCGCTCTATGGCTCGGTACTTTGTCATACTGAATATTTCCACCTCGCATCGCACCGAGGTCTGTTCCGAGCACGGTGTTCATAGCAGCAGGGAACAAAGGCGCATTTATAACGACATCCCCACTTGCATAGTGGTGCTCTAAGCCTTCTAGCAACCCGTCCTCATTCAACTTGCCCCGCATGACGTGATGGGTAGGCGGACGGAACTGATCGTGCTGGAATTCTTCTTTTCTGGTGAAGAAATATTTCACCGGCTTCCCTACCGCTTGCGAAAGTCGAGCGGCTTCAATCGCATGGCGTGTATCTAGACGCCGTCCAAACCCACCACCCAGATAAGTGGGTATAATATTTACGTCCTCCTCCGACAAATCCAATGCTTCAGCAACCTGCTGTCGTGTGAGGGCAACTACTTGAGTCGACATAATGATCGTTGCTTTCCCATCCTTGACTTCTGCTACTGCTCCATTTGGCTCGATCTGGGCGTGTGCACCGATAGGGCTGGTAAACTCAATGGACACCACACCCTCTTCTTCCGGGTCTAAGGCACTGCCTGTTTTTTGGGTGATCATTTCGTTGCCTTTGCCGACTTGCAGCATATCTTTTATTTCTGCTTCCGTCCACTTCTTGGGGATATCCCATTCAATGTCTAACTTGTTTTTTGCAGCTAATGCTTGGGGGAAAGATTTTGCAACAACCCCTACCCAGTCATCTATTTTCACCACTTTGACGACCCCAGGCATTTGCTCTGCCTTGCTAGTATCCACACTTTTCAGTGTTGCGCCAATATGCTCTTTACGAATGATACAAGCGTGCAACATGCCAGGCATCTCTGCATCCATTCCAAAAATTGGGTCCCCTATGATCTTAGGCATTAAGTCGACTCTCTTGACAGGCTTGCCTACAAATTTGTACTGCCTGTTGGGCCGTAATTCTGGGGTATCTGGCAAATTCCATTCCACAACGCCTTCTAGGGCCTCCGCAAAGGTCATCTCCTTGCCCCCCCCTGATACTACGCCGTTGCTCGTCGTCAAGCTTGATGTCCCCACGCCCATTTTCTTGGCCGCTTCGCCTTTTACCATTTCGCGCAGCGTGGCCGCCATTTCGCGCAGCGGCTGCCACAAAGAAGCGATAGATAGGCTTCCGCCTGTACTCAATCCGTCTATGACTCCCGTACTTGTAGCAGCTGCGACGACCTGTATTTGCTCAACCGCAACATCCAGCTCTTCTGCAGCAATTTGTGCAATTCCCGTAAACACCCCCTGCCCCATTTCTACCTTCGGGGAATACAGTACGACTTGATTGTCTTTTGTGACTTCGAACCACAGATTAGCCTCGGTCCCTGCCCCTGAATAAGGAGGCACTACCGTCTCTGACAGTTCGTATACCTTTCTACGCATCGGATTCCTGAAGACATAAGTCCCTAACGCTACTACTCCAATAGTGCCAATTCCCCCTCGGACCAAGAATTTACGCCGCGATAATTTTTTCTTTTCACTCATGATGTTATTGGGTTATGGAGTTAGCAGATCGATTGATTTCGGCAGCGCGGTGAATGGCCTTTCGCATACGGTAGTAAGTAGCGCAGCGGCAGACATTTACGATATTATTGTCAATATCTTCGTCTGTTGGGTTGGGCACTTTTTCGAGTAAGGCTGCAGTTGCCATCATAAACCCGGGCTGGCAGTAACCACACTGTGGCACCACTTCCTCCATCCAAGCCTGTTGTACGGGGTGCAGCTTTTCTGCGGTCCCTAAGCCCTCAATGGTTGTAATGTTCTTACCTTCCGCAAACTTGACCGCGTAAGAACAGGAGCGGATAGCTTCACCGTCTACATGCAGCGTGCAGGCACCACAAGCAGCTTTGCCACAGCCAAATTTTGTGCCTTTTAAGTTCAGCATATCCCGTACTACCCATAACAAAGGAGTGTTACCATCCACATCTACCTCCTGCGGCTGGCCATTTATGTTGAATGCAATCTTCATGATTTTAATTTTAGGTGCTCAATTATTCGTTGGGTATTTTAGCCCCTGCTGCTGCCCAGGCTTTCACTGCTT
This sequence comes from Phaeodactylibacter sp., assembly GCF_022763345.1. Lineage (GTDB taxonomy): Bacteria > Bacteroidota > Bacteroidia > Chitinophagales > Saprospiraceae > Phaeodactylibacter. Next base: position 15,234 of record NZ_JALEGS010000008.1, read on the forward strand.
TTATGTATTCATCCTTTGGAACGGGCGGTTTTTCACGCGGATTTCCATTGGCATCAATCCCTGGCTCCCAGGCCCAAAGTACCAATTCGTGTTCGGTCAAGTGATGTACCGTTTCTTCCAGCGTTCTGCCTCCGTTATTTTCGGGATTCAGCATAGACTTAGCGATTTCCACTCTTGTAAGCCCCTGCCAAGCCATGCTCTTGGGGGCAAGGCTCCATTCTGGTGCGCCTGGGACACCTGAGAAATTATTATTTTCGTGCTGATGGCAAGACTCACAGCGCAGTGCGGCTACACCGTGGTTATCCTCGCCACGCCGGACTCCAAAATTGTGAACGTGGCTATCTTCTCCTTGCCGAGGGTAATTGTCTGAAGGGTGGCAATTGATACATCTTTTGTGGGTAAGTACCGCCATCATTTTATCAAATGGGGTATCTTCCATCTCTCTTTGCACTAGGGGCGGGCTATCGGTTTTAATCTCTGTATTAGCAAACACCCAGCATATGCCAACGAACAGGGCTGTAAGCAGCAGGTACAATAATTTGACATTCATATTCCAAGTTTATAATGAGTATTTCTTCAATAAGAACTCCCTTAGGTGTATATGCACCTGCTTCCCATCCCTCAGCATACTGATCATGACGCTATCGAGTGTCTTTTCTAAAAGCTGTGCCTCGAAGGCTGGCTGCTCGTATCCAAGTTGTTCAAAAGCCCAAGTGACTTTATCAATCACATCTTTCATCTTGTTCGGATCGTAAAATGAATCCTCCCACTTGAGCTTGTACTGTAACTTCCAGTAATCGTATTCTTCTTCATCAATCGTGAACACCCAATGGATAGCTCTCCTCAAGCATTCGTTTGGCTCAGTTGCCTCAAGCACACTATTTTTAACAAACTGCACCCTTTCTCCGCACTGTTGGTAGAGTGCATCTAACAGCCCCTGCTTGCTCTTGAAATGCCGGAATATAAGCGCCTCCGACACATCAGCCTGCTCGGCTATTGCTTTCGTAGGCACCGCATTGTAGCCCTCTTTTGCAAAAAGCTCTAATGCCACGGCTAGTATCTTTTGCTGTTTTTCTGTCACTTTAGTCTTATTATTGAGTAAGTACTCACTTACAAAAGTATGCATTCTAGTCTATAGATGCAATCCTCAAAATTTAAAAAGAGTGTAGTTTCCCGCATAATTTTTCACTTTGCCTAGTTTAGTTTGGCTTGACACGCAGGCGTCCATGCCTTCAATTTGGCAGTCAAGTACTTACAACCACGCATAAAGCGAAGCTACTCATTATTTACTTCGGCCAATAATCCGGTTTTTCTAAATCAGGGAACGTAATCCGGAAAGTTTCTGCACCGGCAAAATTTGGGGCCAATAACCGTTCTCGGTAAAACTCGCCTGTTGCCCCTGCATATTTCCCGGTACCGCCTGTGATCGCTCCTTTGAACTTTTGACCTTTCACCCCCCATTCGAAAAACATGACACCGTGTATGGTATCCGTTGTAGGCTCATACCATTCTTTTGGGTTCTTAGCAGACCGGAAAGCAAATGTTGCAGTCTGCTCTAGAATGACCTTCCCTTCTAATTTGTTACATTCTTGGACAGCAGTGAGATAGGATTCAATGCTTTGTTTATGATTATGATCTGGAAGTACCAGACGATCCATCGTAGCCGCGATAAAATCTTGAGAGATATTGGTTAGCATGCGATTCACGGAAGTAAAGTTTCCAATGATCTTGTCAGGATAAAGTGAGGTAAAATCCCTGTGACCTAATCTTTTAAGGCCACCAGAGGTTTTTTCAATAAAATATGGATCATTCGGGTCTAAATCCAAAGGGTTATGGCAGTACTTTTCGTCTTCAATAGTCCCACCAACGTGCATGGGCCCACCTCCGTGCACTAGCAGCCCATTCACCTGTAAATCTTTCCCGACATAGGATAACAAACTTCTAGGTATCAGGGAAGAAACAAGAGGAATACGAGCTAGGATCGCTCTTGTCCTTATACCCGAAAGTGCCCAGCCTAAGGAATGATTCCATGTCTGGCCAAATTTATTTGCGTCTGAAATTGTATCGACTACTAGCATAAGTCTGTCTTTTTAGTTGGAGCTGCTTACCACCTACTCAACACCTCCCTTTCAGTTACTGGGTTTAAGAGATGCGATGTTAGCATCTCTAAGTCATCATTAGGGTCAATGGCAATATTTGCATCTACCCTGACAGCATTAGGAACCTCAGCTTCTTTGATACATAAATCTATGTTGTTCTCGTTATCGTCAAGGTCTGCAATATGTAATGGCTGAACTTCAATGGTATCTTGGCCTCGTGCTAGCTTGACATAAAAGTGCTTACACTCCAAACCATGATGGACAGGATTAAGCCTTCACCCTACCCAACGTACCGTAGGAATCTTTAATCCAAAACTGGACTCGAGGAGTTCTCCGACAGGATTGCCATGATCTTTTGTGCCGTCTCGTGTCCAGAATTTTGGTTTTGCCCAGTCACAAACCTTCTTTCTTCATCAACGACTGTCAACGTTTGCATGAAATCCATGTTCCCCGCTTGGCTTTTGAAATCAACCCCCAACTTCCGCAATTCTGCTTCAGGGTGGAGAGGGGTTAAAGTGATACCAAATTGTTTAATTTGTTTATCGGTCACTCCCGTCATAGTCCTACCTGTAACCAAATAATTACCCACGGTGTCCTTTGCTTGTATAAAGCCTAATGCACCGTGGCAAACGCTGCCTATGATGGGGTCTTGCGCGTAATAAGCCTCACTTACTTTATTCCCTAATACTTCCGATTGCCCTAAGTCGTAGGCTGCCCCCCATCCACCAGCCATCCAAATGACATCGTACTGAGTGAAATCCAAATCGTCAATTTTCAAGGAGTTTTGGACTTTTGCCTGAAAGTCTTCATCCCGTTGGTAACGGCGATCTGCTTTAGTTTTCAGCATATAGTAGAACGACTGCGGATCTATCGGTATCTCCCCTCCTTCGATACTAGCCACATCTACCTCCATACCTGCGTCCAAAAACTCGTAGTAAGGGACCGTCATTTCTGATGCAAAAACGCCAGTAGCCTGACCACTAGTCTCACCAGCGGCATTCAATACCCCATGGCTCGTCGTAATAATCAGAGCTTTTCGACCGCTTAAGTCATAGGTTTCGGACTCGGCGTAATCTGGATGCAGGCCTGCTTGGTGCAAAATACTGGGTAACAGCAACGCCAATATCCCTACAGTAGCTACAACAATGCCTGCTGCGAGCGCTATTTTCCTTGCTCTAGGCGCGTCCGCCAAATTGTTTTTGAACCAGTAATAAGCTGTAACAACAGCTAATAACAGGTGCAAAATAGCGGCCGCGGGACTTGCAAAAACCCCAGCGATGAAGCTGGCTGCAATCGATATGAATGCGCCCAAGTTAAAAATCAGAAAGGAAGAAAGAAAAGCCTTGACCAATATGGCATTGTCATCATTTAACCATGCATTAAAAGCAAAAACCCCCAAGCCCAAGGCGGCTGCCCCGAACATCCGCGCCATGGCCATATGGCTCCCTGGCCCGGCAGCAAGATCGGGGACTAGCTGAGGGGAGAAAAACAAAACGCCACCAGCCAATAACTCAAGTAAAGCAGAAATCAGGATAAAACGCTTCATAATATTCTATTTGGTAGACATTATGCCTAGTTTATCAAAGATCGAACTTACTTTTGATCGCTAGTGTTCCTTGTAAACACCGAACGACAGCACTAATGTACTAATTATTTTATATAATTAGCACTAAAGTACTAATTTATTGTAATGAAGCTTAAAACAAAGATCCTTAACAAGGCGATTGAGCTATTTAACGAGCAAGGGATATCCTCCACTTCACCCAATCAAATAGCCGCTGCACTCGGCATTAGCACCGGCAATTTGACGTACCACTACAAGACCAAGGCTAGCTTAGTGAAGGAGGTATACGAGCAGATGGATACGGATTCGCAAGATTTCATCAAACTGGAAGGCTACATGACTTTGCATGATTTCAGAAAGATCATTGGCTCCTTCCAGCAATTTATGCACAAGCATAGTTTCTTCTTCCAAGACTTGTTTTTCATTCTTCACAATTTCCCCGAGGTGGGTAAATTATATGAAGGATCCAATTTGAGGCGCTTAAAACATGGTAGGGCGCTTTTTGAACATTACATAGAGACCGGCCGGATGATCCCTGAAAGCGGAGGGATCAACTATGACTACCTGATCCATAACGTATGGATGGTATGCGCATTTTGGAATTTGCAGAGCAAGATATTCACGCCTGGCACTCTATTCGGAAAACCAATGGATATCGTTGATATGACTTGGCATATGATTCTCCCCTATCTGACTGAAAAGGGAAAAGAGGAATACGATCAGATCAACGGGTTTTTACAAAACAACTCCACCAGCTGAAAGGAATCGAAGCTTGGCTAAATTAAAACATGCATGATTACCTGAGCCGTTTCATGACTGGAACTTTGATTCTGTCTCATACTCAGATATTAGTGATAGACTAAATAAAGTATAAGTGTACATCCCTCTTCCGTACAGAAAGTGAATATACCGCCTAACCAGACAGCCAAAGTGAATGGAACAAGCTTCATCCCTTTCTAAAATTCCACCTCCTAAAAGTCATGTGGAAGCGAGATAACCCCTCCGTTTGCCCGCTCTGTTCATCTCACCCCCACTTTTGTTCAATTCACTTTTAAAGCCCCTCCGAGGAGCCTTCAACTTCCACATATTGGTGCCAAGTAATACCAAATACAAATGCACCGAATTTTCATAATCACACTTGCCACCTTATTAAGTAGTGGCATTTTCGCACAAGACTTCACCTTGAGTGGGTACCTGCGGGATGCCAGCACGGGGGAGGAATTATTGTACGCCACCGTCTCCGTAGCGGGCACCAGCCAGGGAGTCACCACCAATCTTTATGGATTCTACTCGCTGACCTTACCCAGAGGAAATTACCAGATCAACTACTCTTATGTAGGGTATATGCCCGAGTCTATTGAGGTCGAGCTCAACCAAGATAAAACCTTGGACATCGAACTGCAAACGGCACCTGCTCAGTTGGAAGAGGTCGTAGTTATCGCTAAAAATGACAACGACAACATTACCAACACCGAAGTTAGCGTACTTAGCCTGGACGTCAAAGACATCAGAAAAATCCCGGTCATTTTTGGAGAACAGGATGTGTTAAAGACCATGCAGTTATTGCCTGGTGTGAGCGCCAGCTCGGAAGGAAGCAGTGGTTTCTTTGTGCGGGGAGGAGATGGCGACCAAAACCTGATTCTACTGGATGAAGCACCGGTTTACAATGCCTCTCACCTGCTGGGCTTCTTCTCTGTTTTCAATTCAGATGCCATCAAGGACGTCAAGCTCTACAAAGGGGGGATTCCCGCACAGTACGGTGGCCGCGCATCATCTGTCATGGATGTCCGGATGCGGAACGGCAACATGAAGGAATGGGATGTATCGGGGGGGCTGGGGTTGATTTCTTCCCGACTGACGGTGGAGGGGCCAATCGTAAAGGATGAAGGTTCACTTGTCCTGTCTGCCAGACGCACCTATGCCGATATTCTGGCGCAACCTTTTTTGAAGGATTTCGATGATTTCAGCCTGTACTTTTACGACCTGAACTTCAAGGCTAATTACAAACTGGGCGAGCATGACCGGATATATGTCTCCGGCTACTTAGGCAGAGATGCTTTAGGTACAGATGACTTCGGGTTTGACTGGGGCAACATGACCTTTACGGGCCGTTGGAACCATATCTTTAACAGCAAGCTCTTCTCTAATACTTCCTTTATATACTCAGAATATGATTATGGGTTCAATATCGAAAATGGAGGGGTTGATGTAGAGCTGGATGCGGGCATTTACGATTACAACCTCAAACAAGATTACAACTTCTATTTGAATCCCAACAACGAAATCACCTTTGGCTGGCAGGGCATTTACCACCAATTTAAACCCTACACTTTCGCTTTTAATGGGGAGATTCAGAGTACTGCAGAGGAACGGCACGCTTTGGAAAGCGGCATATACATGGCTAACATACAGAAGGTATCCGATAAGCTCCAATTGAACTATGGTATACGCTTAAGCTCGTTAAGCAATATTGGCACATACACCGAGAAAACGTACGATACAGATGGTCAGGTCACCAATGAAACTTCTTATGAAAGCGGGGAATTCTACCATAATTATTTCAATCTCGAACCACGCTTTGCAGCAACTTATCTTTTAAATCCCAGCCAATCTATCAAGCTGAGTTATAACCGGAATGCACAGTATCTGCACTTGCTGTCTAATTCTACTGCGGGTTCACCGACCGATTTGTGGATTCCAAGTAGCCCATTGGTTCAACCCACTATTGCCGACCAGGTAGCCATTGGGTATTTCAGGAATTTCGATAACACTCCATACAAGTTTAGCGTAGAGCTGTATTACAAAGACCTCCAAAACACGGTAGATTATAAGGATGGCGCAGAGGTATTCGGCAATGAGGACATCGAGTCTGAGTTGGTTTTTGGAAAAGGCAGGGCTTACGGCGTAGAGTTTTTGCTTGAAAAAACAAAGGGCCAATTTACGGGTTGGCTGAGCTATACACTGAGCAAATCAGAACGGCAATACGATGAAATCAACGAGGGCGATTGGTTCTCTGCAAGGCAAGACCGAACGCATGATATTTCTATTGTCGGTGTTTATCAAGCCTCTCCAAGATTATCCTTTTCGGCAAGCTGGGTGTACAATACGGGGGACGCTGTCACCTTCCCAACCGGAAAGTACTTCATTGATGACAACTTGGTGAACCTGTATTCTGAGCGAAACGGTGACCGCATGCCAGATTACCACCGCTTGGATGTGGGCGCAACTTGGAAGTTGAAGACTAGGAACCCAGAGGCTTCAAGTGAATTGAATTTTTCAGTTTACAACGCTTATCATCGGAAAAATGCCTATTCCATCTCTTTTGACTCCAATGAAGCCGGAACAGCAGAAGCTACACGATTAGCCCTATTCGGCATTGTTCCATCGGTGACTTGGAATTTTAAATTTTGATCAACCACTCTAAAATAGATGCCATGTCTCACTCAAGATATATCTACTTTCTATTGTTCAGCCTCTTACTTTTTTCTTCTTGCGAAGATGTCATCAATTTAGATTTGGACACTGTAGAAAGTCAAATTGTCATTGAAGCAAGCTTGAACGCCGGTAGTCGAACGATCACTGTCCGCATTTCCAAAACCAATGACTTTTATGACAATACGGAGCCTGAGCAGATTTCCGGTGCGGTCATTATTTTGCAAAGCGAAACCGGAGAAACCTACACCCTGTCAGAAGACGCCCCTGGCCATTATACCGCGGGAGAAATCAAGATCAATCTTGATGAGAGCTTTAATCTAACGGTAGAAGTGGAAGGTAATATCTATGAAGCGGCTGCTAAAGTCCCCTCGCCAACCAACCTCAAGGAAGTCACACCGTCAGATTTTCCAGACGGCCCCTTTAACGATGGAGGAGTCATACTCCTCTCTGCTGTATGGGATGACCCAGCGGGCTCGAAAAACTTCTACCGCATCCGCACTTACGTTAATGGCACCTTTCAAGCCGACGGCTACACGGTCCTCAATGATGAAACTAGGGGGGACGGAGAGGAAATCACTGCGCCTATCCAAAGAGGATTCGATGAAAACACTACCGTAACGGTTGAGCTACTCAGTACTGACGAAGCTTACTATAACTATTTTTTTCAGGTCGCATCCTTATCGGGCGAAGGGGCTAATGCGACTACCCCATACAACCCAGCTGGAAATTTCAGCAATGGTGTACTCGGTTATTTCGGTATTTATTTCACATCCGTCCTTTCGGTTGAGCTATAAACAAGAGCATCTAGTATAAAAACAAGTTTCTCTGTAGATGCCTCTTTCACAATCTTTAGCGCGTTCAATAGGCAATAGGTGGATACTAAGGCCACAATGGCTTTACCATTCAGGCTGGTTTTTCCCACATATTTTGCTAGAAAAAGTGGTAAGTTAAAGCTCAATAAACAAACATGGTTACAAAACCAAGGATCAATATCATATTACCCATTGTCCTGTCTGGGCTTTTACCTTGGCTAGGCTTACACGCCAGTTCGGGCGGCATAGGACCTGGAGCAATGGAGAGCCTTGGCCCATATTGGAGCTGGTTCACGGGTTCGCTGATCCTCTACATCATGTGGTATTTACTATGGTATACATGGGATCTGACCTCAGGGTACCGGAAGTGGTGGTCAGTATTGCTCCTTGCAGCGTTGGTTGCCCTTGTCTTAGGCGTATTCTATGTTATTCTTTTTCGCAACGTAGAAGCCTTTGATGGATACAATATCCCCCGAATCATTCTTCCATTGATATTGTTTCTGACGATTCAATACGCACTTAGAACACAGCGAGATTTCTCCCGGCTTTCGTTGGAAAAAGAGCAAATTAAAAAGGAAAACTACAAAGTACAGCTCAAAGCCCTCCGCGCACAAATAGATCCACATTTCCTGTTCAACTCGCTCAACACCCTGCGTTCGATGGTAAGGCAGCAGCATTCCAATGCTGAGCAATTTATCATGAGCTTATCGGATTTTTACCGCCATACCCTGAAACATATGGAAGGGCCAACCCTCCCCCTTTCAGAGGAACTTGCTGTATTGCAGTCCTACCTTTTTTTGATGAAAAGCAGAAACGAAGAGGCCGTCTCCATCCACATTAATATTGATCAAACACTGTACGAATGCCACTTGCCACCCTGGCCTTGCAAACGGTGGTCGAAAATTGCTTTAAGCACAACAGCATGAGCTCAAAAAAGCCCCTTCGGATCGAGTGCTGCAATACAGATGACTTTTACATAGTGATCAGCAATAATCTCCAGCCAAAAATCGGGGACACAGACAGCTCAGGCTATGGTCTTGACCTGCTGAGCAAAAGATACGAGCTGTTGAAGATTCCTCAGGGGCTCATTATTGAACAAACACCAGCGCAATTCACCGTCAAAGTTAAGCTGATTAGAAAATGAACGTACTCATCGTAGAAGACGAATCGCATACGGCAGCCCTGCTTAAGGAGATCATCGAGCAGGATACCGACTTCATTGTAACCGAAATGCTGGAATCGGTAGAGGAAGCCGTCCAGTACCTCAGCAGATACCAGCCTAACCTGGACCTGCTCTTCTTCGACATCCAACTGGCGGACGGACAAAGCTTTGAAATATTCAAGCACATTGACGTTGTTACCCCGGTTGTATTCTGTACAGCTTTTGAAGAGTACCCCCTACAGGCCATCAAAAGCAACGGTATTGACTATGTACTAAAGCCGTTTAAAGATGACGAAATCCATAGCGCGCTGCTCAGGTACAAGCAGTTGATTGCTAAACTAAAGCCCCGGCCGGCTTCCCCTATCAACTTCAAAACACCTGCTGACACCCCATTTCAGAGAAGCTTTCTGACCCAGTACCGAGAAAAAACCATCGTTAAAAGAGTGGAGGAGATCGCCTTGTTTTCGGTGGAGCATGAGAATGTATTTTTATACGTTTTCAAGGGGGGAAAATTCCCCTTGTTTAAAAAGCTGGATTACATCGAATCGGTCTGCGACCCCGCTCAATTTTTCAGGATCAACCGGCAGTTATTGATCAATCGGGATGCGATTATTTCCTTTGAGCCCTATTTCAACAGAAAAATCATTCTACAACTTAAACCCGAAATAAAAACGAAGCCTGTTGTCAGCCGGTTAAAAGTGACTGCCTTCAAGGAATGGCTTGAACAATAGCAACGCAGCCCCGCTCACCATGCCCACCGCCCCCAAACACTCCACGTCCTACCCAAAAGCTGTAGTTCATTGCCCAGTACGGCAGTCCGGTTGGGCAGGTTAGGTGCCGGCAGGTCGATGCCATAGAACTGCTGCCGGTAGAGGGTGTTGGGCGCATCGGCAAGGTTGTAGACGGAGGCACCGAAAGTCAGTTCGCTGCCCTTCAGGGGGATAGTGTAGGCGGCGCTGAGGTCCAGCCGGTGATAGGCCGCAATGCGCTGATAGTAATCCGGTGCGCCCTGCTCGCGTTCGTTGCGGAAGCCGTCCAGGGAGGTGTCCAGAAATGGGGCACCGCTGGCGTGGACGTAGGTAGCACTAAATGCCCAGCCATTAACCCGATACTTATGGTACCAGCTCAACTGATGGGGGCGGTCTTCCTGTGTGGGGAACCATTCATTTTGAAAGGCGGCGGGATAACGTTGCAGGGAGCGGCTTAGGGTATAAGACAGCCAGCTGCTGTACCGGTCGCCGGTCTTGCGGATGAGCACTTCTGCCCCGTAGTCCCGGCCGTCTCCGCTGAACAACCGGAATTCCCGGTTGCGGGGGCCAGGGTCGCCTGCAGTGCCCAGCCCACTGATCAGAGCAGCATGCTGCAGGCTGCCTTCGGTGTATTTGAAAAACCCGCCGACTTCCCAGCTTAGGACGCCCCCTGTAAACTGCAGCCCAACGGTAGCCTGATTGGCATGGGCAACGGGCACTGCGGCTTCATTCGCCAGTTCCCAAACGGCTACGCTGCGCCCAAAGCGGTTCTCATGGTAGTAGCGCCGCAGAAACTGATGGTAACGGCTCAGGGAGGCATTGACCGACCATTGGTCTGACCACCGGTAGCGGGCGCGCAGTCGGGGAGACAAATAGGGTTGCTGTGTACGGTCGTACCAGGTCAGATGGCTCGCCCAGCTCCAGTCCCAGGGGCCCGATTCGTACTGACCGCCAGCGTAAAGCGCATACTGTGTCCCGGAAGATTCACGGGACCGAATGGGCAGATCGTCGTTTTCCAAATCAAGGGTGGTGGCGTTATGCTCCATTCGGTAGCCCAGCTTGTAGGTGGCCCCGGATTGGGGTTGCCAGGTGTTTTTCCAGTTGAGGTGCAGCCCGGTCAGGTCGTTGTACCGCAGATTATCGGTGCCAAATGCACGGACCGTATCCTCCAGCACCCTCCGAAAACTGGTAGTGGTACGCTCGGCCTCTTCGTACCGGCTCCCGCCAATGGTCAGTGCAGATGACCAGCGATCGTCCCATTCGTGCTGTAGCCTGCCACTCCAGGCCTGATTTTGCCAGGTGGAATTTTCGGCCACGAGGCTTTGGCTGAGGATGACCTCTTCGCGTAAGCGTTGCCGGAAATCAAAGCCGTACTCGTAATCATAGGTATCGCTGCTGCTGAAAGCGTTGGCTTCCAGGGTGGTCTTTTCGGACACCTGCCACCGCCATTTCACAAACGCATCATGAAACTGAAAAGCGGGCTGCACTCTGATCAGCCGGTCCAAAAGGGGCGATTCATCCTCTCTGCCGGGCAGGTCCAGCTGCTGGCTGAAGGCCTGAAAGAGGCTTGAAGTGCCCAGGTTGCTATGGGTCATGCGCCCGCCGCCTGTAAGGCTCATCCGGTCGCCAAGTGGCACCGCTATATTGCCCTGCAGCATCAGGTTGGAAAGGGTGGCGCTGCCTGTCGTTTGATCGGGAAGCTCTCCCGGGCTGGCCATTTCCACAATGCTCGCGGTGCGGCCGCCATATTCTGCCGGGAAACTGTTTTTGTACAAACGCACCGATTCCAACAAATTCCCATCCACACTGCTGAAGATACCGAAGAAGTGGTCGATGTCGTAAAGGATCATCCCATCCCAAACGATGAGGTTTTCATCGGGCATGCCGCCCCGGACCTGCAGCCCGGAGGAAAAATCATTATGCGCGCCTACTCCGGGCAACAGTTGCAATTGCCGGAAAGGGTCCAGTTGACTGCCCAGCCCAGGAAGCTGCATCCCTGGCCGGATAATGTAAAACTGATCACGCCCGTTGGCAGACAAGCCCGGGGGCATTTCCACGACCACGATCTCCGGAATCTGTACCTGAGCTGGTTTTAGGGAAAGGTCGGGCAGCGGTTGCCCCGGCGTGTAGGTGACGCGCTTGCTTTCGTAGCCGATATAGCGCACCTCCAGCACAATCGGCGTATCGACCTCCGGAAGAGCCAGCCGGAAAGTCCCCTGAGTATCCGAACAATCCCCTATCCCCAGTCCCACCCAGTGGATGCTGGCGAAAGGCAACGGCTCCTGCGTAGCTGCATCGCGGATGACACCTGAGAGCAGATTGGGCACTACAAGGTCAGATAGACCAGACGCTTTGGGCCTTACTAAGATCTTGTCTGCTGCCAGCGTGCGGTATTCCATACCCGAGGCCTCAAGCACGCGGTAAAGCGCCTGCACCACGGGCTCCCCTTCCAGCTGTAGGCTAAGGGTATGCGGTGCTACCGCTGCGGCATCGTAGGCGATAGAGAGGCCATACTTCTGTTCAAAAACCTGAAAAACTTCCGACAGTGGCTGGTCCCGGAAGTCCTCCGTTACCCGTTGCTGCGCAATGAGCGCGACCGGTAGGAGGGATAGCCACAAAACACACAGCCAAAGCCGTTTTTGCATACAATCATTTACGATTTATCCGAAATAATGACCTTCCCACCATTCAACTCAAAAGCCAGGCCCATCGGCCAGCAGATGGCCTCGAGGGCAGCATTCAGGTCGCCGCTTTCAAAGAAACCAGTGTATTCCCGGCTAGCCAGGTCTTTCGGCAGCTTCACCTTCACTTCAAACTGCCGCTCCAGTTCCGCGAATACCAACTGTAGGCTTGTGGCCTCAAAGTAGTGCATGCCCTCGCGCCAGGCGGCTTCCTTGTCCTTGTCAAAAGTATCTGTATTCAGCACATTGCCCATCGCGACTATTCTTTCGCCAGGCGCAAGCATTTGTGATCGGCTGCCAGCGGAAACATATACGGAGCCGGTGTAACAAGCTGCTGCAAAACGCCCCTTCCTGGCCTCCACGTTAAAGCTTGTACCCAACACACGGACCGTACCGTAGGGTGTTTTTACAATAAAGGGCGTCCCTTTCTTCACTTCAAAAAAGCCTTCGCCATTCAATTCGACGTGCCGGGCACGCAGCCACTCCTGAGGCTCGTAGGAGATGGAGGACTGTGCATTGAGCGTCACCGTTGAACCATCGGGCAGTTCATAGATGTCCTGGTCAGCAGTAGTAGTCACGAGTCGTATTTCCGGAGGCTCGGGCAAGGCCCACCAGCCTGCCAGTATCAACAGCGTAGCCACGACGGCCGCCAGTATACTCATCCGCCGACGCTGCCAGAGGGGCACCACCTTAGCTTCGTCCTGGGTGGCGCGATCAATTGTGGACCATAACTTATCCACCTGCGCTTGCGTGGGCTCCTGTGTGTCAAATTCCATTGCTAGCACCAGCTCCCGGGCTTTTTCGACTTCCGGCTTCGCTTCCGGGTGCTCGTTCAGCCATTCTGACCAATCGGCATCATGGTCGCCCCGGCGCACCCAGTGGATGAAGTCCGTCTCCTGGGCCAGGGCCACTGCATCGTAATTGACGTATTGTGCTTTCATGTTTTTTAGTTTTGTCCGAACAGTTCGTCCAGATAAGCAGCCCGGTTGGCATTCCGGTAGTTGTACCGGCAGCTGCCATCCCCACTCTGCATCATACTAAGGCAAAAGCCCGCCGCATCCTTGGCGTCGTCGTGCGCCCGGCCCAGGTAACAGTGCCCCAGCTCGTGGAAAATCAGGTGCTCCCGCTCCAGGTCATCGGCAGCCGACCAGGTCGTAGCCCTGATTTCAATGATGCTGATGCCCGAAGTGTACTGGGTACACAAACCCACCTGCCCGGCAGCCAGTTCATCCGAAAAAACGGCACCAATCTGCTCGTTAGTCAGCTGAATATCCAGCCCCCGCAGCGCCCCTTCGACTTCAAAGCGTTCAAAGTAAGGCTGAAAGGCCGCATCCACAGTGATTGCAGGCGTTGCCTCCTCCGCTCTTTGACAGCCGGCCAGCACCGATAAAAATACGATAATTGCAGGGATTCGCTTCATGACAGTCTTTCAGTTTGTAAAATAAGGCATGCAGGAGGGGAGTTGTACTCAAAAAACGGAGGTTTTTTTACTTTTTTCTCATCGGGTCCAGTAAGCCAAGCCATTGCCGGGGCATTCACCCGGTGTGCTGGGTCTGGTCAGAGGGCATACATGCTATGCGAGGAGCCATAAACTTCTGTCGGGGAGCTTTCCTTCCGGTTCTTTCTCCCGGGCAAAGCTGGGTCAGAGCTCCTGGAAAAGCCACGGATTAAGCTCCACACCAGCGTAGCGGAAGCGTTCACTCCCTCGACAACACCCACTTCACCCGCAACCCCTCACCCCGGTCATCCGGGATCAGGCGAAGCAGAATATTGGGGCCGCTGAGCCCTTCTTCAATTTGCTCCAAAGCAGCACGGTTGAGGTCGCGGCGGAACAGGTTCGCCATGGGGATTTCCAGAAGCATATCCGTTCGCCTCTGGTCGCTTAGGTCGTACTGGCCCGAAACGGCGAAAGTCAGCACAGAAGAGCGGACTTCCATACGCTCAATGCCCAGCAGCTGCCCATTGAGCTGAAAACGGTTCTCCAGGGTAGCAAAGTCGATGTGGCTGAGGTCACGGCGGGCAAAGAGCAGGTTGCGTACAGAATCCAAAGCAGGCAGCTCCAGGAGGGCCCCATCGGTGAGGTGGAGGTCGAAGTGCCCCCGCAGGCTGTTGGTATCCAATTCGTAATTGGCATTGGCCCGAGCTTGGAATTTTATGCCGGCCGTGAGCTTTCCCTCAAGGTTTTGATGCCGAAGTGCCGACTGCCCGAAGTTGTCAAAAGCACGGAAGGCTTTGCGAACATCGGTGTTTTGAAGGTCGGCCTGCAGGTTGAGTACCGGCGCATTCTCCTCCATACCGGTCACCTCACCGGAAAGCCGGAAGGTGCCGTCTGCCAAATCCATGGTAGCCTCATCGAAGGCGACCCGCCCCTTGCCCATCTCTACCCGCCCGCCTACGGCCCGGGCAAAGAAGTCCCGGTAATTGACGGTATCGAATTGCATACGGAAATCAGCCTCAATGTTTTCCAGCCCGGCATTGACCAACCGGGTGATAACGGTTGGCGACTCGGCTTGTTCTGCCTGTTTGACCTGGAATTTTTCCGGCGCTTTGAACCGGTCCAGGTTGAAACGGGGGCTCTCCACCTCGAAGCTGGCCTTCAGCGTACGGTCGGGCAGGAAAAGGAAAGGCAGAAAGTTGCAGATGGTACCATGCCCGCTGATTTTGTTCTGATTGAGCAGCAGGCCTACCTCTTCCAGGTGCAGATCAGCCCCATCAAAGGAAAACCGGGTGTCTACCGCTTTGAAGTCGTAGCCCCTGGGCACGAAGGTAAATTGCCCGTTGGTAATCTGCCCATGCCCTTTGAGGTCCGCCTTCAGGAGCGCCTCCTGCACATCCACATGCCGGTGGGGCTGCCCGGCGTAGTCGAATTGCACACTCGCCCGCCCGCCCCGGAAACGGAGCTGAGCGGAGGAGAACATGCGGTCCAGCTCTTCAAGTGGCATATCCACCGCTGCCTGAGCCTCAAGGAAGGGGTCGTGCAATTGGGTCAGCCGGGCACGGGCGTGCATGGGCGTATTCCCAAAAAGCTCCGCTTGTACCGTGTCCAATACCACGCAGCTGCCCCCTTCTTCACAAGTCCCGATAAACCGGCTTTCAAAATATACTTTTGACAGCCGGAGGGACTGATACTGCAGGGTGTCTGTCCGGACCCAAAGCGATCCTTCTATGCGTTGCAGCGCGCGCGCAATGGTGCGCCCAACGGTGTTGCCTTCCTCCTGCACGTCCGGATTCTGCCTGATAAAATTAAAAGCATTGAGGTCTATCCCCCGGCTGTCTACCTCAAGTTTGGCGCGCAGGCGGGGGGTGTTTTCACCAAATACAAAGGGCAGTACATCATCGATTCGGCCTCTGACCTGCCCCTGGTTGCCATTGACATTTACCTGCAGGGAATCCAGGTAAACGTGAGACGCATCAAAGTGAATACCAGCGCTAACGCCCCTGAATTGATAGCTTTGTGGCAAATAGTCAAAGGCGGCATCCTGAAGCTGAACCCGCCCCTTAAGGCCAGCTTGCAGTACGGCCTGATTGAGGCTGCCGTAACTGCGCAGGCTGCCTAGGTAGGATAATTGTAACTGATAGCGGCCTTCTTTCAGATATAGCAGCTTAGAAGGCATCAGTGGCTGCAAAGCATTCAGAGGTGCCTCAGCATTTAAATCAAATTGCAGTTGGGGTTCTCCCAGGTTATGCAATCGTGCCGTACCCGTCAGGGGTACCGAACCGAAAGCCGTCAGCCGAAGACTTGTAACTTCTACACAAGCCTGCCCATCCGTGCAGTTCCGTTTCAGGTTGGCATCAAAAGCGACATCGGTTGCCCGAAGCTTTCGGTACTTCAATGCCTGGGCTTGTACCCGTACGGCCCCTTCCAATTGGGAGGATAGCTGCCGGATGGTCTGCCCCAGCCTTTGCCCCGGTGCAGCGTTTTGCTTTTTCGTTGCCGGCCGATCATCAGATTGTGCTGAAATCCAGGCTTCCAGATCAACAGTGGAGAGTTCCAGGTCCATATCGGCCCAAAGGCGGGCGGGCTTTTGAAATGCCAATCTTAACAAATCCCGTACCCGGCCCGAGAAAGCCACTTCCTGATCGTCAAACATCAGCGTGCCATTTGTGAGGTGCAAATCCCGGGAATCAAACCGGAAGCTGGTCTGCAGTCCCTCAACCGGCGTATCGAGGGACCGATGCCAGAAAGCCGCTTTCCGCAATTCCCCATACCCCCTGAGCCACACCTTTGGGTTCGCCACGGTGGAATCCATCAGAGCGGTGGCGTTGCCTTCCAGCTCAAAGCCCAGCTCCAGATGCCCGGCTTTGATGTCCCAGCCAGGGTCTGATAAATAGGGCTTAAGGCGCTGTAGTGGTGTGTTCATACCGCCGGTCAGGGTGATTTCTGGGGACTGCAGGTTATGGTTAAAATAAGAGAACTGCACCGGGAGCTGACCGAACAGAAGCGCAGAATCGACTTCCACCCTCAGGCAGCCGGTTTGGGGTGTGATGAGGCGGGCCGTATCACAGTCATTCTGAAAATGAGCGCGCAGTTGCACTTCCGTAAAATCCATTTCGGCGGCTGAAAGCGTCAGGTCGCGGGCATCAATGCGGACATCCAAAGGTGTCGGCTGCCCCGGAATGGTAGGCCCGTGAACAATAACTTCCACCGGCAGGTCGCCCTGAATGTCAAACCGCTCTGTCGCCTTCCGTATATTTTGGGCGACAATTTGCTGCCCATCGCCCAAACTGATGCCGGGCGTTCGGATTTCGAGGTGCAGCAAACCCGGCTTTCCAGGCTCAAGATAGCCCTGCACCTGTAGGTCATTATCCAAAACTGACACTCGGGAGGCTTCCATCAGGTGTAAACGGCGACTGACAAGGGGAACTCCCACTTTTAGGTCAAGATCAACCGCTTGATTTTCTAAAAATGGCCCGTTGCGGGGCTTAAAGGTAAGACCATGAGCAAAAGCCCTGCCTTGCAAATGTGCGAGCAGCAGCGTGTCTTGCTGTTCAAAATCCAGGGTACTTTCTTCCAGCACAAAGCGATGCTGCTTGTGCAGGCTATCATCTTCGTAGCTGAAAAACACGCCATTCAGGCTCAGGTCGTTCAGCTGCTGAAAAGTCCTCATTTGCGCACTGTCCAGCAGAGGGCCGGACGGGGATTTTTGCTTAAGAAAGTCCAGGTTGGTGTACCCGGAAGTATCCTTGTACAGCTGAATGCGGGCACTGTCTACGCTAACGGAGCGGACTTCCACTTGCTGCTGCAACAGGGACCAGGGGCGGAAAACGAGGTCAAGTTCCCGGATCCGGAGCAGCTCCCGGCGGTGCTGATCGAAAGCGGTGTCCCGCAGGGTTAGGTTGTAGAGGGATAGAGAGAGAAAAGGAAAGTGATCAAAATATCGGAACTGATAGTGATCAAAGTCGGTCTGAACGCCCAGTTCCTGTTCGGACACCTGCTGAATGATGCGTGGCACCCGTTCCTGATCAGACACAGCGAGGTAGTACACCAGCCCCGTGAAGAGCAGGAACAATACCACACTACTCCCCAGGAAGACCAGGAAGTAGTGCAGTACAGTGCGTGTGCTTCGGGATACCGGCATACAACGTTTTTTGAGCTAGAAAAGAAGGCTCAGAATATAAACGCAGAATAGCCGCTATTTGCTCGGTAAGACTACAGAAGCTTGTGGGTTAGCCTCAAATACTTACTCCATTTCGATCAGCAGGTGGTTTTTCTCCACTGCTTCACCTTTAGAGACATTGACTTTTTTGACCACGCCTGTGCCCGGAGCCTTGATGACATTCTCCATCTTCATCGCTTCCAGTATCAGCAGAGGGGTGCCTTCTTCGACTTCCTGCCCGGCTTCCACGCTCACTTCCAGGACCAGGCCCGGCATAGGTGCGTTGATGTCTTTCACGACCTGATGCGTGACCACGGACAACCCCAGCCGTTTCACCAGCTGATCGTATTCATCTTCGAGTTTGACTTCGTAAATGACGCCGTTGATCTTCAGTTCGAAAACTTTTTCGTTGTAGTTCGTGCTCAGTACTTCTGCATTATAAGACAGGTTGTCCTGAATAATGTGGAAGTTGCCGTCTGCGGTAGGGATGAGATCCAGTTCACCGTTGATTTCGTCAAAGGTGTGTTTTTCATTGACGGTGGCGCGGAAGGTTTTGCCGTTGACCATATTTCTTGTTTGTTGGTTTTAGTTATTCTTTTTGGTCTGTTTGTGTGTTCAATCGGCCTAATTTCATCATAATATAAGTCTCGAATATAGTGTATATCAGGTACATCAGGAAGAAAGGGATGATAAAAAAGCGCGAATCCGGCTGCATAAGTTGATTGTACCCCAAAATGAATAGTATAGCGATAAAAATTTTACCTATAGTGACGCCCAGAGACACATTGGTGAAGTCGTGCTTATTGTCACTAAAGGCAGCTTTGCGGCCGGCGTAATACATCACCACACTCAGCAGCACGAAGATACCGAGGCTGATCCAGGCAATAGGCTGTACATCGGCAAACTGAGGGAAAGTATTGATGCCGAAGGCTGTGGCGGCGGCGATGAGGGTAACGATTGCCAGTTGGAGATAGAAAGCTTTTGCAGTCACTGATCTTTGTTGTTTTGGAAAAGAATGTCCTTAAGGGTAAGGTAAAGCGCTGCAAAGATAGAGAGTAAAGCGAAAAGGACCGTCAGATAGGGGCGTTCGGTTTGCAACCGGGCATCAAGTTTCTGCCCGGCGAACGTCCCTATCAGTATGATAACGCCCATTTGGATAGCCATTCCGGAGTACTTGAGGTAGGCATCCACCTGTTTACGGGGGGCATCTTCACGGTCTTGGTCTTGCTTAGGATTGGGCACCTGCTGCCTTGTTTTCTTTTACGTTGCTGGCGGATTTACGGTCGGCAGTTTTACCATCAGGCTTGGCGCCGGAGCCATTACGCTTGGCAGCACCTGCCCCCATAGAGCAGGTGACGTTAAAGGTTGCGCCAGACTGCACAATCAGCTTCTCTGTAGATACTTCACCGCTGACTACCGCAGATTCACGGACATTCAAGAGCGCACTCACTTCGAGGGAGCCTTCAAATTTGCCTTCTACTACCGCGTTTTGACAGCGGATTTCGCCTTCAACGTAACCCGTAGGCCCGATAATGACTTTGGCATCGCAGACCAGCTTGCCCTTGATCGTGCCATCAATACGGATGTCACTTTCCGACTTTACGGTACCTTCCACAACCGTGCCTTTTACCAGGCTGTTAAGACCGCTTGAGGCCGTTGGTGTGCTGCTGCTTTTCGTGTTGGTTGTTTCTTTTTTATTATTACCTCCGAACATAGTCCTGCTGTTTAAAGCGTGATATAATTAGTTAATGGGATAAAACCGGGGGCAGATGAAGGGTTTATTACAATAGAGTCAACAACGAAGATAACCCGATGACCGGGTTTTGCAAAGCTTTACCAATAAAATCGCCCCAAGCTTAGGCAGCACGGGGCGATTTTACTGGCATGCAAGAGTCAGGCAACTGTCCGGTTAGAAGTTCGGGCAGTATACCCCGCGGCGTTCGATACCGCAGATTTTATACGCCAGGGCGAACTCGAAGCCGCCGTTGGCGTTACTCGCCTCCCGCAGGGGCGATACATTAATATCGTAGCTAAAGCCGAGGCTGAAGTTTTCGTAATCGAAACGGGTGGAGAGAATAGCTGCGTCGTTCAGCACACCGCTCTCGATTTTATTGGAAACGCGTGTCCATAATCCAAATTGGAAAGACTGATTGGAACGGCCATTGCCCAACAGGAATTTAAAGCTTGTACCTGCATTCACCTGGAAAGAAGGCCCCTGACTCATTACTATCACGCCTGGCACCAGGCCAAACCGGCGGCCCATCATAAACTCACCACCTGCGTGGAAAGTAAAGCGGCTGTAGAGCAGGTCCTCGTCATCAGAGTTGAACGACTGATTGGAACGGTTGAGGTGGTGGAAGGCACCGCCAAAATAAAGGCTGTTGTTCTCATCAAAAACGCTGAACCACAACAGACCGGCAGCCAGGTCCGCAAAGATGAAGTTGTCCCGGTCAAAAACCAGTTCTTCACCAGATGGCAGAGAGCCGTTGAACCCACCTGCACCATCGTGTTGCAGCCCCCAGCGCAGCTGAAGGAAGTCGATACTGCGCTGAGCTACCCCCGCTTCAGCCCCAACCACAAGGTAGTTGGCCTGTTTGCGGTAACCGCCCATGCGCTTGCTGTAGGAGGCAGAAAGCTTACCCGTCAGGGTAGAAAAGTTCGCTTCGCCCGCTTCATCGCCCCAGAAAGTACCACCGATACCGAAGTAATCGTAGCGGCCCACGGGGATACGCTGATCGTAAGAAAAGGAATACGTATTGTAAGCATTGGACCTCAGGACACTTGCCCACTGATTGCGGTAGTTGGCAACCATTCGGATATTACAGTTCATCACACCAGTCATAGCCGGGTTCAGATTGAGCGGCGAGAGGTAGAACTGTGAGAAGTGGATATCCTGTGCGCTAACGGAAAGTGCGCCCAGGGCCAGCATACAAGTGACAAGAATCGACTTGAAATTTTTCATACAGGCGGTTATTTGTAAAATTGCTTCAATGAGTCAAAGTGATTGAATCGTAAATCTTGGTGATCGCTTTGTTTAAACTGGTGTTTTCGGTTCCTTAATTCCAGAAGCTGGAGTAGGGCTGTTAAAGCGGCGCTTTTGGGACAACCGCGTAGATGTATTTGCTAATGAATCACAATAATAGCGAATGTTAAGCAAAGGTTGAACATTTTTTCTGTTAAATGACGGCTAACGTCAAAGACCTGTCAGAAAACAGCCAACAATAACCCTAACGTTGATTAATGGCCTTTCCGTTTGGTCAGGGCCTAATTTTCTTCCTCTTTCCGCCATATGGCTCCGTATTTCTCGACCAGCACATTATCGTAATAGTCGGCCCGTTCAAAAAGGTGGCGGAACAATTTCATACCGGTGCTCAGGTTGAGGTAGCGGTCGAAAATCAGCAGCGAGAGCACCACATCCTGGTCTTTGATGCTAAAGGACAGGCCCTCGGTTTCGTAATTTTCGCGCAGCAGAAACTCATAGATGGGCTTGATATCCGTCTTTGGCAGGGCACACAAATAAGCGTCGCCCATAATGAGCCCCGTATCTTCGTGATAGGTAATATTGATCCGGGCGCTGCCCTCAATGATTTCCCAGTTGTTGGGCCCACGGCGGGACAGGCGGACGTCCTGACCGATTTCCACCAGCAATTCCTCAATGCTTTCGGCTACGCCGACAGGCTCGTATACCTCAGCAAAAGAAGGCAGGTATACTTTCGCCCCACAGTGCGGGCAGTACTGATCGTTTTCCACTTCCTGCTCTGCTACCACGTTATCACAGGCTTCACAACGCGCTTTCACCCCGGGCCGGGCTGCCTGATAGTCCGACAGCGCCTGCTTCAGGTAGCGCACTGGCAGGGAAAATCCGATATTGTCCCCCTGTTCCACGCCCAGCGTATTGATCCCGACAATAGTCCCCTGCCGGTCAATCAGCGGACCACCACTATTCCCGGGGTTGAGGGCCGCATCGTGCTGCAGGTAACGCACATTTTCCACCTCCCGGTTGGCATTGGAAATGATGCCCTGCGTAATCGAAAACTCCAGCCCAAAGGGATGCCCGATAGAGACAACTACATCCCCTTCTGTCAGCTCCTCATCATTGCCCAAGGTCACCGATTCGGGCGCCACCTCAAAGGGGTCCTGCATACGCAAAAAAGCCAGATCATACTTGGGGTCGGCGTAGACCACCGTAGCCAGTTGCTTGGGGAGGCGGTCGCCCCGGACCACCACCTCCCGATTGTCCTGCACGATGTGGTTGTTGGTCACCACCAGCTGCTTATCAGGCAGCAGGAAGCCCGTGCCCGTGCTGTACGGCGTGGCAATCTGAATAATGGAGTCCCGGTACCGGTCAATAATCGCTTTCATAGAGTGGTCTGAGCTACACTTCTGCCTGTGAAGGTACAAAATCGCAACAATTGCCCGCTTTTTGGAGTTCCGAATTTTCAAAGCCAATATAACATGCCAGAATTACCGGAAGTCAACGCCAAGAAAAACCACTTCGATCAGGTCGCCCTCCACCAGAAAATAGAGGCCGTCGACCTGATTGATACGAGCTACATCCTCAAGGATATCAGTGGGCCGGCTTTCGCCGAAAAGCTGACGGGCCGCACCTTCACCGGGTCCTACCGGCGGGGCAAGTACTTTTTTGCAGCCTTGGACAATAGCGACCACGTCCTCTTCCACTTTGGCATGAGCGGCCGCTTCCGTTACTACGATGACCCGGCCGATCAACCCAAATACGAGCGCTTTGCCTTTGATTTTGAAGACGGCGGCCGCCTCGGCTTCGACTGCCCGCGCAAACTGGCGCGCATTCATTACGTGAAGGACCTCGACGCCTTTATTGCCAAAAAGAACCTGGGCGAAGATGCCCTTATCCTCAAAGAAGCCGACTTTTTAGAAATGGCCAAAGGACGCAAGGGCACCATCAAAGGCTTCCTGCTCAACCAGAAGTACCTGGCTGGCATGGGCAACCTCTACGTGGATGAGGTGTGCTGGCAGCAGGGCATCCACCCGGCTTCCGTCATGGGCCTGCTGAGTGAAGAAGAGCAGCGGGCGATGTTCCAAAATATGCAGGCCATCCTCCAGAAAGCCGTCGCCCTCGATGCCGTCTACCCGGATTACCCAGAAGAGTGGCTGTGGAACCACCGCGATAAAGGCGGCACCTGCCCCAAAGACGGTACTGAACTGCAGCGCGACAAAGTGGCGGGGCGCTCGACCTATTACTGCCCGCAGTGCCAGGCGTTGCGGAGCTAAGGGTAAAGGTTAAAGGGTTTCAAAGCAGCCTCACCGGGTGCACTAAGTCTAGCCACTGCCGGGGCATTCACCCGGTGTGCTTTTCGTTTTGCCGTAGTCAGCACGCCGGGCGAAGGGAGAGCGCCCGGCGAGGAAGCCAAGCCAAGC
>NZ_JALEGS010000078.1 GCF_022763345.1 Phaeodactylibacter sp.
CGTTTCCAGCCTAAGCCTGAGCCAGACGAGCTTCGATTGCAGTGATGTGGGTATCCGGAGCGTTACGTTAACAGCCACGGATGTCAACGGCAACAGCAGCACTTGCACAGCCAACGTAACGGTCGTGGACAACGTCGCTCCACAGGCGCTATGTGAAGATGTGACAGTACAGCTTGATGCCTTCGGCAACGGTGCTCTGAGCACCGCCCAGGTCGATGGCGGTTCCGGCGACCCGTGCAGCGTTTCCAGCCTAAGCCTGAGCCAGACGAGCTTCGATTGTGAAGATGTGGGCAGCGCGAGTGTTGAGCTGACCGTGACTGACCTCAATGGCAATAGCAGCACCTGCACGGCCAATGTGACGGTCGTTGACAACGTCGCCCCACAGGCGCTGTGTGAAGATGTAACGGTACAGCTCAATGCTTCCGGCAGCGGTAGTCTGACTGTTAACCAGGTGGACGGTGGTTCGTCGGATGCTTGTGGAATTGCCAGCCGTAGCCTCAATGCGACAGGCTTTGATTGCGGTGATATTGGAACACAACCCATTACGCTGACTGTAGTAGACAATAATGGCAACAGCAGCAGTTGCACGGCCACCGTAACGATAGCAGACAACGTAGCCCCTCAGGCCCTGTGCCAGGACCTCACTGTTCAGTTGGATGACTTTGGCGAAGGTTTCCTTACCGCAGGACAGGTCAATGGCGGCTCCAACGATGCATGCCAAATCGCTATGCTAAATCTTGATAAAACGGAGTTTAGCTGTGATGATGTTGGACCTCAGAATGTCACGCTCACAGCTACGGATAACAATGGCAATAGCAGTTCCTGTACGGCCAATATTACCGTTGAGGACAATATCGCCCCGGTTGCCCAGTGCCAGGACCTGACGATTGAGCTGGGTATGAATGGGTCTGCCAGTATCACCGTTGCAGATATTGAAAATGGCTCCACGGATGCCTGTGGGGTATCAGGGCTGGCTTTGGATATCACTACTTTTGGTATTGCTGATGTAGGTGATAATACTGTTACGCTCACCGTAACTGACGATAATGACAATAGCAGCACTTGTACTGCTACCGTAACTGTAGAGAACAACTTCGCACCCCCAACCGGAGGCATAGAAAGCAACCGTAGCCAAAGTAAGGATTCAAGTGTGCGCTACCAGGCTAAAGTCTTCCCGAACCCGACGCTTGGCGTTTTCACCCTGCGCTTTGAGCAGCCGCTTCAAGCTCCGGCCCACGCGATACTCCGCAATGAACTGGGGCAGGTCATCAGTCAGGTTACGCTAACTGAGGGTACGAAAGACCACAGATGGGCCAACGTCTACCTCGCTGCCGGTCTGTACTATCTCGAAGTGCAACATAAAGATGGTAACCGGGAAATACTGAAAATTGTCCGGAAACAGCACTAAGGAACACCCGGCATTTCCAAAACATTTTAGTTTTTGAAACCTGATGATGAGGCTGTCTCTATATCAAGAGGCAGCCTCAATAGTTATTACACGCCTTTCTAAGATTTTCACAAAGCTGGCCTGCGGTCTGCTTTTTACTGTCGGGTTGC
Organism: Phaeodactylibacter sp.; assembly: GCF_022763345.1. Classification (GTDB taxonomy): domain Bacteria; phylum Bacteroidota; class Bacteroidia; order Chitinophagales; family Saprospiraceae; genus Phaeodactylibacter. The sequence goes on from NZ_JALEGS010000078.1 coordinate 1,558, forward strand.
ATTGCCGTAAAAACAATTTCCCGGATATGTGTTGCCGATTGGCTAATTTGTGTTCGGATTGAATACGGTGCAAAGCTTCCGCTCCAACAGTCCAAAGTGTTTGCTAGTGGCTTACACTTAGGCAGGCCTCTGGGGAACCTTTTATGTGCTACTCAAATCCACCAAAAGAAAATCCGATTCACCTAAACCCACCGAAATGAGATTGCAAATTGTTTCTCTTCTTACCTTGTTGCCCTTCTATTTATCTGCACAACAACCGGATTTCAGCCTCAACCTGGGCCACACCGGTCCGGTTACCGGGCTGAGCTTTTCGCCCAATGGCGAATACCTGGTTTCCAGTGCAGAGGACAATACCATGAAGGTTTGGGATGTACAGGGTGGGCATCTTTTGGAAACTTCCCCGGTGAACCCATACCCGCCCTTCGCCCGGCATCTGTTTTTCTTTCTGGAGCAGGAACTGGTTGCTTATCAAACCAGCGGAGCCCTGGGCAACTGGTTTACCTGGACCTGGAACCTTCAGGATAACCAGCTTTCGGACGGAAGAGATATGATGGCCCGACCTATGGATGAGCCTTTATCCTTGTCTTTCGATGGAATGGAAACTGATGCTGCGCCACCGGGCCCCGACTATACTGCGGAACTGAATACCGCTGTTGAGCCGGACTTCTCAGCCTCGGGCGAGTTCATTTACTTCACAAGCGGCATTGGCCTGCAGCACAATGGCTTATGCCGGGATGGGCAGCGGTATTATAAACGCCGGGGCGATACACTGGTTTTTCGGAATATTTGGGCCCCATTAGATTCTACCGTGATGGTTTATCCCGGTTTGACCACCGTCTTTTCCCACAGCAGTGGAGGCCACTTCCTCATGGGCAGTCCGGAGGGCCCGAATGGAAAAGACTTTACCATTTGGCCCATTGACGGAAAGGGGGCACCGGTTTCCTTTACCGTACCGGCCGGATACCTTTTGACTGATATCAATTCGGATGGAGCAAAGGCGCTGCTGTTTCACGAAAGTGGCAAGGTTGCCCTGTTTGACCTTCAAGAACAACAGCTGGAAGAACTACCGGTGGGCTTGTCCCGGGTAAAGTTACGCAAGGAGGTATCACGCCCTGAAATTGTCATTTATAATCAGGCCTCCTTTTCACCAGACGGTCGTCTGCTTGCCCTTGGAGGAGAAGATGGCGTAATTTACCTGTATGATTACGAGCGTAAGGTGTTGATCAGGAAGCTTGAAGGCTACACCTCGGGTATCAGGCAGGCAACGTTTAGCCCGGACGGGGAGGCGTTGCAATTTGTTTTTGATCAACTGCCTGCCCGTACCTGGGATTTGAAAAACCGATTGGTTAAAGCCGGTTCGGACCTGTCGTCGGAACCCATCGTCTCCTACGAAGCTCCTGAAATAGGAGGGACGCCGGATGGGCGCATGGCTGTGGTCATTAGCGAAGACAATCAGCTGGAGCTTTGGGATAAAGAGGTCGGAGAGCGGGTACAGGTGATCGCAGATCCTGAGACGATTACTAAGCCAGGCAACAAAATTGCGGGTGCGGTCCTCAGTCCTGACCGTAAGCGGTTGTATTTATCAACCTATCTTGTCGCCAAAAGGGACGCTGCCACCAACATCCTTTGGGATTTGGAAAACAACCAAAAGGTGGCGGACATCCGGGTGTCTATCAATAAAGGCGTTTCGGCCAGGGTATTTTCCCCGGATGGCAGGTACCTGCTCCTGGGGCATGGGTCAGGAGAAATTTCAGTATACGATCAGCGTTCAGGAGCGTTTTTGCTTGAGTTATACGGGCACGAAAACAGCATTAGAGGTTTTGCCATCAACCCGGCAAATACCAATCAGTTCCTGTCTTTTGATGAAAATCAGGACGGAAGGGCAATCCTGTGGGACATCAGTAAGGAAGCGCCGGTAGCCACCTTATTCAATCTGGGTACAGAAGACTGGGTGGTAACCATGCCCGGAGGCTTGTTTGATGCCTCACCCGAAGCAATGAAGCTCATTTTTTACAAAGTTGAGGAACAGTCCGAAACAGAAATCATCGAGCTGGAGCAGTTAAAGAGCCGCTACTATGAGCCGGGATTGCTGCAAAAGCTTCTGGGGCATTCTAGGGAACGGCTGCGCCCGGTGGATAACCTTGCCGCACTGCCACTCTTCCCAAAATCTGAGCTGCGAATTGAAAAGGACGAGTTGCAGGTAACCCTCGGCGAACGGTCTGGCGGGATAGGTGCTGTTGCCGTTTTTGTGAACGGAAAGGAAGTAGCTGCTGATGCCAATCCGGAGCGTTCCACCCAGCTGACCTTTGATTTGAAGCCTGTACAAAGCTATCTGCTTCGGCATCCGGACAGTATCAACATCGTGAGCATCCGGACTTTCAATGCAGCAGGGTGGCTAAAGAGCTCCGCCAAAGGGCTGGAATACGAGCCTGCTGCCTGGGCAAGGGGCAGTGGCCAGAGCCGTACAGACTGGACGGGGACTTTAGACCCAAAAATGTTTGTGGTTTGTATTGGCACATCGGATTATTCTGGTACCAACCTGGACCTGAAATATGCCACTCAGGATGCGAATGCGATGGCCAAAGCACTACAGTATGCCGGTGCCAACCTTTTTGCCAATGGAGATAGCATAGAAGTATATGCACTCACAACCACACAGGAAGCCTTTCCGGAAGTAAACGGAAAAACAGTCAGCTGGCAGTTTGCGGATAAGACCAATATAAAGGCCACTTTGCAAGCCATCCAAAAGAAGGCCAAAGCAGAAGACATCGTATTGATCTATTTGTCCGGGCATGGGGTCACATATGGGATAGGAGAGGAATCGCAGTTTTACTACCTCACAGCCAGTGTGTCCGATGAAGGGATGATCAGCGATCAGCAGGTACGCGAAGCGTATGCGGTATCGAGTGGGGAATTAACAGCGTGGATCAATGCGATACCGGCACTGAAGCAGGTATTGGTGGTAGATGCCTGCAACTCCGGAAAAGTAGTGGAAGAGCTGACGGGCAATACCCGGAATTTAAACTCCAGTCAGATCAGGGCTTTCGACCGTATGAAAGACCGGACGGGGATGTTCGTTCTGTCTGGGAGCGCGGCGGATAAAGTCAGTTACGAAGCAAGTGAATACGGGCAGGGCTTGCTGACCTACGCGCTGCTGCAAGGCATGATGGGCATGGATGCCCGCCGCTCTGCTGAGGGGCATTATGTGGATGTGATGCGGCTGTTCCAGTACGCCCGGAATGAAGTACCTAAACTGGCCGCCTCCATCAAAGGTATACAAACTCCGATGCTGGGGTTCCCATCAAGTGGAGCAAGTTTTGACATTGGTATTGTAAAAGACCAGCGCAACATCCCAATCGGGCAAAAGAAGCCAGTCTTCACCCGCCCCGTTTTCCTGAACTCCAACACCCTTGATGATGATCTGAGGCTCATGCCGCTTCTGGAACAAGCGCTGGACCGGGAGTCCGAAAAAGGGAGGTCTGCAGATTTTATGTATGTAACGGCCAGTGACTATCCGGCTGCTTGGTCTGTTAAAGGGCAGTATGCTGTGGAAGGCGGCCGTATTACGCTAACTGCAAAGCTGTTTGGAGGAGAAAAGCCAGTGCTTCTGGATATCCCCCCTGCAGATGACCCCGAACAGCTGATCAGAATGGTGGTACGTGAGGTCAAAAAGGCTTTGCGCAATCTTTAGAGCCTGGGTTGGAAACTGAATTCCCGGAAATGTGTTGCTGTTTCGCTAAATTGTGTGCGCCGCAAAGCTGGAATGTGCTCACCTTTGCACTAAAGAAATGCAGTAATAATGTCTGACCAGTTTTTAAAGATCGAATCCATTTCCCAGCTCCATGAGCTTTTGGGGTGTGGTAAGCCTAAGCATCCGCTCATCACCGTACTTGACCCGCAGCAGCTACAGGTCTCCTCTCAAATGCGAAATGTGCGGGTGGTCTCCAGCTTTTTTGCCGTTTGGTTAAAAACAACCGACTGCGGTATAGAGTATGGGCGCAACCACTACGATTTCGAAGAAGGCGCACTGGTCTTCACCGCTCCTCAGCAAGTCGTATCGGTAAGCGGGGAAGTCGCAGAGGATGAAGCGGGCTGGATGCTGTTTTTTCACCCGGATCTGATCCGGTCCACGGGGCTCGGTGAGAAAATTGACCAGTATACGTTCTTCTCCTACGAGATCCACGAGGCCCTGCACCTGTCGGATGCAGAAAAAGCTACGATCACGCAGTGTATCCAAAACATCAAAGAAGAGTACGAACAGCGCATTGACGATCACAGCCAAAGTGTAATTGTTTCCAATGTCGAGCTGTTGCTCAATTACTGCAGCCGCTATTATGCCCGGCAGTTCAATACCCGTACCACTGCCAATAAGGATTTGCTTACCCGGTTTGAGCGGGTGTTAAAGGACCATTTCGACTCCGGTCAGCTCATTAAAAAAGGCATACCCACGGTGCAAGACCTGGCCGGGGAGGTCCACCTGTCCGCTGACTACCTCAGCGATTTGCTCAAAAAAGAGACGGGCCGGTCTGCCAAAGACCACATCAATGACTTTGTAGTGGAAAAGGCCAAGTACCTCCTGCTCAACAGTCAGGACACCATCAGCGGTATTGCCTATGAGCTGGGCTTTAATTACCCGCACTACTTCAGCCGCCTGTTTAAAGCAAAGACCGGACAAACACCACAGGAATTCCGTTCGTTAAATTAAGCATCATTTCTGCCGTAGCAAGCTGTTCACCGGGTGCTACCACCCTGGTCAGAACGCATTGCTGCTGCCCATTCCATACAAATATTAAAATTCAAACTCGATGACCACGATAGATCAAAGCAAACCCGTAATGGTAACCGGCGCAACCGGATACGTAGCCGGATGGCTGGTGAAGCAACTCCTCGAAGCAGGCCTAACGGTTCACGCTGCGGTCAGGAATCCTTCAAAAACCGAAAAAATCGCCCACCTGGAGCAGATTGCTGCCGCATCAAAGGGCTCGATCAAATACTTCAAGTCTGATCTACTGGAGGAGGGCTCCTACGCGCGGGCTATGGAAGGCTGCGAACTGGTTTACCACACTGCTTCTCCCTTTACCTCCAACTTTGAAGAGGCGCAGAGAGACCTTGTAGACCCTGCGGTCCTGGGAACAAAAAACGTGCTGGAGCAAGCCAACAAAACCGCCTCTGTCAAGCGGGTGGTCCTCACCAGCAGCTGCGCTTCCATCTACACCGATGCCAGCGAGGTGAAAGATACCCCAAAGGGCATGCTGACGGAAGACATCTGGAACACCACCGCTTCCCTGGAGTATCAGCCCTATTCCTACTCCAAGACAATGGCGGAGCGCGCCGCCTGGGAGATCAATGAAAAGCAAAGCCGCTGGGACCTCGTGGTCATCAACCCATGCCTGGTGATGGGCCCGCCCCTCAATCCTAAAGCCACCACTTCCGAAAGCTTCAACCTGCTTAAGCAACTGGGCGATGGTACCCTTAAGACCGGTGTGCCTAATGTCGGTATCGGCCTGGTGGACGTACGCGATGTCGCTGATGCCCATTTTCAGGCAGGCTTCCGCCCGGAGGCAGAAGGCCGGCATATCACCTGCGGGCACAACACCAGTTTCCTGGAATTAGCCAAAGCCCTACAGCCCAAATACGGGAAAGACTATCCGGTGCCTAAGAACGCCCTGCCCAAGTGGCTGGTGGTCCTTGCCGGTCCGTTGTTGGACAAATCTCTGGACCGCAAGTTCCTGCGCAACAACGTCAACCACGTCTGGCGCGCCGACAACAGCAAGAGCCGGGAGAAGCTGGGCGTCACCTACCGGCCTATGCAGGAAACGATGGAAGACTCTTTTGCGGCACTGATTGAGGCGGGAGTGTTTTAACGATTGGTAAAAGCGCTTAAAGGGGGGGACTGATGGCTAAGACTGTGTTGGGATTTCACCCTTTGGGCTGCATTTGCCAAATTTTATCCTGCACTTCGTTGCTCTTCAGTCGCTTAGCTCAGGCTAGGCTCCCTCATCGCGCCCCCGACGATGAATGTCGGGATCAAGGACTTGTTCAGAATAAAATTTGACTACATTCGCTCCAAAAGCGAATTCCCAACACAGTCTAAGGGCTTCCCAAAAAATAGGTTTTCCAATTGGGTTTTGCTTTGAGAAGGCATAAAATAACGAAACTTGGGGTGTCAAGGATTTATGGCTTGAGGCACTAATGGAAAGATTCCACCTTGTGTTGTACTTTGTGTGTATTGCCCGGCATTCTGCAATTAGAACGAAAAAAAATGACTCAAAGAATAGCACATATTGCTTTACTTGTGAAAGATTATGATGACGCGATTGAATTTTATACCCAAAAATTGGATTTCATATTGCTTGAGGACACGAGAATAAGTGAAAAGAAAAGATGGGTAATGGTTGCACCACCAGGAGCAAAAGAATGCTCCCTGTTACTTGCCAAGGCAGCGAATGAACAGCAAACAAAAAGTATAGGTAATCAAACAGGAGGACGAGTTGGATTTTTTCTCTTCACAGATGATTTTTGGAGAGATTATAACAAATTGACCGCCAGAGAAGTAAGCTTTGTAAGGCCACCAGCTGAGTTTGAATATGGAACTGTGGCAGTATTCAAAGACTTATATGGAAATTTGTGGGATTTGATTGAACCCAATGAGAATAACAAAGGATTGATGATAAAATGACAGCAGGCAGGAACGCATATCGATTATGGCTGCTGAACCTCTGTTAGCAAGGGTTATTCTTAAAGCCTTCGCCAATGCTGTATTTTGCATGATCAGAGATTTGGAATTTAACCCATTAGACGTCGGATTGAGTTTAATCCTCAGTTATACTCCTCCCACCAGTGCACAACCGGTGGCCTTGCTTCACTGCTCACCCTTTCCCCAATCTTCGGTACTACAATATCCAGTTTTTCCTGCGCTGCTGCCTCCACAAACCGCTGTACCGGATCCCGCCAGTCGTGTGGGGCAAGCTTGAAGCCGCCCCAGTGAACGGGCGTGCTCACTTTCGCGCCGGCCTCAATCGCCCCCTGCACCGCTTCCTCCGGCAGGGCATGTATCTGCGTCCAAAGCTTGTAGTACTGCCCGCATTCCATAAACGCCCAGTCGAACGGGCCGAAGCGCTCCCCAATTTCCCGGAAGTGAGTGTCATAACCGCCGTCGCCGCTCCAGTAGACTTTGTAATCCGGCGTTTGCAGCACCCAGCCTCCCCAGAGGCATTTCGTGCGGTCGGTCAGCCCGCGGCCGGAAAAGTGCCGCGATGGAGTGAAGGTGAACTGCACATTGCCAACCTGCCCCTTGTCCCACCAGTCCATTTCTGTGATTCGTTCCGGGGCAACGCCCCATCGGCGGAGGTGGCGCTTCACGCCAAGGGCAACATAGAAATGCGCGGCTTTGCCTTTCAGGCGCTGAATGCTGCTATAATCCAGGTGGTCGTAGTGGTCGTGTGTCAGAAAAACCGCATCAAGATCAGGCAGTTGCTCAATAACTGACAGGGTGTTTTCACTAAACCGTTTGGTCCGAATGGGCCCTACAGGAGAAGCATCCGGCCCCAGCATGGGGTCAATCAGCAGGTTTTGACCACCCAGCCGCATCAGGCATACGGCATGCCCGTACCAGATGAACTGAAAGGGCGCTGAACTATTTTCCCAAGTCTCTAAATCAAATGGTGCCACCGGGATCGGGCGCTGCGGGATTTTGAGCTTGGCATCTTTCAGGTTATCCTGAATGAGACCCGGCAGATTGGACAGGCTTACATCATCGCCGGTAGGGCTCAGGTTTTCAAAAATCTTGCCGTTCCAATGCGGGGAGCGGGCGTAGTTTTGACGGTCTTTGGGTGTGATTTTTCCGCCAAACTGCGGGTGGAATGTAAGGTATGCCCAGAGCGACACGCCAAGACAAAGCAGGATGGAAAGAAGGATAATAAGTATCAAGAGGTAGAAGATTTTGAATCAAAAGGGAATCGTCAAAGAAAGCTAAACAGAATGAGTTATCTTAGACTTTGGTCTGTATTTCAGCTGCATTCCGGGTTTTGTGTTAGTATTTCTGGGAATAGGCATGCAAAAATCCGGTTGATTTAGCTCAACTTTGACCTACACCTAAACCACTGAATAGAAATGAAAAAAGCACACCGAGCCTATCTGGCTTTTTCCTTGCTTCTGGCCCTACTGGTTTTTGGCTTTAGCACCCCAAGACCGCACCCTCCTGAACCCAAACTACCGGAAAAGAGCAAAAGCACTGCCGCTGAACTCACCCCCGAGCAAGCTTTCGATCTTATGATGGAGGTTCTGACCCACAAACGCTGTGTCAATTGCCATCCCGCCGATGACTATCCACGGCAGGGGGAAGACAGCCATATTCACAATTTTGGCGTACAGCGCGGGCCTGACAACCATGGGGTCGCCGCTCTGCAATGCCAAACCTGCCATCAGTCAGAAAACAACAACCACGCTGGCGTGCCCGGTGCCCCGGAATGGAGCCTTGCCCCCCGAAAGATGGCCTGGCAGGGGCTGACGCGGGTGGAAATTGCCCGGTCTATGCTCAATCCCGAAAACAACGGTGGCCGCACCCTTGAAGAAACCGTCCACCACCTCACCGAACACGAACTGGTTCTCTGGGCCTGGGAGCCAGGTGTAGACGCCAACGGTACACCCCGTGAAAAACCGCCGGTACCCAAAGCGGAATACATCAAAGCCGTGAAAACCTGGGCAGCGGGCGGCGCTCCGATCCCCGAAGAATAATCTGATCAACCGGAAAACAAAAAAGTATGACCATTTCATTCAACATAAACGGGCAGCCCACCTCTCTTGAGGTAGACGGCGATACGCCCCTGCTGTGGGTCGTTCGGGATATGCTCGATCTGAAAGGAACAAAATTTGGATGCGGCAAGGCGGCCTGCGGCGCCTGTACCCTCCACGTGGATGGCAAGGCAGTCCGGTCCTGTTCCTATGCGGTGAAGTACGCTGATGGCAAAAATATCACGACCATCGAAGGGCTGTCCAACGGCGATCAACTTCACCCGGTGCAACAGGCCTGGATGGAGGAAATCGTACCTCAGTGCGGCTACTGTCAGCCTGGCTTCATGATGGCAACGGCAGCCCTTCTGTCGGAAATTCCCAATCCCACGGATGAGGACATCGACAACAACATCGTCAACGTCTGCCGCTGCGCCACTTACTACCGAATGCGCAAAGCCATCCACCGGGCAGCCGGTCTCCAATCCAAAAACGCTAAAAACCAGCCCTCATGAGTACCCCAAAACCCAAAAAGAAATTCTCCCGGAGAAAATTCATCGTCCGGTCAACGGTAGGCGTGGGCGTAGCCATTGGCGCGACCTACTTTACCCGCCCGCTGTGGCGGCGCTCCATTGCCGGCTTTGTCAATTCCGCAGAACTACCCTATAACGGCAGTACTGATGAGCCCCGCCTGTGGTTTGAAGTCACGGCTGATAATGAGGTCATTCTCAACTCGCCCAAAGTAGAGATGGGGCAGGGTACCTTCACCGGGCTGGCGCAGATTGCCGCCGACGAACTGGAGGTAGACATCCAACAAATCAAAGTTATTCATGCGCCAACCGCTTCCGGCAATATCGACGGCACTTCCACGGGCGGCAGTACCTCCATTTCCAGCCTGTGGCAACCCCTGCGCGAACTGGCTGCCACGATGCGGGAGATGCTGAAAATCGAAGCCGCTAAACAGCTGGGCACGGATGCCGCTGCACTTACGGTCCGGGACGGGGTGGTTGCCCACAACGGGCGGGCCTTAACCTATGGCGAGATCGTGAAGAACGTAACTGAGTGGGAAATACCCGAAACGCCTCCGCTCAAGGATGTTTCGACCTATAAATTTGTGGGTAAGCCAGTGCCCCGGGTCGACTTAAAAGATAAGGTGATCGGTGCCCCTATGTTCGGGATGGACGCGAGCCTGCCCGATATGCTGTACGGCGCTGTAGTACGATCCGAGCGTATTGGGGCCACCTTCGTGGGGGCGGATACGAGTGCGGCGGAAAAGATGCCCGGCGTTGTCAAGGTGGTCAAAGAACCGGACTTTGTGGGTGTAGTCGCCACCTCCCAAATGGCAGCCGAACAGGCCAAACAAGCCATCAAAGCCGAATGGGCAACCGAGCGCAACTGGCAATCAGAAGACATTGAGGCGATGATCAAAGTAGGGCAGGGGGACCCGGTGACGATTCAGAAGACCGGGCGTGCAAAGCGTATCCTGGACAACGAAGAGGATGTAGTGACTGCAGAATTTACCAGCCCGATCGGTGCGCATGCCCAAATGGAGCCCAATGGAGCTGTAGCTCATGTGGAAGGTGACAAGGCCACGATCATCATGTCCACACAGGTAGTGAACCTGACCCGGCAGGAAGTGGCCGACCGGCTCGGGTTAGCCCCGGAGGATGTTAACATCATTCCTACGTATCTTGGTGGAGGCTTTGGCCGCCGTTTGCATACGCCCAATGCGGTGCAGGCTGCGGTACTCTCAAAAGCGGCAGGCAAGCCCGTGAAGTGCTTCTTCAACCGTCGGGAGGAGTTTCAGAATGATACCTTTCGGCCGCCCACCCATCATGTATTGCGGGGTGTGTTGGATAAGCAAGGAAAGATCAAAGCCATTGAGCACAATCTATCAAGTGGGGATGTCATGTTTGGCTCTCCCATGTTTCCCGGGATTGCGGAGCCAGTACTGGGGGCAGATGCCGGTGCCTGGCGGGGCGGTATGATTCAGTACGAAGCCATCCCCAATTTCCGGACAGTTTCCTGGAGGGTGAAGCTCCCCTTTGCCACAAGTTGGTGGCGGAGCTTGGGCCTGCTGGCCAATACCTTCGCCATAGAGAGCTTTATGGACGAGCTGGCGCTGAAAGCCGGTAAGGATCCTGTCCAGTTCCGCCTGGAGCACATTCAGGAAGATGAGACCGGGCACCGCTTACGTGAAGTCATCAAAGCGGCTGCTGACAAAGCCGGCTGGAAAGACGAGGTGGTCAACGGCAGGGCGATGGGCTTCGCGGCTTCCACAGATGCGCGGACACCCTGTGCGCAGGTGGCAGAGGTCTCGATTGAAAATGGCGAAATCAAAGTGCACAAAGTAACCTGCGCGATCGACCCCGGCATAGCGGTCAACCCCGATCAGGTGCGCGCACAGTGTGAGGGCAGTATCATCATGGGGCAGAGTGCGGCCATGTACGAGCGCATGTTCGTGAAAGACGGTCAGCTGCTGCCTACCATCTACGGCCCCTACCGAATGGCACTAATGCGGGATGCCCCAAAGGAAATTGACGTGGTCATCCTGGAAAATGCAGAGGCTCCCGGTGCGGTCGGTGAGCCCCCGCTGGGCCCGATAGGCGCGGCGATTGCCAATGCGGTATTCCGGCTTACCGGTGAGCGGCTCCGGTCGTTGCCGTTGGCAATTGCTTAAATGAGACTTTTTGATTCCCGGAAAAATGCCATCTTTGTCAGGACAAGAAAACGGTATACATGAGCAATCCCTACCTTGATCCCACAGGTGATGAATTTACGCCGGACGAGCAGAGCGCCGAAGTGCAGCTGCGCCCGCAGGCCCTGGATGACTTTAGCGGTCAGCCTAAAATCGTGGAGAACCTGCAAATCTTCATCCAGGCAGCCCTGGGCAGGGGAGAGGCTTTGGACCATGTACTGTTGCATGGCCCTCCCGGACTGGGTAAAACGACCCTTTCCCACATTATCGCCAATGAGCTACAGGCAGAGCTGAAGATGACTTCCGGCCCTGTACTGGAAAAACCCGGCGATCTGGCAGGCTTGCTCACCAACCTGGAAGAAGGCGATGTACTCTTCATAGACGAAATCCACCGCCTGAATACCGTTGTAGAGGAATACCTCTACTCCGCTATGGAGGACTACCGGATTGACATTATGATCGACAGCGGCCCTAATGCGCGGAGTATACAAATTGACCTGAACCCCTTTACCCTGATTGGGGCAACGACCCGAATGGGCCTGCTGACCGCCCCTATGCGGGCCCGATTCGGCATCAACTGCCACCTCGATTATTACGACGCTAAGACGCTCAACCGCATCATCAAACGCTCGGCCGGCATACTCGATGTGCCAATCACGGAAGATGGCGCTAAAGAAATTGCCCGCCGAAGCCGGGGAACGCCGCGTATTGCCAATGCGTTGCTGCGTCGTATCCGGGATTTTGCGCAAATCAAAGGAAATGGTACCATCGACCGGAAGATTGCCGAGTATGGCCTTTCCGCCCTCAATGTAGACGAAGGCGGCCTGGATGAAATGGATAATAAGATTCTTTCCACGATCATCCATAAATTCAAGGGCGGCCCGGTGGGCATCACCACTATCGGCACTGCAGTAGGAGAGGAGGCCGGTACAATCGAGGAAGTACACGAGCCCTTCCTGATTATGGAAGGCTATATTCAGCGCACGCCCCGGGGGAGAGAAGCGACCGAAAAAGCCTACAAACATTTGGGTGTAGTGCCGCCCGGCCGTGCAGGGACTTTGTTTGATGAATAGAGGGGGCAATACCTTCCGTGTCTTCCTTGCCTTCCGTGGTTCCCACCCCAGCCGCAGTGTGTTGCGCATAGAGGACCACAGAAAAACCCGCCCGTACGGGCACAGAACACACAGACCAAGGTTCTAATTTCAATGTGGCCCCAAAAAGCGGCATTCCGTGTATTC
>NZ_JALEGS010000079.1 GCF_022763345.1 Phaeodactylibacter sp.
CAAAGCGCAAGTTTGGCAGGGGCTAGCCCCTGCCAAACTTGATTGGAACTACTATTTTACAATTATAGACTGTCTTAAGAAGCATAAGTCTACATTACCCTATCCGATGATCAGACAAAGATCTGGGTCAGTGGCCGCTTAAGGCAAGCAGAACCCTTTCTGATTGACGGCCAAACGTTGATGGTCAATGAACAGTTCGGCGGTTTCCTTATGGCTTTGGATGCAGGGACAGGTGCCTTCATAGAGGTATTTTACCCGACAATGGACGCTGACCCGGGCATACAGCCCTATACTGACATCAGGCAAATTCACGGCATAGGCGACGGTAGCCTGAAAGTCATCACCCAGGTAGGTTTCAGAGAAAATGAGCTAAGCCCGACTTATGATTATGCCATTGGTGATTTGACCATCCCAGTTGCTGGCAAAGGAGAGTTATTGATTTATGATTTGAAACTGGATACCGGGGTCTCCGCTCAGGAGGTTTCGGTACAAAAAGCCAGAGCCTATCCTAACCCTGTAAGCCCTGGTCAAAGGATTTATCTTTCAGATGCCAGCAATAATGCTTACACGCTGTTTTCGTTAGCGGGCAAAAACCTGGGAAGCCTCAAAAATGAGGATGCGTTTCCCTTCGTCTCTCCGGGGCTCTACTTGCTGAAAGGAAATAGGGATGGCAGGGCTTTTAAAATTTTGGTTGTTGATTGACTAATGAAGTTGTGTGAAAACCGATACCTGCAAACAGCGTCATTTTAAAGCGCCGTAACGGATGGGGGAGGCTTGTTTTGAGGGAGGGACAGCTAAGCAGGTGTATTTCGGTCAGGTCTGAATAAATAGGACAGCCCTGTTTGATGATTCATCGGCAGGGCTGTCTTTTGCGTGCATCAATACGCTAGTTTATATTGCGATAATTTTCTTTTTTGTCCCTTCGAGCGGCCACTAATCGGTATGGTTGTTTTAGCAGAGCCAATTAATGCGCCCAAGAGTCCCCCCGGAATCGCAAACAGGCCACCATAAAATACGGCTTTTTCCTCTGCACTAAATCTCAAAAATCCTGATCGATCATCTCCCTGTACAAGGCCCGCTAATCCTCCGATGACAAAACCTGTTAAAGCGCCAGAAATAAATCCTCTTCCAATCTGTCCTTTTTGCCTGAATTGAATATTTTGAATCTCATTGAAGTAAATCTTACGTTTTCCTTGTCCGGAAAGGTTTGATATCACGATCAGGCTATCCTCAACCTCATTCAGATACCCTTTAGTTATTTCAGCTTTATTAATAGGGTGAACCCATGTTTCATAATTCCTATTCGGCTTATTTTCTAACCTAGTTGTGGTTTGCCCTATCAGAAGATTGGGAGTAGGAATGCAAAAGGTAATTATACAAACTAATAGGGTGGGAATTGATTTTTTCATGTGATGAGTTTTAAGGGTTGAGTTCATACTTGGCATAAGATTAATCAATCATGTCTCTTCAAGTAAAAAGAATGCCCCTAATTGTTATTGGCATCTTTTCATTGCCTGCTGATTCGGATGTGTGATGAACATGTCTGCAAGCTCGGAAAATCAAGGAGAGTGGTGGAAGCCCATTTTCTCTTTTATATATAAAATTTAATTTAATATCAATAAAGCTATCTCTATCACCTGCCAAACATTGAGTATTTTGTAAATTTCCATTGGCAACCAAAATACTTAGTAAAATATCATAAATCTGGATCAGCAATAAAGCGCGCCAACATAGCATTTGCCGTAAAAGCATTGGACCGGCCTGGTGCTGCTGCGGGAGATATGTCAGCGGCAGCTTGCTCCAGATCGGTCCAAATTTGTTCCTACACTATGCCGAGCGTTAGCCTTTACGGGTATTGTAGTTAGATAAAGCCTTGATCAACAAAGGGCTATCAGAACTGAATTTTATAGCTCAGATTAGGAATAACTGTGGATGCCCGGTCTTCGTCAATAGTGTGAGCCACATGATTGTATTGAAACCCATTAAAATCGGGCGTTCCTGTTACATTCAATACTTTGAGTGCAAGCTCATGAGAACTTTTCTCTTTATTCATTTTGTAGCTTGCCGTAAAATGGACATTCAGGGTAGGGTCAGCCTGCAAGCTAAAGGCTTTGGTTTCGTCGTATACTACCTCTTCAAGCAAATGCGAAGCAGCTTCATTGACGGGCGAATACCGGTTTCCTCCCTGGTAACCAATCCTTCCGTTTAGACTGAATATGTTTTGTTCCCGCTTACCTGCCAGCCATTCCTTCCCGATTAGAAAGTTAAAAACATAGTTGCGGTTAAACCGGGTATTGTGCCAAGCCCCGTCCCCTCCTTTGTATCTTGATTTAAAGATGGAAGCCGTAGCCAAATAGTAATAACCATTTGAAACATATTTTTCAAGGGTGACATCGAGCCCATAATTTT
Organism: Phaeodactylibacter sp.; assembly: GCF_022763345.1. Classification (GTDB taxonomy): domain Bacteria; phylum Bacteroidota; class Bacteroidia; order Chitinophagales; family Saprospiraceae; genus Phaeodactylibacter. The sequence goes on from NZ_JALEGS010000079.1 coordinate 2,410, forward strand.
CGCCAACGCCGGTATTTTCTAGCTTGGCTCCAAAAAATAAATCATTGTGGAGATTAATAAAAGAAAACGAACTGTCTGGAATGATAGGAATAGAAAACAACCATTGGTAATAGGGCTCGACTTTTAAATGAACGAGGTCTGAAATATTCCAGTCATAACTGATGACCATATGGTGTGCTTTGCTGAAGTCAAGGTCCTTGTTTACTGCTTCTTCGCCAGTAGCAGTTGAGTTGTTGAAATAATAATTCAATTTTTCTAGCCGGCTGTGTAGTCCGTAGCCGAAGCCGACTGAATGATTGTCGGTAATTTGTTGACGAAGCCCTAACCGTGGCTCTAGGGTAGATTGTTTATTCAAAAGAAAATACTGGCCATTAATTCCAATATTCATCGATAGGTTTCGAGCTAGGTTAAGGGAGGAACTGGAATACCCCGATACAACACCGCTAAATCCGTCTGCATCAAAAATTTCCTGGGGTGGATCACCGAGGGTTAAAGCATTATTCGAAAATATATCGTACATCATTCCCGTAAGGAGTATCCCTGTTCTATTGGTATGCGTTGCATTAAATTTTTTGTTGAATACCGATGAAAGCACAAGTCTGGTATTTGTGTTATAAATGTTGCTTGCGGGCTGCAATTGCTGTTCCTGGTCCAGCCTTTTGGTCGACCAATCTGTATTGATCATTGTGGCAGCCAATGTGGTTTTGAGATATGCCCTTTCGGCAAAGAAATATTTATGGGAAAGTCCGGCCGCTCCCATCCGCTGTTTTATTACATCGGTTTGTTTGTCATCGGTGTATAGCCGCTCTGCTGCCGCCGTTTTAGCATCATTCGAAGCCCCATCAATCATTCCAAGGCCCCATAGGGTAAAAATGCCGGACTTCGTTGAGGGGAAATTTAATTTGAATGACAAGTCCTGGTATTCAATGCTTCCGGCACCATCAGGCAATAAGGGGGCAGCTAAAGCCAAGGTTGAATAGCGATAATTAAACAGGTAAGATGATCGCCCTCCTCTGGTTAGTGGCCCTTCAGATGAAATGTCGATACCCAGTAGCCCCAGTTGGAAAGTATGTTCGTGTTCTTGGTTGTTTCCGGTTCTCATCTGTAGGTCAAAAACACCAGAAAGCGCGTTATTATATTCTGCGGGGAAGGCTCCGGTAAGAAAGTCGGAGTTGGCTAGCACCTGACTACTCAGCGCCGTCAGGGTTCCGCCACCCAGGGAATTGAGGTCAGCAAAATGATTAGGATTGGGAATTTCAACTCCTTCTAACCTCCATTGCAAAAATTTTGGTGCATTTCCTCTCACTATTATTCCATTCTCACTGGTATTGCTAGCTACGCCTGCAACGGATGAAGCGAGGCGTGCCGGGTCGTCAAATCCACCAGCATAGCGGCTAGCCTCTTCCACGCTCAACATTTTGGCGCTAACTGTAGCCATTGCATTCAATGGTTTTGCCTTGTTTACCGTTGGTGTCACCACTACTTCACCAAGCTTCATCACGCTTTCCTTCATCCTAATAGTAACCTGTGCCTGCTTGGCTGACGACACTACAACTTCGTACACGACAGAAGGCTCGTAACCCAAAAAGTCAGCTTGCAGGTTGTACCTGCCCACCGGGAGGTCCGCAATAATAAAATGCCCCTTCATGTCAGTAGTCGTGCCTATTATGGGGTCAGAACCAATAACCACCACCGTAGCCAAAGGCATAGGCCTGGTTGACGCGTCATCAATAACGGTTCCGTAAATAGAAGGTGCAGGCTGTGAAAATAGCTGCGTGGTAAAAAGTATTACCAATAAAGTTGAGATCAATCGTGTCATAATCTTTTGATTTTAGACACAAAAATCTCTTGTCTAACGCGACCTTACAATACTGAAAAATCATTAGCCGGTATTTAACTAGCTAGTAATGAGTTGATTATGACTTATTCCAACAGGCCGTATTTTGATGCAAAAATTATTGCTTCCATAGAATTGTTGGCACCTAACTTTTTAATTACCCGTTGGCGGTGCGTATTTACCGTGTGCACGCTGATGGATAGCCGGTCAGATATCTCCTTGCTCAACAGCCCTTTCTTTACAAGTTTTAGTACTTCGGTTTCTCTCCTGGTTAGTTCAAACTGTACTTTTCGTGGTATTTCGAGCGGAATAAATTTACCCGTTCTAAAATTAAGCAACTGGCTTTTGCCAGCCTCAAGATGCTCTTGGTTAGGTGCTACATCAACCATCGTGAGCATTAACCAAATTTGCCCTTTTGGGTCTAATTCTAAAATCTGATATTGCTCAACCATTCGAACATACTCACCCTTTGCATTCAGCATTCTGTATTCGTTGACTACTTTGTGGTTGAGCTTTTCATCGCCGGACAGGTTGATGAAAATCTTCAGTGCTGTAATACCACTTATGCTCAGTTTTTGTAAATCTTCCGGATGTATCCTTCGGGCAAAGAATTGCTGCCCTTCATCTTCATAATCCGACACTTGATATCCCAGGGTAATGCCAAAATTTGACGAATAATACACCATTTGTTTCTTCGAAAAATCGAAGATGCCTGTTCCCGAGTTCGTTATTTCTGATAGGTTTTGGAGGACTTTTGATTGTTTAAGAACGATACTTTGGTCCAGGCTGTCCTCTTCATATTTTATCTGAGACAAATACCTCAGAAAAATTTCCTCCAGGTTTTCTTTATTTGTCATTAAGCAATAGGGATATAACTAGCTCAACGCATCCTCCTCATAAGCCTCCATTGGCGGGCAGGTACAGACCAGGTTGCGGTCGCCGAAGGCATTGTCTACACGGCCTATGCTAACCCAGAACTTATGCTCGAAGCGCAAGTGGGGCAGTGGGAAGGCCGCTTTGGACCGAGAGTAAGGCAGATGCCACTCGTCCATGGTGATCAACTGCAGAGCGTGTGGGGCGTTGACCAGCACGTTGTTGTCCTCGGCAGCTTCGCCCCGGGCAATCTCGTCGATCTCTTCCCGAATGCAAAGCATAGCATCGCAGAAGCGGTCGAGCTCGTCTTTGCTTTCACTTTCTGTAGGCTCGATCATAATCGTGCCGGGCACAGGCCAGGAGAGGGTGGGGGCGTGGAAGCCATAGTCTATCAGGCGCTTGGCTACATCCTCTGCCGAAGCCACAGATTTATAAGGGCGCAGGTCGATGATGAGCTCGTGGGCTGAATGGCCGTATCTGCCAGTGAAGAGCACATCATAGGCGCTTTCAAGGCGGGCTTTGATGTAATTGGCATTCAAGATGGCTGCTTTTGAGGCATCCGTGAGGCCTTTCTTGCCCAGCATTCTGATGTAAGCGTAAGAAATCAGCAGGATGCTGGCACTGCCAAATGGCGCTGCGCTGACTGCTCCGATGCCCTGATTTCCGCCAGTTTGAATCATGCTGTGGTTAGGCAGGAAGGGCTTCAGGCTCTCGTTGACGCAAATTGGGCCCATGCCGGGGCCACCGCCACCGTGTGGGATGGCAAAGGTCTTATGAAGGTTGAGGTGGCAAACATCGGCGTCAATAATGCCCGGGCTTGTCAGGCCGACCTGCGCATTCATATTGGCACCGTCCATATAGACTTTGCCGCCGTTATCGTGGATGATTTTGCAGATTTCCTGAATTTCAGTCTCGAATACACCGTGAGTAGATGGGTAGGTGACCATCAGAGCGGACAGCTCATTGCTGTGCTTCTCTGCTTTTGCGCGGAGGTCTTCCAGGTCGATATTCCCCTGATTATCACACTTCACAACCACGACTTTCATGCCTGCCATCACTGCACTTGCCGGGTTGGTACCGTGGGCAGAGTCCGGGATGAGCGCCACGTTGCGGTGGAAGTCGCCGTTGGCTTCGTGGTAACCGCGGATGGTCAGCAAGCCAGCGTACTCGCCCTGTGCGCCCGAGTTGGGCTGCAGAGAACAAGCAGCAAAGCCAGTGATTTCGCTCAGCCAGGCTTCCAGTTCGCGGAAAATTTGGAAGTAACCTGCGGCCTGATCAACAGGAGCAAAGGGGTGTATGTTGGCGAACTCCGGCCAGCTTACCGGGATCAATTCTGTAGCCGCATTCAGTTTCATGGTACAGCTACCTAAGGGGATCATCGAATGCACCAGGGACAAGTCCTTGTTTTCCAGAGACTTGAGGTAGCGCATCATTTCCGTTTCGGTATGATAGCTGTTGAATTTTGGATGTGTCAGGTAACTGGAGGAACGCTCCAATGCAGCTGGCAGTTGGAGCCCTTCTTTCGCTTCTGTTGTTAAGCTGGCGGATTGCCCTTTTACTTTAGCGAAAAGAGCAGTGAGGCGCTCAATCTCTGCAAGGTTAACTGTTTCGTCCAGGCTGATTTGTATGCTGTCTTCGGTGTACCAGAAGTTGGTCTCCTGGTTCAAGGCTTCGGTTTTGACTGCCTGAATAAGTTCGGCGTCCGCTTTGATGCTAAGGGTGTCGAAGTAATGCCCATTCTGCTGCTCATAACCCAGGGCTTGCAGATTTTGGTCCAGAATTTTCGCTAATTCATGCACTCTTCGGGCAATAGCTTTAATGCCTCTAGGCCCATGGTATACAGCGTACATGCTTGCCATTACGGCCAGTAGTGCTTGTGCGGTACAAATATTAGAAGTCGCTTTCTCCCGGCGGATGTGCTGCTCGCGGGTCTGAAGGGCCATGCGGTAGGCTGCTTGGCCGTGGCGGTCTACAGAGACGCCAATGATGCGCCCGGGAATCTGCCGCTTAAACTGCTCGCGGGTCGCAAAAAATGCAGCATGCGGCCCACCGTAACCCATTGGAACTCCAAAACGCTGCGTATTGCCCACTACAGCATCTGCGCCCCATTCACCAGGAGGGGTGAGCAGAGCAAGGCTGAGGATATCGGCGGCAACAGTCAGGTAGATCTCTTTGTCGTTGGCTTGCTCCGCCAGTGCCCGGTAATCTTCGACTTTGCCGGTGCGGTCAGGGTACTGCAGCAGCATGCCGAATACCTTGTCGGTTAGTTCAAAAGACTTCCAGTCGCCTACCACCACTTCGATGTCAAGCGGCTTGGCCCGGGTCATCAATACCTCAATGGTTTGCGGCAGTACGGTATCGGCTACGAGGAATTGATTGATGGCTTCCCCTTTGTTGCGTTTGTTTTTCTGGCTGTAGAACATCGTCATTGCCTCCGCTGCAGCCGTGCCTTCGTCCAGGAGTGAAGCATTGGCGATCGGCAGGGCCGTGAGATCGCTCACCATGGTCTGGAAGTTGAGCAATGCCTCCAGTCGGCCCTGAGAAATCTCTGCCTGATAGGGGGTGTACTGCGTGTACCAGCCTGGATTTTGAAAGACGTTGCGCAAAATAACCGAAGGGGTGATTGTGCCGTGGTAGCCCATGCCGATGTAGGTTTTGTAAACCTTGTTCTTGGCAGCGGTGCGCTTCAGCTCGTTGAGGAAGTCAAACTCCGTCAGGGCTTCCGGCAGGTCCATTTCCTTTTTTAAGCGGATTTTGTCCGGCACAGTCTCGTCGATAAGCTGATCCAGTGACTGTACGCCAATGGTTTCAAGCATTTTCGGCAGATCTTTATTAGAAACCCCGTTGTGGCGGTTCACAAACTGATCGAAGGAGGTGGTGTGTTTCATTATCCGTCGCTTGTATTGTTATATTCGGTTAGGATTATTGGAATGGAGCTCATGCCCCGCACCGTAATTTTAAGCCGCAAAGGTACGACTTTTTTCTGTCCGCCTAACAAGCAATCCGGAATTTGGGTTGCTCCTTTTTATGTAAAAATTCTATCATTCCCGGGCGACGTCCGCAGGGCCTTCCTTGGGGCGGATGATCAGGCGCAGGGATTGGTCGTAAGTCAGGTAGTTCCAGACCCAGTTGAGGAATATGAACACCTTGTTTTTGGCTCCTAAAATCTGGAAGAGGTGTACAAATAACCATATCAACCATGCGAAAGCCCCCTGGAATTTAAAGCCAGGCAGGTCGGCTACGGCACGGTTGCGGCCGATAGTGGCCATAGAACCGAGATCCTTGTAGGAGAAAGGTTCCATTTCTTTGCCCTTTGATAATTTTTTGAAGTTTTTGCCCAGGTGCCTGGCGTGTTGCATCGCAGCCTGTGCCACCTGCGGGTGCCCTTTGGGGTAGTCGGGCTCTTCCATGTAAGCAATATCGCCAATTGCAAAGATACCTTGCGTGCCTTTCACCTGGTTGAACCGGTCTACGGCAAGCCGGTTTCCCTTGACCAGTGCCTCCTCCGGCAGGCCCGGCATTTTATTGCCTGCCACACCGGCTGCCCAGATAAGCTTGTGGGTAGGGATTTTTGAATCGTCGCTCAGTGTGGCGTACGCTCCATCAAATCCGGTGACCATAGCATTTAGCTGAACCTTAACGTCCAGCCCCTCGAGAAATTCCTGCGCTTTTTGGGCGGCTTCTTCCGACATGCCCAACAGCAGCCGGTCAGCCCCTTCCACCAGGTGGATGTCAATCTCATCGGTATTCAGCTGTGGGTAGTCCTTGGGGAGGACATAACGCTTCATTTCCGCCAGAGCGCCTGCTACTTCCACACCAGTAGGCCCTCCACCAACGATGACGATGTCAATCAGTTGTTGCCGTTTTTCGTAGTCCGTTACGGATAGCGCGATTTCATAATCGGTGAGGATACGGTTGCGCAGGTGCAGCGCTTCTGAAACGGATTTCATGGGCAGGGCTTTTTGTTCAATTTCCTCATTGCCAAAGAAATTGGTGTCTGCGCCAATGGCCAGGACCAGATAATCGTAGTTGCAGATGCCGAGTGGGGTATGAAGTTGCTTTTGGTCCGTGTCCACCCGTTCCACTTCCGTTACCCGGATGAAGATGTTCTTTTCGCCCTGAAAAGCTTTCCGGAAGGGAAAAACGATGGAGCTGGGCTCCAGACCGGACATGGCCACCTGGTAAAACAGCGGTTGGAACTGATGATAGTTGTTTTTATCGATCAGAACGACCTGGTAGTTTTGTTTTTTGAGTGCGCGGGCAAGGGTCAGCCCACCAAATCCACCGCCTACAATAACGATGCGTTCCTGGTCGGATTCAGGTATGTTAATTTTCATAAAGTGAGGTCTGTCGTAAAAAAGTCTACGGTATTGAAAGGGCTTATCCGGGTCAATGTTTGCAGCTTTTTTTACCTGGGTTATTGAAAGCGTTATAATTTTCTTTTCTTCGCAGCGTTTCAGCAGAACAGAAAATCAAAGTATTTATGAATAAAACAATTCTATCAGTCCTTATGTTAGCAGGGCTGTTCACAATGACCACAGCAAAAGCACAGGAAATGGATTCACTTAGCTACGCACTGGGCGTACTTTTAGCGCAAAACCTGCAGAGCCAGGGCTTTGACAACCTGGACGAAACGTCTATGACTACGGCTATTCACGATGTACTGGCGGGCAACGAGCCTAAGTTTACAGCGGAGGAGGCCAATCAGGTCGTTCAGCAGTACATGATGAAAAAGCAGCAGGCAAAGCACGCCGATGCAATCGAAGCGGGCAAGGCTTTCCTGGCTGAAAATGCTAAGCGCGAGGAAGTAAAGGTTACAGATAGTGGCTTGCAGTACGAAGTGCTCAAGGAAGGCAACGGCCCTAAGCCTACCGAAACCAGCAAGGTGAAAGTCCATTACCACGGCACACTTACCGATGGCACTGTGTTTGACAGTTCCGTAGAGCGTGGCGAGCCTACTTCATTTGGGGTAAATCAGGTCATCAAAGGCTGGACGGAAGCGCTGCAGCTTATGCCTCAGGGGTCTAAGTGGAAGTTGTATATTCCATCTGACCTGGCTTACGGGCCGCGTGGCGCCGGCGGAAAGATTGGCCCATACGAAACCCTGATTTTTGAAGTGGAACTGCTGGAAATCCAGTAAGCCCTTTCAGGATAAGAAAATGTCGACAGGTGCTTTCGGGATGACCGGGAGTGCCTGTTGTGTTTTTACAGCATCGCAAAATTGCTTGGAAATGGCATTGCTCCAACCGCTGGTCCACTACAGCCTGCACTTTCTGGCGCCCGGCCTTCTGGCTTACCTGTTTTTCCGTTCGCAATGGCAGCGGGCCTGGCTGATCATGGTCGCTACTATGCTCGTAGACCTGGACCACCTGCTGGCGGACCCTGTCTTTGATCCGGGGCGCTGCAGTATTGGCTTTCATCCCCTGCATTCCTATCCGGCTATTGCTGCCTATGTTCTGCTGCTATTTTGGCCCCAAACGCGAATGGTGGCAGTTGGGTTATTATTTCACATGTTAACCGATTATCAGGACTGTTTGTGGTAAGGCGGACTTCAGACTGAATTGCTACATTTGCAGAAAAAAGGGACCATGCGCATCGACATCATCACCGTATTGCCGGAGCTTTTGGAAAGCCCGCTCAGCCACTCCATCATGCAACGGGCACAGGACAAGGGCCTGCTGGAGGTTCACTTGCAGAACCTGAGGGAATATGGCATCGGTAAGCACCGGCAGGTAGATGACTACCAATACGGAGGTGGAGCAGGTATGGTGATGATGCTGGAGCCCCTGGTCAACTGCATTGAGGACCTGCAGTCCGAACGCACCTACGACGAGATCATCTACATGACCCCTGACGGGGAACGCCTGCACCAAGGCCTGTCCAACCGTCTTTCCCTAAAGGAAAACCTGATGATCATCTGCGGGCATTACAAAGGCATTGACGAGCGGATCCGGGAGCATTTTGTGACGATGGAGATTTCTATTGGTGATTTTGTGCTTTCGGGTGGCGAGTTGCCCGCGGCAGTGCTGGTAGATTCGATCGGGCGTCTGCTGCCGGGGGTGTTGAATGATGAAACTTCGGCTTTGTTTGATTCTTTTCAGGACAATCTGTTAGCGCCACCTGTGTACACGCGCCCGGAGGAGTTCAGGGGCTGGAAAGTACCGGAAATTCTCAAGTCCGGCAATTTCAAAAAGATTGAAGAGTGGCGGATGGACAAGGCGGTGGAGCGCACCCGTGCCCGTCGCCCGGATTTGCTGGAGGGGGAGGAGTAAGGTATGTCGTCCCGAGTGAAATACCTGTTTTTATTGCTCTTGCCCTACATAATTATGGTAGTGGTCAATGAAGTTTCCCGTTGCCGGCAGCCTGTTGCTTACGAGTACAAAGGCGGCGTTACCTATGGCGTTTCCATTCCTGCTATTAACCCCTCTGAAGGCGACCCGGATCGTTGTACCTGGCGTTGCCACGATGAAACTGAATACTGCCTCCGCCACCATGTTGAGCCTCCACCTCCGGATTGGCTGAAAGAAGTTTACTTGGGCATTATCAGGCTGCTGGCTGGCACCGGGGTTTATGGGCTGTCGAATGTCTTATTGCTCGGAGTGGTGTGGCCATTTATAATGTTGCTGCTATTAATTGGAGTGGTCCGAATGCGGCGAAGAATCAAATCACTTCGGTATGAGTAGCGGTATGGAATGGATTGTTAGGGCTTATGTGTATTGTACTGATTTTATAATCAATGTGGCTAATGGCACGGGTTTGTCTTATTTTGAGGTGAATGCGTTGCTTTTTATACTGGTTTGGCCTGTTGTTTCGCTGGGGCTGCTGGGGTATTTGGTTTGGCTTTGTTTTCGGTATTGGCAGCTCGAAAAGGAGATTCACCCGTAGAGAGTTGCAGGCTAAGCAAGCTTAACAAAACTAAACTTGCAAGACTACGGATTAACGAAAAATGACAGGGGCAGTGGTAAGTATCGCTCCCTGAGAGGCATAAACTACAAAAAGGTATTGCCCGGCCGGAATACTGCTGCGTTCTATGCGCAGCTGATTTTCAGACAGAGTTGGCCAGCTTTTCAGGACTTTCCCTGCCGTAGACAGTAATGCCGCGGTAGCGCCTTTCGGCAAAACCGGAAGGTCGATGGTGACTTGCTGCGTGGCGGGGACAGGGTAGGGGCTGACCTGGTATTTTTGCCGCTCGTTTTGGGTGGCAGTGCTGATGGGGCTAAGCGCTACGGTAAACTCTGTGCCGGCGCCGGGTTCGATGTCCACTTCGATGGTTTTGGTCACGTAACCACTTCGGGTGACCTGCAGGGTGATGCTGCTGGACAAGGTGCCGGAAGCAAAGGCGCCGTCGAAATCTGTGGTTAGTGCGAATCCTGGAATTTCAGGGGCAGTGATAACGGCATTGACAATGGGTGTTCCCGTCAAACTGTCTATCACTTGCCCGTAGTACCGATTTGCCTGAGTGTTGTTAAACTCCCAAACGTACAGCCCGTCCTCCCGGTTGCCGCCCAGGATTTTGCCGGAAGGCAAGTAAGGGCAGGCGGACCAAAGCCCGCTGAAGCCACCGCTCTGGCCGGCGAAGGTGTCGTAATAGCCAACTTCCACCGGTACTTCCGGGTCTGCAATATCCAGCACGCGCAGCCCCTCGGTGTTGTGGGTGATGAACATGAAGTCGCCCCGGATGTATGGATTGTGCACCAGGCTTTGAAGGTTAGCCGTGTAAGTAGCAACCTGTACCGGCTCGGTGAGGTCAGAAATGTCGTACATGCGAGCGACCAGCCCATCCTGCTCATCACAGAGAAAGAGGTAATTCATATCAAGGGTGGTGGTCATGCTATGCGTGTTCCCCCCGGGATAGGACATACGGTAAAGCAGTACCGGTGCTGCAGGGTCAGAAATGTCCAGAATGTCCATAGTGCCTTCGTAAAAAGCCGCCGCAAAAAGAATATCACCTCTGACGTGACAGTCGTGGATATAGTATCCCGGCTGATAAAGCCCCACTTGCTGAGGGTTGGCCGGGTCTGAGACATCAATGAAGTGCACCCCGGAAGTGGTGGTCGTCCCGCAGACAAACACGTAGGGCTGTTCCTCAAAAATGTCCTTTTGTATGATATGCCCCCGGTTGAACTGAGCATTGTAGGTTGTCGCCAAAGTGGCATCCTGAGGCAGCCCACTCAGGTCAATGACCTGCATGCCAGGATGCGGATTGGCACCGCCTTCCGTCACGACATAGGCATGGTCGCCTACGACAGTGATTTCCCGCCAGTTGGAAGGCGGGCCGGGTATGAATGCGCGTTCCGTGAGGTCGCCATTGGTGCCGATTTCGACCACAGCGGTGCCGGTCTGCGCGCCCAGTAGAGCATATTCTGTGCCATCAGCCCCCACATAGCTCCAGGAGCCTGAAGCCCGCCCGTCACCCGGATTGTACTGGCCGCAAAGGCTGACATTAAGGGCATCTTGCGCGTGGAAAAAGGAAGGGAAAAACAGCAGGCAGGCAAAAGTGACAAGTCGCATAAGGCTTAGGCTTTAAGGGATTCTAAGGATTTGAACAGTGCACCATCCCGGGAGATGAGGGCTCCACCTTCCATGAGGTGAAAGATTTCCATTTTTCGGGATTCGGCGTATTTTTTCTCGGCAGTGTAGAGCTTGAGCTTGGCGCCGGTTAACTTCAGCTGCTCCTGCATTTGCTGCGGGCTCTGCTGCTGAGTAAGGTCAACGGACGATTCGCCCTCAATTTTCAGCCCGTTCATTTCCGCCTGTTCCTCCCCGAAGCGGAAGGCTTTAAGGTCGTGCGGTGTTTTATGTTCCAGGTACTCGACATCCTCCAGTACCTTATCGAAGACCATATCGCTGAAGATTTCGATCAGGCGGTTGGCTTTATCGTTGTCCTCACCTTTAATTTTTTCCCATTCATCGGCCGTTACCTGATTGGCAGCCAGGAAGTTGATAAACTCCTTTTCCAGTTCCTGCAGCTCTTCATTACGTAGGCGGCGGTACTTCATGTCTTCGCTTTTTTTGTAAAGGTAAAAAATGATAACAGGGGCAGCCCTATAGCTAATCGGGATTTTCGTAAACTTGCGGTCAGAAAAACTGATGCACCATGGATTTTATAATGCCCGATTTCGCCAGCGGAGCCGTTTGGATGAGCCTGCTGACGCTTACCTTTCTGGAAATTGTACTGGGGATTGACAATATTATTTTCATCTCTATTGCTTCGGGCAAACTACCCGAAGAGGAGCGCCCCAAAGCCACCAATATTGGCTTGATTCTGGCTATGGTGCTGCGTATTGTGCTGTTGTTCGGGGTGTCTGTTCTGGTAGCTATGGAGGAACCTTGGTTTGAAATCCATACTTCCTGGATACACGGTGGGTTTTCCGGGCAGAGCATCATCCTCATCCTAGGCGGGCTGTTCCTGCTGTACAAAAGTACCACCGAGATCCGCCACAAGCTTGAGGAAGAGGACCCCCACGATGAGACGCCTAAAGGCAAGGCGTCCCTAACGAATGTGATCATTCAGATTACCCTTATCAACATCGTTTTCTCCTTCGATTCCATCCTGACTGCGGTAGGCATGACAAATGGGGTGACCGGGGCGTTGATTATCATGATCATTGCCGTAGTCGTATCTGTAGTGATTATGATGTTGTTCGCCAATCCGGTAGCCAGCTTCGTCAACAAAAACCCAACTATACAAATGCTGGGCATGGCCTTCCTGATCCTGATCGGCTTCATGCTGATTGCGGAGGGCGCACATTTGGCGCACCTTTCAATTGCCGGTTCAGAAGTCGGCACGATACCGAAAGGCTATCTATATTTCTCGATCACCTTTTCTCTTTTTGTCGAGTTCCTCAACATGCGGCTGCGGGCCAACAGGAAGAAAGCACCGGTGCAGCTGCATGGTTACACGGAGGATGCCAAACGGGAGGGAATTTTGGAGGATTAGTTAGTTTGTTCTGTTTCCAACTCCTTTAGATACCGGTTCAACCGTTCCATAGGCTTCACAATCGCCACCCGGCCGGAGCGGACGAACTCATAAATGCCGATTTTCTCCAGCTCATGGAAGAAAGCAGTGGTCTCGTGCTCATGGCCGGTCTTTTCGAGGACGATAAACTCCGGCTCGATCACCAGCACGCGGGCATTGTGCTTGCGGATCAGGTGCTCCACGTTTTCGCTGTTGCTGAACACGTGGGTGGGCACCTTGTAGAGGGCGATCTCCTGGTAGACGACCTCCTCAGAGGTGTAGTAAAAGGCCTTAAGTACATCGACTTGCTTTTCGAGCTGGGCGACGAGCTTCCTGACCATTTCTTCTGTAACCTGGACTACGATGGTAAAACGGTGGATGTCCGGCTGGGAAGACTGGCTGGTGGTAAGGCTCTCGATATTGATGTGGCGGCGGCTGAAGACGGAAACCACCCGTGACATCAAGCCACTGTAGTTTTCTGTGAAAACCGTTATGGTGAATTGTTGCTTTTCCATTGTATTCTGGATAGGCCGGGCTGTAATGGGCCAGGCAGGTTCATGAGATTAGGCTTTGGGCTGCGGTTCCAGTACGATTTCGTCCACGGCAGCTCCGGAAGGTACCATGGGGAAGGTATTGGTCTCTTTTTCCACCCGAACATGCAGGAGGTAGGGGCCGTCATGCGCCAGCATTTCCGCTATGGATTCAGAGAGTACTGCAGGGTCTGAGATGGTTTTGCCCGGTACGCCGAAACCTTCTGCAATTTTCACAAAGTCCGGGTTTTGCAACTCCACGGAAGAGTAGCGGCGGTCGAAGAAAAGCTCCTGCCACTGCCGCACCATGCCCAGGAAGTTGTTGTCTAGCAGTACTATCTTGACGGCCGTATCCATTTGGGCACAAAGTCCGAGTTCCTGAATGGTCATTTGGAAGCCGCCATCGCCGATAAAAGCCACGACTTCTCGTTCTGGCTGTGCCAATTTAGCTCCAAATGCGGCAGGCAGGCCATAACCCATGGTCCCAGCCCCTCCGGAGCTGACCCATTGATTGGTGGACTCGTAGTCGTAGTAGCGCGCAGCGATCATTTGATGCTGTCCCACATCGGTGGCTACCACGGCCTGTCCTTTGGTTTGGCGGGACACTTCACGTACGACCATGCCCATACGGATTTGCCCGTCTTCGGAAGGGGACATATCGTGCCGGATCACTTTCTCTTCCTCCTCCGCATCCATCTCCTTAAACCGGGCGATCCATTCGGGGTACTGCTTCTCTTTGATCATAGGGAGCAGTTTCTCCAGTGCCTCTTTTGCGTCGGCAAGTACGGCGACATCTGCCGGTACATTCTTATTGATTTCCGAAGGATCGATTTCGATGTGGATGACTTTGGCTTGTTTGGCATATTTTTCCAAATTGCCCGTCACCCGGTCATCGAAGCGCATCCCAATTGCAATGAGCACATCGCAGCGGTTTTGCATCACATTTGGCGCATAATTGCCATGCATGCCCAGCATCCCCATATGAAGCGGGTGGCTGTTGGGGATACTGCTTAGCCCGTGGATGGTGCACGCCAGTGGAATACCCGATTTTTCAACAAACTGCCGGAACGCCTCTTGCGCATGAGCAATCTGAATACCGTGGCCTGCCAATATCAGCGGGCACTCAGCGGCATTAATCAGCGCAGCAGCGGCAGTTAATGCCGAGGTGGAAGGTTTGGGCTTGGGCTTGTAAGAACGGATTGGCCCTTGCTTTTGATAGCGGAAATCGAGCATCTCGATCTGCGCATTTTTGGTAATATCAATGACCACAGGGCCCGGCCGACCGGTATTGGCAACGTAGAAAGCCTTGGCAAACACTTCCGGGATTTCCTTGGCAGAAGTGATCTGATAATTCCACTTCGTAACCGGCATGGTACAGTTGATCACGTCTGTCTCCTGAAAGGCATCGCTGCCCAGCAAGTGGTAGTATACCTGCCCGGTAATACAGACCAACGGAACTGAGTCCAGCAGCGCATCTGCCAGCCCGGTAACCAGGTTGGCAGCACCAGGACCGGAGGTAGCCATGCAGACCCCCGTTTGGCGGGTGACCCGTGCGTAGCCCTCTGCAGCATGAATGGCGCCTTGTTCGTGCCGGGGCAGGATGTGACGCAACTGCTTTTCGTAGTGGTAAAGCGCATCATATACCGGCATGATAGCCCCGCCGGGATACCCGAAAATAGTGTCTACCTGCTCTTCAATCAGGCAGCGGAGAATAGCTTCTGCGCCGGACAGGCGTTCTGTCTTTGGTGGCCCTTCGAGGGTTTCAGTGGAGGTCGCTTGCTGTTTCATACATGGTCGATTTTCATGGTACTGAGAAGTAGCTTGCAGGCTATAGTTGATCGGTGACACAGCCTTCGCTGGCTGAAGTGACCGTTTTGGCGTACTTACGTAAAATACCGGTGGTAGCCCGCAGCGGTGGTTCCTGCCATCCGGACCGGCGTTTTTCAATTTCAGCTTCGGTAAGGTCCGCTTTGAGCGTGTTGTTGACCGCATCAATAATTATGGTATCGCCATCCTGCAGCAGCCCGATGAGGCCGCCGGCTTGAGCTTCGGGCGTGATGTGGCCTACTACAAAGCCGTGGGTGCCTCCGGAGAACCGGCCATCGGTAATCAGGGCGACTTCTTTGCCCAGCCCTTCGCCCATAATGGCAGAGGTAGGCTTTAGCATTTCGGGCATGCCCGGAGCGCCTTTGGGGCCACAGTAGCGGATGACCACCACATCGCCGGCTTCAATTTTATGGTTGCTGATGGCTTCGTTGGCTTCCACCTCGCTGTTGAAGACCTTGGCTGTACCTTTAAAGTATTCGCCTTCCTTGCCGGTGATTTTGGCGACAGCGCCTTGTTCTGCCAGGTTGCCGTAGAGGATGCGGATATGCCCCGTAGGCTTGATGGGCTTGGATATCGGGCGGATTACATCCTGCCCTTCTTTTAGCCCCACGATACTACTCAGGTTTTCTGCAATGGTTTTTCCAGTCACGGTCATACAGTCACCGTGCAGATACCCTTCTTCCAATAGCAGCTTCATTACGCCTGGAACGCCGCCTACTTCGTAAAGGTCTTGCATGACGTACTTACCGCTTGGCTTCAGGTCGGCAATAAAGGGCGTACGGTCGCCAATTTTCTGAAAGTCATCAATGGCGAATTCCACTTCGGCAGCCCGGGCAATCGCAATCATGTGCAGCACGGCATTGGTGGACCCGCCAAGGGCAGTTATAACCGTTACCGCATTCTCAAAAGCCTTTCGGGTCATGATGTCGCGCGGTTTGATGTCCTCGCGCAGCAGATGGTGGATGGCAGCGCCTACTTTATGGCACTCCGCCTGTTTTTCCATGCTCTCTGCCGGAATACTGGAGTTGAAGGGCAGGCTCATGCCCATGGCTTCAATTGCAGATGCCATAGTGTTAGCCGTGTACATGCCCCCACAGGCACCTGGCCCAGGGCAGGCGTTCTTAATGACGGCTTTGAAGTCCGTTTCCTCAATCGTTCCGGCAATCCGCTGTCCGTAAGCTTCGAAGGCTGAGACGATGTCCAGTTTCTGGTCTTTGTGGCAGCCGGGAGCAATGGTTCCGCCATAAACAATCAGCCCGGGGCGGTTCAATCGGGCGAGCGCCATCATAGCGCCCGGCATATTCTTATCGCATCCCACAACTGGCACGATAGCATCATACCACTGTGCAGAAGCCACCGTTTCAATTGAGTCGGCAATAATGTCGCGGGAAGGCAATGAAAACCGCATGCCATCGGTGCCCATAGACATGCCATCGCTTACTCCAATGGTATGGAAAATCAGCCCGAGCAGCCCCTCAGCCTTTACACCGCCTTTGATTTCAGTAGCGAGGTCGTTGAGGTGCATATTACAAGGGTTGCCTTCCCATCCAGTACTGGCAATGCCCACCTGCGCCTTTTTTAGGTCCTCCTCGGTGAGCCCAAGGGCATAGAGCATCGCCTGAGCGGCCGGGCGAGTGTCGTCCTGAGTCAGTTCCCTGCTGTATTTATTGATTATTGCCATCTTCATTTAGTGCTTAAAAAAAACAAGCCAACACGCATCGGCCGGGCCGGGCGGGGCTTGTATGGATTCTTTGTTATTGGATTTAATAGCTAAGGATTTCAAATGTAAAGGGGGCAGGGACCATTTGCGAATTAAAAACGGTGGAGTGCTACGGTTTGTTAAAGTGATATTTTTAGGTTAAGTATTTGTTTATCAGGGTTTTGGGTGGGGCTGGCTTACGAAATTGGGAAGGGGCTCTATATCCGGCGAGAGTACACTGATGACATTGACCTGCCTGATGCCACGGACCTTGGCAATCCGGTGCTGTCACATAAGCATGCCCCCGCTCGCAATTAGTGGAAATCCACGCAATCAGTCTAATCCGTGTTCCCAACCTCCGCGTAACAATAGTACACTAATACCGCTGATCTTGCAATCCATTGCCGCCATACCAGCATGCCCTGCTCATATGCCCCCGCTCGAAATCAGTGTGAATCCGCGCAATCAGTCTAATCCGTGTTCCCAACCTCCGCGTAACACCCATACCGCTCATTCACGCACACAATTGTACCTTTGAAGCTTAAAAAACAACTTTTATGCGGATAACTTCAATTACATTATTACTGTTCTATAGTTCGCTTTTACTCAGTCAGAATTTTCTGAGCAATAAAAAATTTAAACTACCCAAAGTAGTTACCGAGACATCTGGTGCTTATTTTGCAGGTGCCGACAGCCTTTGGTGGCTCAATGACAGTGGAAATGCCCCGGAGTTGTACCGGACCGATGGGGGAGGGGCGCTACTGGAAACCTATGCCGTGCCTGGCAGCCTCAACCGGGACTGGGAGGACCTCACTGCGGCACCGGACGGGCGTATCTTCATTGGCGACTTTGGCAATAACGCGAACCGGCGACAGGATTTATGTATCTATATTTTATCGAAAGACGGGCAGGTGGACAGCATCCGGTTTACGTATCCGGATCAGGAGGCTTTCCCACCGCCCAAAGCAGAGTGGCAGTTCGACATGGAAGGCTTTTTTTACTATCAGGACAGCCTGCATTTGTTCTCAAAGGACAAATCAGAGCAAAGTTTTATTACCAAGCACTACAGCCTGCCTGCAAGTCCAGGTATTTACACTGCTAACCTTCGGGGGCAACTGGAATTGCCCAAAAGGGTAGTGACTGCAGCTGCTATTAGTGAAGATGGGCAAACGGTAGTCCTGTTGACCTATCGGTTCAAGATGTTCCTGGGCTTTTTCCCACTCACCCCCGCAGATTTATTCCTCTTTCGAGATTTTGAAGGAACAGGCTTCCTAAGCGGGCAAATGCAGCGCAAACGGGGCGCCCGTTGCCTGATGCCCACGCAGTATGAGGCGGTAGACTTCACGGGGCCAAATACCGTTTATATTGCCTCCGAGCGTACGCCTTTATTCCACCAAAAAGCCAAGCGCCGGAAGCTACCGCTGATCGAAGCGGATGCCCAGCCGTAGCCCGGCCCAAAACTGTTGGATGGCACTTTCGGTTTCGAAGAGCGGATCAGGCTCAGCGGTGATGAATAAGTCATCAAGGCCTGCCCATTCAGAAGGGAAGTAATAGCGGAAGCCAGCCATTGGCGTGAGGGTAACGAAATCTGACAGCCCAATATCGAGCCCTGCCCCTACTCCGATACTGAAAGCGAAAGTATCTTCTTCAATATCCACCGCAGCAGATTCCCGGGTTTGGATGGTGTGCTGAAAATAGGAAACCCCGGGAGAGGCTTGCAGGAAAAAGCCTTTCTGAAAGAAATCGCCCGATTTAGAGAAGGTGGGGCAATCGCAGTCCCCCTCCAGGTCAAGCAGGTAAAAGTTCGTGTTCAGGAACAGGCTAAAGGCATTTTGCGTAAACTCATGAGGATCGCCAATAACATCAATCGTTTGCTCGGACCTGCCGAAATTGAGCTCCGGCAGTAAATCGATACGTGTCTGCCCCAGCGGTATCCAATAGTCGATACCCATGGCCCAGCCATTGCCAAGTGGGTTCATTCCCTCTGCGATGGAGGCCGGGTAGCTCCAGTCCGGCGCGTCGTTGAACCGGGCACTGCTGGTTAGCCCCAGCTGAGCGTTCAGTTGGGAAACAAAAGCCAAAAGGGCAAACAAAAGCAGGGTTCTCATAAAGGTATTTTTATCTAATTAAACGCCCGAGCACAGAAATGTTATGCCAGATGGAATTTTAAAGATGAAGTTTGTGTTTTATTAACTGCTTTCTTATATTTGCAGCCGCTTCAAAAGGAAGCGATCTAATCTGTAAGGTTGGCTCCATAGTACAAGGGATAGTATGTAGGTTTCCGGAACCTAAGATCCAGGTTCGAGTCCTGGTGGAGCTACTAACAAGCCTCTGAATGTATTGATATTCAGGGGCTTATTTTTTTACACCCTCTATCGTTTACAAATCGTTGACAGAAAACCGCTTTTTTTGGGCTTATTCTCTTCAAAAGTTATTTACCCCAATGAAACCAGCCTTAAACAGCAGAATAGAACTACTAGGGAAAGCGTTCCCTTTACTCTCAGTCACTTTATTAGCAGTAGCATACCTAAGGATTCATGAGTATTACGGATATTTCAATATCAAAATTGAACGCTATATAGATGCTAGTGAAATAGTCTTTGTGTTCTTCCCTTATCTTGTAAATACGCTTTACTACCTGTCTGCTGCTTTATTGATGAACCTCCTAATATTTTCTATCCTTGAATTTGAATTACCCGAAGATCAGGACGATCAAAAAGAATACCGGCAAAAATCTTTGAAGTATTATTTCAGCTTATTAAGGCTCGCTAAAATCAAGAGGCTGGGATTTAGGAGGACGATTGGCGTACTAGTAAGGTTAATCAGGACATTAGAAATTGGTGGTCTTTTCTTCCTCATAGGGTTATCACTGTTTCTTGATTGGGTTTATCAAGGAGAGTGCATGACCAACCTGCTATCTGATTATTACATTTGGCTAGTTTTCGCCTGGTTCATTTGGATATTCGCTGTAATCCACAAAAAACAAAAACGATTTCAAACCTTAATTGACTTCACGTCCCTTGCAATTATAATTTTTGTTCTCATTCTTATTACTAATCGTAGGGTAGACTGCGAAGTAACAGAGCTTTTATCTAATCCATCGAAAGCTTCTTATGAAATCAAGGGCTCAGACTTTGAAATACTAACCGATAGTACTTTATTACTCGTAGGCATGACAAGGAACTATATTTTCTTATATGAAAAGAATGAAAAAGAGACAAGAATCTTAACTAGGAATGCAGTTGAAATATATGATATCAACAGAAAACCTGTTGAAGAAAAACCGCCTGCCAAAAAGAGGTAAGATTGAGGTCAAAACCAAATGGCAAGCGGATTAAATGAAAGTCTAAATATACTTCATTTTTGCAAATCAGGCTTTTTCATTGCTGCCTTCAATTTTATGCTTTCGCTCTGCTGCTTTCAACATCAAAGCTAAATACTGTTCTAGTTCTTCAGGATTCATATACTGTAGCTTGTCCGCTTCGCCTCTGTTGTCCTCGATCTTTTGCTCTACTCTTTGCAGCTTTGGTATAGAGTATTCCAGCAAGCGCGAAAAGAAGTTAAGACGCTCGACCGGCTTTAGCTTCTTTAGGTCTTTTTCTATCTGCTGCCAATTTTCCTCTATCAGGGCGTTAACCTTCCCTCTCAAATCCCTTAGCTCTTTATTCTGAATCCCTTTAGGCCTTCCGGCTGGATTTGCGCTTTTCCCTTTCTCAAATCGCCCTCTCGAATCTCTTTTCATAGCTTTAATTTACCTGTTTTTACGTGATATTATCAGGTGAATAAGGAAAGAAGCAATAGAGAAACTGCCTCTCTCCCTTTTGAATCTATTTTTTAAGGAGTTGTGATCTGAGCTTAATACAGTTTCTTATTTCAGATAAAAAACTCATGTCGCCTACCTTTTGCCCTTTTAGGCTTGCTATATAAGCATCCAGGGCAGCAAGCTCCACTTTGTCTAGCTTCAAAATCTCATCCTTAAACTCTCTCTCGAAATCTTTTTTGTTTTGCATTGTCTATGATTGAGAAATTAGTAAATACTTAAAACGGGCAAGCCTTTTCAATATACCTCGGTGGGCAATGGTCGCAAAACTGGACTGCTACCCGGACTTTTGTGCCTGCCTCGCTTTTTATCGGGGCAAAGTCCCAGGTTCCCCAGGTGGTGCCTTCGTCTTTGCTCACTTCCCATGTGGTGGAGCAAATAGAACTGGAATAGCTGCCTGCAATTTCAGGAAGGTAAACGCAAGGCGCAACCTCATCAAATGCGACATCTATAGTATTGTAGCAGTTGCCCCCAGTGCCGTTTTCGGCTTTTACTGATTCATATACTTCTACATCAGGGCAGGAATTTGCAAAGGTCACTTTCCTATAAAATACGACTGTGCCAAATTCGCTAATTTCTTCGCCTGGGGTGTACGCTGTTGGTGCCTCTCCGTCTACTGAAACAGTCCAGGCATCTGTATCAACCGGGCTATTAAAGCTATCTATAGCGGTTGCGCTTGCTGTATTCGCCCTTTCGTTGTGTACTATGTCAATAATAAAACTGTTTGCGCAATAGTCCCTGAAATTCACTGTTCTTACCGTTTCAACCGGCCCGCAGCTTTGCAGGTCTGTGGAGCGCCGAAAAACTACCTGGGATTGTGCTACTATAGAATCCTGTGCCTGGTAGCCCTGCCATGTTTGCCCCTGGTCCGTGCTGTACTCTAAATCGTCTGCAATGATAGGGGCGTTCACAAATTCGTTGTTTACGTCTGCTGTGATTGTATCGCCTGGTACATCTACGTTCACCGAAATACCGGGGGCATCGCTACATTTTACAATCGTGGGAATTATCGAAACGTCCGCACATTCAGGCGCAAAGCGATCAGGGCGAAAAATAGCAATACAAGGCTCTGAGCTGCAAGCCTGCCGTCCTGATACCTCCAACAGCCGGGCAAAGAACGTGCGCCCGTTATAGTATATTCTTGCCCACTTCCTAAAGTCCAGGGCTTTGTAAGCTAAGGCAGGTAGAACGACCTGGAAAGAGCTACGAACGCTCTCTAAACGTGCGCTTAGTTCTTCTTTCCAGCCTATATTATAAAAATCATTAGCATGGTCCCCGTAAACCGGCCCGCCTTCTTTAGGCTGAGGTAAAAGCCCTATTTGAATATCGGTATCTCCCGGCAATTGCTGGTAAGCAAACGGCAGGCGGTTTTCTGTTGTCCCTTCAAAAATCCAGCGGCGCAAGGGCGAGAATGGAACGTCTGTTTTCCTGGTTGAGACGTAACCCGCAAACTCAACCAGCCGGGCCCCTAAATCAAAGCTCAATTCCCCTTCCTCGTTATCTAGCAGATGAGGTATAGAGACGTTATAAAATGCCGTCTCCGGCGGTATTGCTCCAAATTTTTGAATCTCTGAATTGATAGTCGGCTCAAACAGGGGGTTCTTTATCTCGTTTACGTCCTCGTTTTTAGTTACTGGCCCAAAGTCGACAAGGCGACTATACAAGGGGCTTTCGTCCTCTAACCCTTGCGCTTTTATTTCCGCGTCGTTCGCGTCCTGGAACCTTAGTAGCGCATAGCGTTGAATACCTAGTCTTTCGATTGTGATAGCCTCGGAGCTTTGCACAATTAGCGGGGTCCAGTCCTCAATATCATTAGTGTAAAAGCCCTCTATTGTTTCATCGTAGTATTCCCTTTCGTAGGGCGTATAAAGCCAAACGGTGCGGCTCTCCCAGTCTGTCCTGATCTTGCCATTTACAAGGCTTGCAACGCCCTTAAAAAAGTCAAGTAAGGTTAAGTCATTGCGCACGGCGATGTTAAGCGGTATAGTGTCGCCTGATTGATAAATGACCTTCCGGGGTTCGTTATAAAACGTCCCCTCGATGTATCTAGGGAATAGCTGAAAGCTTAGAGCAACGTAAACCGTTGCCCCTTCCGGGACATATACGTTTTTAGCGCGTACACTTATATTTGCCTGGGGAAAATTCAAAGATGCTGAGGTGCCGGAATTGGGGGAAATATTACCCTCTTTTGCCTCTACTTCCTCAATTGTGCCATCGGGGTTTTCCCTCATCACTCTAACAACGAATTGTCGATCATAGGCAGTCGCCTCAAACTGACAATAGATATTCGCTACAAAGTCAGCTATGACCATGCCGCCGCTGAATTTGCCTGTATCTGGGTTGTAGTAGCCGTTCGGGTTTAGCTCTACTTCATCAAATACAAGTACAGGTATTGTATTGCCTTCCTCAACCGATGGAGTGATAGTTGCTACTCCATCAATCTTGACTTTAGCTAAGAACTTCTTTTCAGGCAGATACTGTTCATCGGCCCCGTAATCCTTTCCCGCCAAATAGCACCCCAGCTTTCGCCCTTTTGTGCTTTCAAGCCAGGGGGACCTGAACGACCAACCGCCGCCGGTCGCACAAAAGCCTTTTTGCAGTAACCCCAACAGGTGAAACCAGGGGCGAAAATCTGCTACTTTCATTTCGTTTTGCGCTGTCCAAACGCCATAAAAGCAAAGCGGAAAATATACTGGGGTGCCTCCATCGCTGTAGCTTGAATTGTTCTGCCAATTGTCCCTTAGGTTCGCCTCGTTTAGCTCAAATTCTCCTAAATCAGCATCTCTTAAATACAAGTCCCTGGAAGCGGTTAACCAATGCCCCGCGCCCCGGCTAAACTCCGCCTCCAAAGTCTTGTCCTCATCGTTCGAGCCGATAAAAGTTAGTTCCGAAATGCGATGTATTACAGGCCCTTCCTGAATTAGGACAGGTAGGGGGCTATAGTCATTTTCTGTCCTGTTGTGATTTCTCACAAAGTCGCTAACAAACTTGTTTTTTGGCGTATAGGGCAGGCTTACAGATAATACCCCCTCATCGCTTATCTCGTTCAGCTCCGTAAGCTCTGCAAGCGCCTTAGAAAACTCCAGGGCAAAATCTGTACTTACATCTAAATACAGCTTTCCATTTGTAAGGAAGTGATTAGGAACAGCAGGATAGTCTTTGAGTATCTGGATTCTCAAACAAGGTCCGCAACAACTCATTTTCTTTTGATTTTTTTCGTGGTAAAACTGGTTTCACAGGATTGAAAAAGCTATCGGCTTCCGCGTAAAAGTCAGGTAGTTTGTATTTACTCAGCCGCTTTTGCTCTTTTTCAGTCAGGGGCCTTACTACTGTCATGTCGGACAATCGGAAATAGACTTTATCTTTTACCCTTAGCCGTTGTTTCAGCTCATCTAAGTACTGCCCGTATATCATGCCCTCGTACTGATCTATGAAAATTAGTAGTACACGCCCGTTAAACCGCAGATACTTGCGAAAGTCAGCGTAATCTATACCGTTATCTTGACAGCAAGCCCGCCGGGGGTAGGTTTTCGCGTCTACTCCTATTCTCTCGCCTCGATGCGTTATTACTCGAAAATCAATGCCGTGCGCCCTGTTGGGTGCCTCTTTGTACTGCCATCCCCACTTGTCAAATAGCTTTTTTACAATTAGCTCGCCTATACGACCTTTTTTAGTCGTTCGGAGCTTCTTAAAATGCGTGTTCACTTGTGTTCATTTGGATTAAAAAAATAGTCTCTCAAACCATTTTTTTTGTTCCCTTTCGCTGGTAATTTTTAGGCGGCAGTTTGTAATCAAATTTGGTTACAAAAACCCTTCATCATATGAAGGGTTTTTAGGCTCTTTTCTCATGGTCAAAAAAGAGGTCTAAAACAGGGCAATATTCGCCGCTATTTTCGCCCTCGATTAATTCGTACAAATCGTGTAGTTTTTTCTTATACCTGGTCCTGTAATTTCGTGATACCTGATCTTCACCCTGATACATTTCCAGGACCGCAAATTGCACCGCCTCATCAATTGTTTTACCGTCTTGAATGAAGTTTTGCAGGAACGCGAACAACATCTTATCTACTCCCTTTAAATTTCTAACCTGATCTGTCATAGCTTTGCGCTTTGCTGCTACGTTCTTAGAATCTATATAAACAGCCTTTGCAGTTTCTAGGGCTTTTTGCTGCTGTTCAGCAGTTAGACAGACAACATTTGAAAGGCTAGGGTTAAAGTCATCCCCATACAAATATTTGAAATGCTTCCTGTTTTTGATTGTAGTTTCAATTCGCGCTATATACTCATAGATTAACTCTGCAAGGTGCTTAGATGCAAACAAGTTGCTTTCTTGCATCAACTCAATGCCTTTATGGTATATCTTCAAAAATGGAGCACTTTTAAAGCTTGTAGTCGAACGTTCTGAAAATTGAATACCTAAGTTGTCAGCCTTTCGGAAAGTCTTAACAAGATGTTTCCTTTTGCCAAATACAGACTTTTTCAGGTCGCTTATTTGCGCTTTTAAGGCTTTAGGGGATAGAATCTCATCCCGCTTAATATCTACGTCTGTACAGGAAGATTTATCGAATAGACTAAGTGCATCAACGTCAATAAGACCGTGCCGTTGTATCTCGCTATACAGACTGTGTACTGATTTTGAATTAATGCCCTGTAGGTATCTTTCCCCCAGCATCTTGGAATGAATACCAATAGAAATGAATCTTTCCGGCCGTCTGCCGCCTACGTTCATAGCTTCGTACTTATAAGAAACCTCGACGCCTGTATGAGGGTAGGTATAGCTTGTTTGATTTACGCCAGACGTGCCAATAATGCGCCCGGTAGCGCTGTTTACTTTAATGATCTGACTGTTTGCAAGCTCCATACACTTGATTTTTACGCATTCAGCAGGTATCCGCACCTTTAGCGAATCTACAGCAGTTGTAAGCTCTACGTCCTTACGTTTGTAGAACTCCGTAGAATCGCTGCAATTCTCGCTTAATATGCTTATATTTGTATTCACTCAATTCATTGAAAGCCCAACTGGATTATGCCTCAGTAGGGCTTTTTTCTTGTATGTCGTAAGGGGTTTTTAAGCTAACCTGCCGGGTATATATACTAAACCAGGTAAAAACAGGGGGTTATTTGTCCACCGGTGAACCCCCTAGCACCGCGCCCGTTTAGGATAGTCCGACTACCAAAACCCCTTAGAATCGGCAGGCGGAATAGCCTATTTGTATAGTTAATATCCCTTTAAATACTTCTCTGCTTTCTCAGCAAAATGCAGGATATCAGTCTTTCGATATGCTTTCTTCCTACCGTTTTCCGAGATACTTTTTGCTTCGATTATACCCCTCTCAACCCACTTCGCAAGCGTTCGGGCATCCTTAAAAGGCAATAACTCAAAGGCTTGTGCTGAGGTGACCCACTCGCCGAGGTGCGGGTACTCATCTAATGCCTTTACTCGTTTTTCTAAATCCTTTAGCAATTTTTCTTGCCTTGTAAGCATATCAAAAAAGCGAT
Source organism: Phaeodactylibacter sp. (assembly GCF_022763345.1). GTDB lineage: Bacteria > Bacteroidota > Bacteroidia > Chitinophagales > Saprospiraceae > Phaeodactylibacter. Next base: position 28,453 of record NZ_JALEGS010000079.1, read on the forward strand.
CTAGGGATTCGGAACTAACCTGATAAATTTGCATACCTCTACTATTAATCATCATTACGATTGATTTTTCTGGTTAAACTATCAATGTTCTTTATTGCTTACATCACAATACTAAAACTGCAAAAAATTAAAAGCAAATTTTTCCTGCCTTAAAATCAATTTTCCTTAAAAAAGACAGGTTATTTGTAATGATTACAATTTTTATGCTTCTATTTTAGCTATTTCAGTAACTTTTATATTTCTAACAATTCATTCACGCTTTGGCGCTTTTCGCTTGGCTGCATTGTTCTTCTCTAATGCTTCCTGTGAACCTTGCCAAATTGCGTTGATTAAAAAGTCTAGCTGCTCCTTTTCTTCGTCTGTAAGCTCTTTGTCTTTCAAGCGAAGAACTAAACCTTTAAGCTCGATATTCAGACGCTTGTTAAGTGCTATCCCTTTATCTAGGTCTGCAAGTAGCCCCCTTTGCCGCTGCTCTGTTTTTAGTAGGTAATAGCGTAAATTTGCAACCGCTTCTGGGGCTGTGATCTGTTCAATTCGTTTCATCGTTGTTGTCTTTTATTAGTTAAAACTATTCCTTACCTGCTTCGCATTTGGGTTTCTGCTGATAACTTTTGCTGACTAAAACAAAATAGTCCTTATGGCCTGCCTCTACACTATCTAGCATTCGCTGTAGTGCTAAGAATGCTCCATAAGCGCGGTTCCATTCCTGCTCTGTTCCGTTTTTTCTCGCTCTTTCTTCCGCTGCCTTAGCTGCTTCAAACTCTGCTTTCACTGCAAGTTTGAGCGCTTCGTTTAGTAACTGCTTATCACGTGTGAATTCTGCTGCTACATCATTATCAGAGACGTTCTTTTCCATAGTTATTTGCCTTTTTTATAAATTGGTGAATAAGGTTTGCCGCCATGTTGACGTGCGTGAAATTCAGTCTTGCAATCCGTGCAGCAGAACCGCTGCCAGTTTACTTTTTTGGTGTATTCTTTACCGCAATTATCACAATTCCCGACCATTGCGTTAACGGTTGCGTTATGCTCATCGCTTTTCCCTTCGCTCTCTAAGCCCTCGTTTTGCTTGCGTTGACGTACGTCAGGACCTTGGGTAAAAAAGCCTATCGGACGCCGTTTTGCTGCTATGCGAATTGTACGTTCTTCGCCCTCGCTTTCATCGTCTAGTTTCAAGCTCACGCGTACGTTAGCCAGTTCGGTAGGGTCGTATAATTCCCGCTTTGACGTTGGCAGGGGTGCAGCTGGGGTATTTTCGTCAAATGCTGCAATCTTCGCCCTAACAGTGGTCTGTAAGCGTTCGCGGATTGCCTGCCATGCCTCAATATAGGCTGGGGGGTTAATATCGTGTTGTGATAGTTCTACTGTCTCATCAATGCCGCTGCCTTTTAGGTGGATACGATCAAGGATAACAGATGCCAGGAAGATAAACAGCGCTATTATGGTGAAGTATGCCAATCCGCCGCCGTAGCTGTTCACTGTTCCGGCCCGGTCTGTCTGTGCTGTTTTGTACTCGCTTTCAATTGCTGCTAGTGCTTCGCCCTTTACGCTATCTGCCTTTGCAATCCCTGCCTTATATTCTGCTTTAAGTGCTGCGAGTGCTGCCGCTTGTTCGCTAGTTAGTTCTGCAAGCGCCGCCGCCTGATCTGCTTTCAGGTCCGCTATCTTTTGTCGGGCCTGATCTTTAGCAGTAGCGTAAGAATTACCCGTCCGTTGCTCTTTGTTGTAAATATTCGATAACTCGCGCTTTGCGCTTGCGATCTTCCCGGCATAGGCTGCTGTAGTGGCCTGTATTCGCTTTTCGTACTGTCCTGCTATAGTTGTGCTATCTGCCCGGTATGCTTCTTCTAGCTTCGCTTTTTCGGCGTTGTATTCGATCTGTTGCGCCTGGACTGCCAGGCTGTCCAACTGAGGCGTAATAGTTACCGCATCGACTACGATTTTACTATTCTTATAGCTCAGTACCCCTGATGTAGTTAGCAGAACAGCAGCTAAGACAAATACGAAAATAGTTACTGCTCTGTGTAGACCTTGCCACCTGCGATATAAAACAGCGTCAACCGCCTGGGGAGCCGTGACTCTCAAACTGATCTCTAATATAGCAGTGCCAATAACAGCAATTGCGGCAGATGGATAAACCGCATACTGACCAAAAATAGGTGTGAGAATTGATAGAGACGCTGCGAAGATGCCGCCTACCTCAGTAAAAGCGCTTACAACTTGCGCAAAATAGCCGGATGCCTTGACCGACTTAGCTAATTTGGCGTACACGCTGAAAAATGCGTGATCTTTCGGAGTAGACCGAAGATGTTTCATAACTTTGAACGTTTGTTATTATTACAAATACCCGCCTGCCGGTCGATCTCGCCAAAGAACTGTTCCGGCAGTGCGGGTTTTTACTTCCATGCCTATGCTGTTTTGATCTCCCTAACTACCGCCTGACCGCCCTGCAAATCTTTTTCATATCGACGTAGGTAGTCAATTAGTGAGCCCGCCCGTTTCTTTAAGCTACGGCGGTCATAGTTGTCTGTCATCGTTTTTTTGCCGTGGGTGGTAACTAAAGACAATAAGGGGTCTGGTGTGCCGTAATCTCTCATATTAGAGACGAACGAGCGCCGGGCAACGTGTGAGGTCATTTTCTTGTACAAGGGAATTAATTCGCCCTTGTAGTTTATCTTACGATCAATCCCCGCAAGTTCTCCTATGCTCTTTAATAGTCTGTTTACAGTACCAAGGGGTATTTGTGGCATTGTGTCGTTTGTTTTATTCATTACGTCTTTGACGTAGCCGTATATCGGCGCAAATGCGATTTTATCGCCCTGTCCCTTTACTGTGAATACCTCTACAAACTCAATACCGCGTACTGTTTCTACCCTTTGACCTCTGCTTACCTTATGCCAGTCACTATGACGTTGCCCATGCATACATGCCGCAACAAAGCAAGCTCTTACAGTCTCGGCCATTGGCTCTAATCGAGACAAGTCCACCGACCATACTTCCCGTATTTCTTGCGGGGTGAGGTATGCACCCTCTACGAGCTTGCGCCGGTTAAGCTTCAAGTCCTCTTTAAGCCTAATTCCCTGGAAATGATTATGAGTAATATATCCCTTTTTCTGTGCGTACCTTAGTAGTGTAATAAACGCGCTTATCATCTTTGCAATATAGGGGTCTGATAACCCCCGGTCTGAATCTGAATACCTGTTTAAACGCGCCGTCCTGCCTTTTAAAAAGTCTCTGAAGTCCTCAAAGAATTGCAACCTCATATCTGTCCACTTTGGCACATACTCAGCCTTACAAAATGCTTTGAAGTGATAAAGCAGATTACTTTTTACCCGCCATCCGTTTGTTCCTCTGGCTTTTGCATCGTCAATGATATGTTGAATGCTCAGTTCCATAAAGTCAACTAGCTTCACCCCATCGTTACTGCTTAGTTCACTTTTGCGCTGCCTCCCTGTGCGCTCAGATAGTACCGCTTTTATTTCTTCTTTGGTCACTGGTTGCCTGTGAATCAATTGCGCTTCATCTGCTGCCCTCTGCTTTTGTTTCTTTAGCTCATCTACTACACTTTCCGCAATGCGCTGCAACCTGTCCAGTTCTCTATTGGTAGCAAGTGCGCCTGGTGCTTTCTTTTTCACCCGCTGCATAATCTCATCCCAATGACTTTTCGGGTCAGTAGCTAAGAATGCATTTCCGTCTGAATCAGTTTTAACAATTTGGTCGTGCCTGACCTTTAGCCCGGTGGGATGTACTGCTCTTTGGCTTTTATACTCACTCAGTACATACATATAGACAGGACGCGCTGCCGTCAATCGGTGCGCCTGGTATTCGCCGTTCTTTTTCTCTGGTGGTTTTACGTAGAAGTTGACTAACTGCATAACGTTTTGGTTTTGACCTCGTGTGCAAGATATACAATTACCCTTCGTTTACAAAACGTTTACAGTAAAAGCGATGATTTAATGTATGTCTATTCCTGTATCATCAATATATGTATACTTCAATTCTAAGTATATAGAGGTTTTGAAAGGATAAATAATAATTGCACTTTTTCAATAATACTCAATGTGCGTTTCCTGGTGGAGCTACTACGAAAAAACAAAAAGATTTATCTTGAAGCCAGATTCCTCGCGGGTCTGGCTTTTTTGTTGCGTTGATGTCTAATCTGCTGTTTTGTTCATTTTGCATCTTTTTGTTTTTAATTACGGTTTTTTGCAGTATATTTCACAGGTATTTCACTGAAACAAATGCCTCGTGAATCTGACAAATAAACTTAACGGCCACAAGAAAAAAAGTGGCGAGATCAGCGTCCGTCTCTATGTCTCCGATGGCGATAAGCGCCGCTATCTTTCTACTGGTCTCTATATCCATCCAGAATATTGGGATAAAAAGAAAGGGGAAGTCAAAAGCAACTATGCTCTGGCGAAGTCTTACAATCGAAAGCTGCTTCTTCATAAACGGAAGGTTGAAGCTTTTTTAATGGAGGGTGGCAACCTTGACCATTATGGGAAAAAAGAGGAAAAGGGGAGTGTTCTAACCTTCCTGGAAGATTACCTGAATTCTAATCACGGCTTAAAGCCGAGTACGGTGAAAGGATACAGAACCGCAGTCAAACGGTTAAAAGAGTATGCCGTGCATTCGGGCAAAGAAGACCTTCTCTGGTCGGATATCAACCGGCAGTTCTACCACAGTTTTTCAGAATGGGTAACCAGCAATGGAGCAAACTGGAGTGGGTTGGCCAAACACCTGCGGGTATTGAAAAAGGTTATGCGACTTGGAAAAGAAAGGGCATTGCACGATAACGATGCGCACCTTCAGCCCTGGTTTAAGGCCCGGGAAAACCAAAGATCCAATAAAATTTACCTCACTCAGGAGGAGATCTCCAAAATCGAGTTGCTTGACTTATCCTCCATGCCTGCACTCAAACGGGAACGCGACCGGTTTTTGATTGCTTATTACTTCCTAATACGGTTTTCTGATGTCGTACGGCTTTCCAGATCGAATTTCTTTGTTCAGGAGGGCGATACTTACCTGCTATACACCAGCGTAAAAGAGAACACACCGGCAACGGTGCCGGTCAAAAAATCTGCATGGTCGATTTGCCAGGCTCATGATTTTAATTTTAGTTTTACTGCCAACCAAGTTGCTAATCGGTCATTAAAGCAAATTGCAAGTATGGCCGGCATTACACAAGTAGTCAACCAAGGTGATCAAACGGGTCCTAAGTGCCAATTTGTGACCTTCCACACTGCTCGAAGATCAGGGGCCACCAACCTACGTTTGATGGGAGCCTCTCTGAAAACCATTGCAGATATTGGAGGCTGGAAGAAGCTGAGTACCGTAGAAATCTACCTTCGGCCCAGCGGTATGGATAGTGCAAAATTGGCTAAGAAGTTAGGATTTTTTGATTAAATTAAAGCCTTTGAAGCATTAGATTGAGTCTGATTCTTGAATAGAATTTTTCAGCTTTCAATCCATTAACTTCCTTCTATTTTGTACCATTTTTTCCCAAGCCATATGAAGACGATCATTACCTCGTTTGCCGTATTACTATCCTGTATTCACTTCCTATCCTCACAAAATACATGGATTATTGGCTACGATACAACTGCCATTAACTCTGGAGGAGGCACCTCTATAAGCTTCATGGGGGCTAGCACCCCCCCAAACATCAGCTATCTCCAAAAGCAAATGGATATTTTAAACTGTCCGGCTGTATTAGATGATGATATGGGAAATCTACAATTTTATTCGAACGGATGCTATGTGTCTGACGCTAACCACAATAAAATGCCTGGATCCGATTCTTTAACGACAGGTCAATTTATAGACGTTTACTGTGATCAGGGTTTGGGCGGGCTAGGTCTTCAAACGACAATCGCTTTACCGGCTGTTTCTAATGAAAGGTACAAATATTTATTCAAGTACAACTATAAGTTTATTGCTCAGAATGGTGGAGATATTAGGGGCGTGGAATTAGTTTATTGCAAAATTGACATGGATGGAAACGACGGATTGGGCGAAATGATCGAACGAAACGTTTCAATTGTAACCGATACTTTCCCTACCGGATATTTAAGTGCTGTAAAGCATGCTGATGGAATGAGTTGGTGGTTACTTGCCCCTAAAAGTTCTAGCAATACGTACCATAAAATCCTATTAGACTCTACCGGCATTCATTATATGGGAGCTCAAAGTATAGGGAGAGTTTGGGATCACAGAGATTGGACTGGACAATCTACATTCACACCCATTGGGGCTCACTACTTAAGGCATAGCAATTTCAACAAGCTGAATATTTTCGATTTCGATAGATGTACAGGTAATTTAAGCGATCCTATTATTATTGATGTCGAAAACACTGATTATGCGGCGGCTGGTGTTTCTGTTTCCTCAAACAGCAGGTTCGCTTATGTCTCTACTTTCAGTAATTTATACCAATTTGACCTGGAAGCAGGAGACATTGAACAAAGCAAAACATTAATCGACACTTACGATGAAGCTCCATTTCCTTATTATAGTGGCTTCTCCCTTTCTGCATTGGCTCCTGATCAAAAAATTTATATTGCTGGTACCAGTAGTCATAAGCACCTTCACGTTGTCAACAGTCCAAATGAACCAGGTTTGGAGTGCAGTTTTAGTCAACACGGTTTAGATATTCCTTCCTTTAACTTTGCAGGTATCCCCAACGTCCCGCATTTTAATACAGAAGAATTAGATTGCCTGCCCTCAAGTAACTCGAATATTGAAGCGACAAATATAGAATGTATCCTCTTTCCTAATCCAGTTGAACAGGGGCAAGATTTTCAGTTGAATATAAAGGGCATTCCAATTCGAGAGGAACATGAAGTTCGTTTTTATTCTTCATCAGGCAATCTTTTAGAAAGCCATTCTTTGAGTCAAGGTCAAATCACAATTTCCACCACAAGTTGGCCAATAGGAAATTATTACTACACGATTTACCCTGTTAAAGACTTAGCAGGCAAATTTATCGTCTTCTAGGTATCCGGAATTTCAGCCATTCAGAGTTTTGAATTTTTCAAACGTTTAGCCCTCAATACAGGATTGAAATTAACGCGGTCTTTTTTAATCTAAGCCAAGCAAAGAAAAGATAGACGGCTCCTTAGGCTTCCGCGCCCTCACCGTCTCATCCGTCCGAGCCGTGTCCACACCGATCAGATCATACCGATCCGGGCTCTCCGTCCAGCGCAGCAGGTTTTCATAGGTGGGCTTTAAGCGCTTTTTATTAGAATACAGCATGTCTATGAATGCCCCACTAGGGTTCTGTATGAGCGGCGGAATCATCTGGCCTAATTTCCGGACCTGCGCTTCACTGAGCTTCACGCCATCTTTTTCGGCTGCTTTGAGCTGGCTGCGAATGTAACCAATATAGCTCTTGTTCGTTGCCTTTTCCTCCAGGTCAGCGTATTCCTTTTTGAACTGCTCCCGCTCGGTGGCGCTCATGTCCTTTTTCTGCGTCTTCCGGATATCCTTGATCTCCTGCTCGATTACTTCTACCGGGCTGCGGCGGGAGCTGGCAGGCTTGCTCTTTGGCTTGTTCTCAGCTTTTTTCTTGGGCGCCGTTTCTTTTTTCTTGGCGGGAGGCTTGCTGGCACTGGTTGGCTTAGCTGAAGCTGGCTTTTTGTCGTCAGTTTTCGATGAGGACTTTTCAGTTTTTGACGTCTTTGGCTTCGGTTTGGGCTTACTGGCTGGCTTTGGAGTACTCGCCTTTGGCTTGGATGCTGGTTTATGCTTATCCTCCTTATGCTTCTCTACGGTACTCTCCTCGGTACATTTCCGGGCGAAGCTGGCAGCATTCATAATAAACACCGGATGTCGGTATGGGTTGGCGCTACCGATGCCCTGGTCAACAAAAGCCAGGTGCGCACCTCCAGTGCCGACCGCATCATCGAGACGCAGGAGGAAGTAAACCGGATCTTCCGGGCGGCTAAAGCCTGAGGGGATAATACACACTACGGGCTGTTTAAGCGCGTAGACTTGTAAAGAAGTTTTCATTTGGTTTTTTGGGGTTTACATGCCTCGGGCGGTTGTCCGGGGCATTTTTTACAAAGGCCCCAGCCTATAGAGCAGCTAAATTATTAAGCAATAGAAAATTGTGCTTCTTTTTTCAACGTATCTGGTGGTATTGTAATGCCTTGCCTTAAACAAAGGTTTATTTTACTACGTTTTGTAGTGTGCGAACATGGCTTAATATCCCCCTGCTATCATTTTGAGTGGACATCTCTAGTCATAAGAACCAAGTTTATTGAGCACTTGAGATATCCCTACTGTTATTTTGTACAGCAAGCCGATGGCATACACTATCAGGCTTGTTGTCTTTAGCATTGACATGATAAGCACTCAACGGAGCATCTTTGGGGCTATCAATGCAAAATTCTCCCACATAAAGAGGCAAGTCTAAATAGGGGAATCAAAATTTAGGCTTATTATTGGCAAAGGGCATGGTTTTAACCAGTCCTTTGCTTTTTTAAAAGGAAGAACAGCGTATTCCGGAAGCACTGATTCGATCGCGGCCTTATAATAAGTATGGCCGGCCAAAAAGCTCAAATCATGGAAAGCATAATCCTTAAACTTATCAATTTGTTGATTGTCTTGTCTTTGATTCCAGTTTTAATTTTAGCAAATGTCTAGATAGAGTCCCGGTTTAAATGAGAAAACTATTTACCTTTTTCACATACCTTTTAAGGCAATTAGGCTTTAAGCCTAAAAAGACTTTTGTCAGAATAAGCCAACAGCCTTCTCCCTCTGCACCCCACGTGCCAAAGCTGCGGCGAAAGATTGAAAACACTGGTGTTAAGCCAAATATTAGCCAAGATGAAAAAGTTGATGAATTTATACCCTTCGAAAAGATTGCTGAGGTCATTCGTCGGTCTTTTTTGCATTTGCCCCCTAATGCAGAGCGTGGTTTGCGCCAGGTTTACGAAGCGCTCAAACGCCATGAAGTAAGCGATATAGGGTATATTGCATACATCCTTGCAACGGCCTGGCATGAAACTAACCAGACTATGTTGCCAGTCAAAGAGGCTTACTTTATAGGTGAGCCCAGAGCAAGTAGGTACCGTGAAAAACTGCCTTATTATCCATACTACGGTAGAGGTTTTGCCCAGATCACTCAACGAGCTAACTATGAGCGTTTTTCTGAGCTATTGGATGTAGACCTGGTTGACAACCCAGACCTTGCCTTAGAGCCTGACATCGCTTCAGATATTTTGGTGATTGGGATGCTGAAGGGGTTCTCGCCGGGAGCGCCTGTATTGGAAGATTTTATGCGCGGCAAGTATCCCGATTGGCATAGCGCCCGTAAGATTGTCAATGGCACAGATTCTGCAAAATTGATTGCTATCTATGCTGCCAGGATTTATGATGGGCTGAGGTATGGATAAGCGCTTTTAGCCAACTCAAATTTTATTGGTATCTTGTAGGCGTATCATCAAGTTTAGACAAATAAGTAATAATCCCCTCTTACCCGGCGGCGCGTGCAAGGTTGACATTCAACCTTCAAGGCAGAATTGAATTGTTGAAACTGAAAAGTTAGTTGATCGAGGATTCGTCTTCGCGCCAAGTGTTGGCAGCAAGGCTTTGGTTGAAAAACCAAAATAGCTTGCTGCCTTTTTTTGGAGTTATACGCCCTTGTAGAAGCCGCTTTTCAGCGGATTGTTTATCTTTAGCAAAATTAATGTTACATAGGGGAATCTTAGATTCCAAAAGTTACTAGCAGTGGTGCCGAGTCTCGTTTACTGGCCTACTGCTTTTTTTATTGAAAAGGTAACGCAAGTGAACTCTTGGAGTTTAGATCTTAAGGTAACTTTTCCGCCTATCTTTTTCGCAAGGGAAGCAACAGTGGCCAGGCCAATGCCCGTACCTGTATTCCCATCTGCATCTTCATGATAGTCAATTTCAAACTCGTCCATTGCCCGCTTTTGGAACTCCTCTGACATGCCGGGCCCATTGTCCCACACACATATCCTGTAGTGTTCATCAGTTTCGGAAAAAAGGGTCTTAATCAACCCTTCAGGCTTATCGTTGTATTTGATCGCATTCTCATAAAGATTGAGGAGGATCCGCTGTAGAATTGAGGGGTTGGTCAAAACAGGAGGCAGCTGGCCGCCCACTTCAAATTTCACAGATTCGGGTTTAGGGATGAGGGCTATTGATTCCTCGACCAGTTCTTTGAGGTCAACCTCTTGTATGCCATCTTCCCATTTTTCTTTGCCTGAAGCAATGGCTATAGTTTTGTCTACCAGGTTAGAAAGGTCTACAGCAGCTTTGGAAACAAAGGAGAGCATGTCCAGCTCTTCTTCGTCCAGTTTAACTGCGCAACGCCGCTGGATAAGTTTGGCAAAGCTGTTGATATGCCTCAAGGGGGCCTTAAGGTCATGGGCAAGGGTATAGGAGTACTTTGATAGCTCTTCATTCATGGCTATCAATTTGTCCTTTGCATTAATGACCTGTTGGTTTCTGAGCCGGAGCTTCAAAAGGTGCATGACCTGGTCGGCAAAACGATGAAGGAATTCGAGCTGTTCTTCGCTCAGCTTTCTGGGCTTATTGTCAATTATGGCCAGAGTGCCAATAGACACCCCTCTTTTTGTGATCAGGGGGACACCTGCATAAAAAACCACCGCTCTTGCCTTGTGGACTAGAGGGTTATTGTCAAACTGTGGGTCTTTCCTGGCATCTTCGACTATAAAAAGTGAGGACCTGCTTTCGATAGCTGCGACGCAGAAAGAGTCGCACATAGGCGTTTCAGGCACGTCCATGCCATATTTTGATTTGAACCATTGCCGTTCTTTACTAACGAAAGTGATCAGCGCCAAGGGCGCTTGGCAAATATGAGCTATGGTTTTCGTGATTAGGTCATAGCTCTCTTCAGGAGAAGTATCGAGTATTTGGTACCTGAGTAGTTCTTGCTCCCTTTCTTTTGGGGCAATAATAGGGGCTTGCCTTTTTTCTTGTGTTTGTGCAAATTTATTCATGTGTGCAACAGTATAACATGGTAAACTATAGAGGGTAATAGCAAAATAGTCAATTCTGCTGAAATGTTCAGTATCCGGAACATGTATTTTAACACAGTTGTCATCATTTTGTAAAAAGCACCTTGTTTTATTATCTTCGTGTTATACGAAATATGGTTTGGGCATGGCTTTGAAATGAGTCGTTATATTGAAGCCAAATCGAAGAAATAGGGAATTTGATCGCAACAAGGACAAATGTTTTCATTTGGTTTTTTGGGGTTTATTCGGTCTTGGGCTTTTGCCTGAGACCTTTTTTTTGGGCAGTAGTGCCTTCTACTGGATTTGTCAATACAGATAGGTTTGTGACAGGTTGCATTGATGGTTATATGGGAAATGCTTATTTTTGGCAAAGCTTATTTATCGCGCATAGATGCCGTTGCCAATAATAAACCACAACTATGAAGAAATATCATATAGCAGAAATCAATGTCGCTCGAATGAAAGGCGTGAATATTGAAGACCCTATAATGAAGGAATTTGTAGAAAATTTGGACCGTGTTAACAATTTGGCAGAAAATAGCGATGGCTTTATTTGGCGTTTAAAAGACGAGAACGACGATGCCACAAGTTTTAATCCTTATAATGACGAACAGGTAATAATAAATATGTCTGTATGGGAATCAATCGAGTATCTAGAAAAATTCGTCTACAAGACTTTTCATACAGATTTTTTGAGAAGAAGGAAAGAGTGGTTTCAACCTTATGGAAAAGTTTATACAGCTATGTGGTGGGTGCCAAATGGGCAAATACCTACTGTTGAAGAAGCCATCGGAAAATTGGATTACCTGCAAGATAATGGTGCTTCCGAAGTTGCTTTTGACTTTAGAAACAGGTTTCCAGAACCAAAATAATAACAACTTGAAAAAACTATTGGCAACACCAAACAAATACTTATAGCCGAGACCGCTACTAAGTCATTATCAACAAGTCAGTGAATGCTGTTTTTTGGGGTTTGTGCCTCGGGCGGTTATCCGGGGCATTTTTTATTGATAGGAACCCTGTCTTTGCACAGATTTATACAAAACCACAGATAAATAAAAGGTGAGATAAATTTTATTGACTTTTAGATGCATACGAAAAGCCCAATAAAGACGCGCTTTCTTGGAGTTATCAACATTCCACCTCAGTAATCCTTAACGCTAAATCAAGGTGATTTGATTTCCAGTGCAGTATCTTGTGGGAGAGAATTGAAAAAGGGTACCGTTGGAGCAATCAAGGCGCTCAAAGAGAACGAATCAGGCAGGTCGGTAGAAGAGATCAGCCGAGATCTGGGCATTACAAAAGGGACATTCTATACCTGGCGCAGAAAATTCGTAATATTAATGCGCGCGTACGCCTACAAAATCTTTGTGCAAAAGGTCTAATTAAAAACAAAAATTATGGCGGAGATAATTCTTGAAGTAATCAAAGATGCAGACCTAATTAAATTTTTTGCAATAGTTGGGTCAATTTTTTTCTTCTTCGGAGTAGTGGGAAGAATTTGGGGTGTAAAAGAGCCTATGTCAAGGTCGTCAAAATGGATACTATCAATAGTGGGGATAATCATGTTACTTGGAGCAGCATTAGGTTTTGTTGATAATAAAAACCAGTTAATATCAAATAAGATAATAAGTGAGCAAAAGGAACAAATAAGACAAGCAGAAGCGACTAAAACTGTATCAAATCAACAAAATGTAAAAGGTGATAATAATAAAACTGTTGGAAATGTTACAGGGGATAATAATCAAGTTGTCCAGGGGAATAACAATAAATTAAATAGTGATAACAAAACAATAATCAAATCATCATATAAAGAGGGAGATTATATTGTCTATTTTTCATACAATACCGAAACCAAGGATACAACAATTTTAAAAAGAGTAAAGCAGCAAAATGAGCCGGTAAAACCTGTTAGCAAAGAAAAATCAGATGTATGTTCGTTAAATAACAAGACTTACTACATGATGACAATGAGACCTCATTATTTTGTTAAATTCTATGACCAAAATGGAGATACTTATAAGTTTGTTGCACATATAAATGCTTATGACTATAACGGAACTGCCAAATTTACAGGGAAAGAGATTGTATTTTTTGGAAATAACTCAACAAAGGGAGAAGCTTCTCTTTCTAATGGATGTAAATATCTAACAGGATTTTTAGGAAGTCATACCATGAATTTCACATTGTAAGAGAAAGAAAAAACCCGACACCGAACAAAGCATACAACGGTCATGTCGGCTAAACGCCGCAACGCCGTGTATGCGAGCCGTTAGGCACAATTTGTATTTATTTTCTCGGACTAATAAAGCTCTGCCATGGACGTCCCAGGAAAATTGAAACAAATAGACATTGCACTACGTAAATGTAAAGACCCAACCAAACGCACCGCTCAGATGACCGATGCGCTTGATCTCATAATTCAAGGAATGCGCGATGAAACTAATGCCCCAGGAAGAAATCACGAGCTCGGCCCTGCCCGGCTTGATGATCACGAACAAAAGGATACGGTACACGAATGAGTCTGCCCAGACTTGTTGGAGTATGTATTTGAAGGAGATTGTCAGTATCTCTCTACTGTACAGGGCTAATAATGCCTGGTACATATTTGCTATCTTCAGTGCAATCTTATCAGTCGGAGCATATCTGCAATTTCAAAGTATAGAATTTACCCTCATCTTTTTTGCCGGCATCATTCTGGGCATCGCTATGTACCGTTTCAGTCGGTCCTATTCCTTCACTATTTCTACGGTTAGTACCAAGCACAGTATTCGGGTATCAGGGGGCTCTTTGAGCACTGCCCTGGTGGTGATTGAGTTGATTGAGCATAATCGGGGGGAGTGAAGAGGGATAGGGTGATATTTTGTGTATAAACGATTTAGTCACCATGGGAAATAAGAAAATCTGAATTCACATATTAAGTAAAAACAATGAAGTTATTAAAGATTAAAACTACAATATTTATATTGCTAATTGCTAATATTTCATATTCACAAATAAACCTAGGTGTAGAAATTGGTAAATCTTATTATTCGTGGTTAATACACGAAGAATCAGATTTCAATTATTCGAACTTTGATCAAACAATGAAAAATGGTATTTCTGTATCAGCATTTATTGAAAAAAAGATTAAGGATATTTGTATTCGAAGTGAATTAAGTTTCAAAAGGAAGGGTTCAATAGTGAGTGCGTCAGAATTATTAATAGATACCGGACCTCATGATTCTTTAAATATAATCTATAACCATGACATAAACGTAGATTATTTTGAGTTTTCACTACTGCTTAATCAAACGGGATTAAAAGGCGACAAATTTGAATTCAATGCTCTATTTGGGCCTAGCATAGGTTTTGGTTTAGGTGGAAATGAATATTCTACTCTAATTGAAGATTCAAGTAATAGAGATGATAGAATTGCAACTGTTGATCAAAAAATTGACTTTGATAAAAGTAGTTTTAAGAGATGGGATTTGGGGTTTAAATTAGGCTTTGAATGGGTCTACCTTTTTAAAGAAGACTTTTCTATCTTTTTTAGTCCAAAATATCAAGTAAGTATTACAAATTTCAACAAGATAGAGGATAATACCGGTCAACAACTTAGAAATAGCGGATTTACAATTAGCTTGGGAGCGAAGATGTTATTATAACTGAAAAACACGATGACTAACAAGGGCTAGCCGACAATACTCCGCGATGCTGCGTACTGCGGCTAGCCGGGCCGTTGGCTGTAATGTAAAAGGACATTCTCGAAAACAAAGAAAATGACTCAATCTGAACTCATAATTTTAAACTTTACAGAGATTAGAAGAAGAAGCGTAAAACTTTGGAAAGGACTTCCTGAAAGCTATTACAATTGGAAACCTGACGAAAAAGCAATGACTGCCATAGAAATGGTTAGACACGTTTTGGAAGCCGACTATGGGTGGAATATAATAATCAATAATGGGAGTATGGCAAATTATCAAACGCCCTGGAAAAATCGACCATTTATTAGCGTTGCTGACGAACTTGAATTTGCTAAAACTTACAGGAATACATTCCTAGAAAGCGTTCGCCAATTTTCGGATAAAGAATTAAACGAAATGAAAATCACTCACCCCGGAAATGGAGATAGAAAAATCCTTGGAAAATATTTATTACGGATTGGGTATCATGAATCTGTTCACGCAGGACAGTTCCTTTCGTATTTGAGAGCCATGAAAATTAATCGCCCAGAGATATGGGATTAAAAGTAAAAACACTACAGCCAACAAAACCTAATGTGCTAAAGCGGAAGTCCGCTTTAGCTGTACCTCTGATCATCCTTACTGGCTTTACATCAACACCCAATTTGAAACCAACATCCAGGGGAACAGCTTCGTGGATATTGAGCTTGAAGAAGGGTTCTATCAATTCCGGATGGAGCAGATCTCCGGCTTCCTCCTTTTCCCCACCGTCCAGGAAACCGAAATGACACTGACGTGCGGGAGCAGGCGTTGAAGTATTTGGCAGAAAATCAATATTCTAAATAATGCAATACATAGGTTATCTACTAGTAGTCATTCATTTGTTTCTTCTTGGTTGGAGTGCCGGAGGTTTCTCAGAAATGATATTTTCAAATGTACCATGGACCCCATACACTAATCTAGACTTTCCGAAATGGTTGCTACCTATTCATTGGGGTTCAGTAATGATCACATCAATCGGTTTTTTGATTGGATATTTCACCAAATGGAGTGGAACACCTGAGTTTATGCTTGCGGCCTACACCATGCTATTTACAATATGCGTGATAGAAACCTTTGGATTTATGACAAGCACCTCCAAATATATTGCGATGGTGGCTGAATTAGTGGTATACACTGCCATCTTAATAATCCTATTCAAGAATAATTCTTTTGGTTAAGACGAAAGAGGAAATAAAAACCGAACCACTAACATGATATATATGACAATGCTATCTATCGGTCACATTGCGCATATACTTAACGTTGTGGGCAATTAAAAAATCAACATGACAGAGAAACTACTCAGTACAATTCTTATCATAGGTTTAGGGTTTTTCCAACTACACGCACAGCATACCAGTCCTTTGCTTTCAGGAAAAGTAGAAATTTCTATAACTGAAGGGACGTTCGAATGCGATTTGACGCTATCGGACATCCCCACCATTGAGGACTATTTTATTAGGATTAACGCTGGCATGAATATACTTCATATTAGAAGTAAAAAGCCGTATGACTTTCTAATTTACTTTAAAAAATCCTTGAAGGACACGCTCTCCTCAGGTGAAACAGCTGCGTATTATTTTGAGGATAACAGCGGTAAAGGAAAGTTTCTACCTGAAGAAATTCAATTCAGATACGTCGGAAAATTTCCTGTAGCATCAGATACTTTGGAGTATTACAGTCGTAAAGATTGGAAAGGCAATATTGCTTTTAACGGAAAGTCCGTCAGGACCGATGCCTTTCAATCTGCTTGGTATCCTATCATTTACGACATAGCAAAAGACAAGCTTTATCACAAAGTTAGGTACGACTTTGAATTGAGTTGTGCAGATTGCTCTACTTTACACGTAAATGGTAATCCACCTGTAAAGGGCTCGAGGCATAGATTTAAGAGCGAATTGCCTGTTGGCCCAGCATTATACAGTGGTAACTTTGAATTTATTTCTAAGTCTGATACCTACCTTCTGAATGCTGATTTATTACGAGAAGAGGCAGATAAATTTGAGGAGGTGGTCAGCTCATACAAAGCGTTTTATGAGCAGAACTTAAATATTCCATTTGAACAGGTAACCACATTTGTAGAGACAACACCAACATCCCTGAAAGATGGTTTTATGTATGTCAGTTATCCTACCATTTATTCCATTGGCTGGGGTGAAGGTTTAAGGGGGATTTTTGACCCAGAAAAAGAGAATCATAATAAAAAAATGATTGCTCACGAATTAGGTCACTACTATAGCGGAACTTTGAAAGTATTTAATTCACCAATAGGGAATGTGTTAAGCGAAGGATTAGCAGAGTTTTTATCCATGAAGGTATTGGCTGAGTTCATCGGCGAAAAGGAATTCAATGCTGATTTAAAAAGAAAATATGAATTATCAACTAGACTTAATCCTACACCAATCTCCCAAATCGGTACTGAGGAAGATTTGGGGAATCGATATATTTACGCTTACCGGTATTTTCCATTACTTTTACATGCTATTGAAAAAGAGATAGGACAAAAGAGAATGTGGCAATGGCTGCAAAATGTTTTTAAATCAGAAATCGACTATACTGATTATGAGTATCTTTTGCTTTCACTCGCAAATGTGGTTTCTGAGGAGGAATTAAAAGTAGTAAGGAAAAAACTTTTGGAAAGTTCAGCATCGTTAAAGAATATCAGAGATAATCTTGGAATTGAATAAAAATGCCCACAATGGTTTGCATAGCTGTCCATGCTCCTACCGTCGCACGGCAGATATGAAAACCGTTGTAAACATTAAAATGAAAATTGCTTTTGGTACTGCGATGGTGTAAGGCCTGTGTACCTTTTAAAAATTTTGCGGAAGAAATTCAAATCTTCGTAACCCGTAGCGTAGCTTATTTGACTAATATTGGATTCACCCGATTCCAACTTCTTTTTTGCAAATTCAACCTTTGTTCTTTGAATATACTCAAGTGGTGATATTCCAGTGGCCGCTTTAAATCTTCTTATAAATGTTCTCTCCGAAAGAGCAGACATATCAATTACTTTCTTTACGGTGATAGCTTCATGGATTTGACATTCAATAAACCTTTGAGTAGCTAGAATAGCTTCGTCACCGTGTTTTTTCTGCCCTATGAAAATGCTGTAAGATTGTTGGGATACATTCCCTTTATTGATCAAGAGAATTTTGGCAGTGTAATTCGCAAGTCTTTTACCGTAATATTTCTCGATTAGATAGATGCCTAAGTTTAAAAATGAAGTGGAGGCTCCGGCCATAATGATATTGTCGTTATCCACCAAAATATTTTCACTTTTGACTGCCACCTTAGGGTACTGTTGCTTGAACTTTTCGGCAGCAAACCATGAAACGGTTGCCTCCCTGTTGTCCAATAAGCCGGTCTCGGCAAGTATAAATGCGCCGGTGTAGACTTATGCTTCTTAAGACAGTCTATAATTGTAAAATAGTAGTTCCAATCAAGTTTGGCAGGGGCTAGCCCCTGCCAAACTTGCGCTTTGC
>NZ_JALEGS010000080.1 GCF_022763345.1 Phaeodactylibacter sp.
GGTCTGCATCGGCATCCGTGCCGCCTGCGGGCAGGGTGACGGTACTGCCGCCGGAGATGCTGAGCTGATTGGTAGCAGGGTTGAAGGAGATGTCCTGTAGCTCATTCATAGGGTCCGCATCTGCATCTTCCACCCCGTCCATGATTGGGCTTAGGTCTATCGTGTTCCCGTTTTCAATGGAAAGGTTGGTGCCATTCAGGCTGAGGTGCTGAGCATCTGTACCGGTAGGGAAATTTAGCGTAACGGTATTTCCATTCGTGAGGGTCAGGGTTTGCGTGGCTGGGTTATAGATTAGGTTTTGCAGCTCATCGGTAGGGTCACCGCCCCCACCGTTGCCAGCTGCTCCGGCGTAAATAGCATAAGGTACGGAGAGCAACTGAGAGGTGCCCAGGTTCATATAATTGGTCCCTCCATCGGGGTCAATGTCTACCTTGAGATAATAGGGATGGTTGGCCCAGTCGGCATTAGCAAAGGTGCCTGAGATGGGAAGCCCGCCGCCAATTTCAAGGTCAAATACACCAAGTGGGGAGGTAGTGACTACGTGGCGCTCGGCGTAGTCGATCAGTCCGGAGACGCCATCGCGCACCAGGCTGATGCGGACACCGAGGTTAACGCTTGTGTAGGGCTGGCCGGAAGCATCTCTGGCAACCGCTTGGAATTTGAATTTTTGAGGACTTTGCCCAAACAGCGGCAAAGCCAGGGCCAAAAAAGCCCCAAGTACTAAATACGGTTTCATGACTTTAAGGTTTGGTGTGGAAAAATCTATCTTCTGACCTTTAGGATGCGGAAGGTGCTTTGCTGTCCGTCCCGGTTGCGTAACTGCAGTAAGTAAGCGCCGGGCGGCAGACCCGTCAGGTCCAGTTGCTGCCCTTTTTGGAAGTGGGCTTCCCGAAAGAGTTCCTGCCCGGTGGCTGCCAATAGCCTGGCCTGAACGGGGGCGTCAGCAGCCCAATCGGCCTGTATATGGCTGGCTGTGGGATTTGGGAATACCCGCACTGTCCAGTCCCGGTAAGTTGCTTCCCGGGTTTCCACCACCAACTCATAATATATCTGATGGAAGCCCTCGGAAAGGGAAATCCCATTCTGAAAGCGAGACACGGCGACCTCTCCAACCGTCCAGTGCAGGTCGCCGAACAGGAGGTTGGTGTAATAGTCCCCGGCATTGCCAAATACAGTGCGGGGCATATCCTGGGCAGGAGCGGGTGGGCTGTACCCCATCAGCAATGCCACAAACGCCGCTGCTGATAAGGATTGCTGAATAACTGACATCATCTTGAAAGTTTTTAATTGGATTATCGCAATAGCAGGACTTCGCCGGAAGTCTCCCGGACTTGCCCGTGCTCAAATTCTATTTGCCCGTGGTAGAGGTAAAGCCCGGGCGGTAATGGTGCGCCATTCCGGCTGCCATCCCAGCGCAGTTGTGGTGCACCGGGCAGTGCAGGGCCGCTTTCAAACAGTTGCCCGCCCCAGCGGTCATAAATGTCCCAGCGCAATACCCGGACGACATTAGAGCCGAAGCCCGGCTCGAAATAATCGTTGTTCCCGTCCCCATTGGGCGAGAAAGCCGTGGGCAGGTATAGCCGGTAGCGGCTGGCTACGGCCAATGTGGTGTCCAGCGTGGCGGTACAGCCTTCCGGTGTAGTGGCGCGTACCCTGAATAGCCCACTCATCAAGGCCGTAAACTGAGTGGACGGGCAAGAGGCACAGCTAAACCGACCCGGGCCGGACCACTCGAATTGTGTATTGGCATTAGCCGCTGAAGCATTCAAAAAAAGGGTGTCGCCTGCGTTGAGCAGCCCGTCAGGCCAACCCGACCAGGAAAGGCTGATTTCCTCAGGTGCCTCCAGATAAATGGGCACCTCCGCGCTACAGCCGGCGGCATCTTGCACTTCTGCTACGTAGTCGCCGGGAGTGAGCCCTTCAAAGTGATTACCAGACTGCCAGTCCCCTCCGTTAAGCCGGTAGGCATAGGGTGGGGTGCCGCTTTCCACCCACGGAATACGCAACTGTCCGTCCTGGTCATCCGGGCAGTCCGGAGGAATAGCCGAAACATCAAAGAGCGGCTGACCGCTGATTACTGTGGCGCTTGCTTCGTACGGGCAACCCTGACTGTCGGAGAAAGAAACGGTATAGGTCCCTCCTGTCGTTATGGTAGCCGTAGCAGTGGTTGCGCCGTTGCTCCAGGCATAATCATTGTACCCGCCGGGTGCAGAAAGGGTAGTAGCCGCTCCTGCGCATATTTGTAAGGCTCCGGTTATAGCAAAGGTGTCGGGAGCCGCCACCTCAATATCGTAGGTGACGAGGCTATCGCAACCCGCTGTGGTTTCATACTGTAGCGTCAGCAGGGTATCGTTTGTCCAGGCCTTGCCCAGAAAGGTCTCTCCGTAGCATAAATGTTGGGTGAACCACTGCTCATAAACCGGATGGACAAACAAGAAGGCGTGGACCAGGCTGTCGCACCCACTTCCACCGGGCAGGGTAACGCTGTGGTTGCCCGGCTCGTAGAGTGGTGTCTGGCCGATGTATGCTGTATCACCTTGGCAGATGACTGGCGTCTGGTAAACCTCCACGGGCTGTTGTTCCAGCAGGCTCACTGTATTGGACAGGCTTGCACAGCCTGCGCCAGATTGGGCGACCGGGCTGTTAGCTCCTAATATTCGGTATTGAACGCCTTCAAGTGGGGGATCAATAGTCAGCGTAGGGGCCGTAGCACCGTTAACATCTACCCATGTGCTCCCGCCATCAAAGCTTTGTTGCCATTGCCAGGCTGGGTTGGAAAATAGGGTGTCTGCTCCATTCAGGGTGAGGATGGTGGTCTGCCCGTTGCAGAAGCGCACCGTATCCGGTAATTCCAGTATCGGCTGACAGTATTGAAGCTGTAAATTGTCTATCCCGAAGCCCGCCCCGTCCGCTACTATCCGGATCGTGCTCCATTGGGTGCCGGCAGGGATATCGAATGTCGCCTGATGTGCTTCCCAATTGCCGTTGGCGGGTAATTGGCCAGAGTTGTACACCTCCGTATTGTCAATGAAAAAGCTAATGGTTACCCCGTTTTCCATGCAGGCATCGCTGCTCAGGTTGATCAGGTCTGCGGAAAGGGTGTACCGGCCCTCCCCGCACCATTCCACTCCTTGTTCGATCACCGCCACCGGATCTGCTCCGGCATAAGCCGCCAGGAAGTAGCCCTCTTCTTCATTGCTGTTGTCCTGAATGATTATCCAGCAGGGAGGTCTGCCGGGCAGTGCAGTGGTGTTCATCAGGCTATAAGTACCGGGCACCCATGGCCCCGTGCTTTGATAGCTCAGTGCCGGTGACAGGAATGGGTCGCCCGGCTGTACAGGCTCCTGCCCGGCACCAAAGCTCTGAAAACCCAGCAGGTCGCCCGAAAGGGTGCCCCCGCATACGGTTTGGGCCAGGAGCCCGATCGGAGGCAGCAGGCACAGGGCGAGCAGTAGTTTATAGGATAAAGATGACATGGGTCTTAGGTGTTTGATCCTTTTGGGCATCCCTGAAGGACACAGTACGGACCGGGCTGGAACCGGTTCTTGGGTTCAGCCAATCCTTTCTGAGCAAGGGATACCGCTGTTAATCGGATGGTTGGAATAGCCTATTTTTACCTAAGCCGGCAGGGGCCAGACTCCGGCGACAACTGGTCTACCGTTAGTTCCTGATAGCCCGCCTGAATCTGCCCGCTGATCAGGTTATGGTCGGTAAAAGGCACACCGGGTTCCAAATTGACTGGCAACTGCCCAGGGGCTGCATATTCGTATAAATCCTGAGCCAGGCGGAAGTTGGCATAAAACCGGTTGCCATCGGTCCGGTAGATGCCATAGCCGCGCCTGACCTGCGGGTTGTTCATACCACTGACGTAAGTGTCTTGTTGCCGGAAAATAGAGCCAGGCACGGCAAATTCATAGGGCACGCTCCGGTGCATGAGTTCTATGGCATTATCCTCATCCGTTGCTGCTTGTACATTGATGGTTGGGCAGTCGTAATTAGCTTCTGCCTGTGGTGGATCCTGTGGGTTGAGGTCGTGCCCCATGCAGACGCAGACCATTTGCGGAGTGGCAAAAGCACCCACGAGCCCCATACTGGGCATGATCACGGTGGACCGCTCGTCCAGTCCCTGAGGGAAAGGGCTTGCCGGGCCTCCGGGCATTTGCAGGCGCAACTCATCTGAGGCGTAGGTATAGCTGCCGTTGAAGGAATAATTTTGGTGGGCATCAGTAGTAAGGAGCACCTGTAAGGTGTTGTCTGCTGCAAACAGGAAGTACCAGCTGAGCTGTGAGCCCAGGCGCCCGCAGTAGTACAGGGCACCGAAGGGTTGATTGGGCGTGAAGGGGAAGGCTTCGTCGATTGCATCTGCCAGCGCCGGTTCATTGGGAGCGTTGTTGCCGTTGCCGCCATCGGGTTCAGCCCTTTGCTTGTCGCAGGATGCCCACAGTAAAGGCAGGATAAGGATCCAAAGTAACTTTCTCATTGTTGATCGGATTTTGGTTAAATAGATTAAAAACTGCTGTAAGACCAGTCTTCGCCCATGATGTAGAAGCCCTCGCTGCTGCTGCCACTACCGGTGCCGGTGTAGAAGTTGCGGTAGAAGGTATTGCCATTGCCCCGGTTATAGCCGGAGGCGTTGCGCTGTACCTGCTGTGCCAGCACGGTCAGATTGCCCAGGGAGGGGCCGCCTTCCAGCCCTACATTGCCATAGGCATCGAGCCAGTAGCGGCCGGGCGTAATCGGCCCGGTGAGCTGTTCCCACTGTACCCGCTCACTTTGCGGGATTTGCCGGCCATTGATGAAGATACGCGTCTGCCCCCGGGAAACATTGGCCCGCATTTGCCCGCCCAGTGCAAGGCCCGCCATCATGCCGCCACGTGCCGGGCCGCCTTCCATGCCCCATAGCCCGCAGTAGGGATCGTACCAGTACCGCCCCGGCTGTATGTTTACCTGATAGTAAGCTTCGAGTTGCTGTACCGTTTGGGAGGCGAGTGCTTGCCCGTTGACGACTACGGCTTGCTGTGCCTGAATGGTGCTAACTGCTCCCATTGCCAGACAAAAGATAAATGGAATTAGCGCTTTCATACGATTGTGAGTTTGTTGTTGGGGGCAAGTTGCAGAGATTCACAGGACCCGGCTTTGCGCTATGTCCCAAATGTTTTGCGCTATGTGTCTTTTTGGTATAAGTGTTTGATATTCAGCGGTTAGATGAGCGGGTTGTGCACGTGTTTTTTATGGTGTTTTGCTGATATGTCGCGGTTTTGCACTTATGTAGCATAAGGGGATTAGCTGATCTGACTGGGCGGGTGCCCGAAGAGGTCCTTAAAAGAGCGGGAGAAATGCGCAAGATTGGGCATCCCAACCTGATGAGCTACTTCTGAAACGTTGCCGGCCTTAGCCTGCAGCAACCGATAGGCCTCCCGCAACCGGAGCGTTCGGACAAAAACAGAGGGCGACTGATCGGTGAGGGCTTTGATTTTGCGGTGGAGCTGGCTCCGGCTCATGCCTACCGCCCTGCCCAGGGCTTCGATGCTGAAGTCTTCTTCATCGAGTTGGCTCATCACTGCCTGCTCTACCTTTCGCAGGAATACCGCATCGGCTGGATTTTCAGCTTCTACCGGAGCGGGGCTATCCTTCAAAGATCTGGCAAACTTCTCCCGCAGCTGCCGCCGCTGTTGAATCAACTGCCCTACGCGGATGCGGAGCTCTTCGGCGTCGAAGGGTTTGGTCAGGTAGGCATCTGCGCCGGTGAGGAGCCCCGTGCGCACATCTTCCTGATCTGCCAGGGCGGTCAGCAGGATAACCGGGATGTGGCTGCTGCGCTCGTCAGTCTTGATAGCCCGGCAAAAGTCAAGCCCGTCCATGCCCGGCATGCGCACATCCGAAAGGATCAGGTCGGGCAGTTGCTCCTGCGCCATTTGCAGGCCGGTTTGCCCTTCTGCGGCTTCGATAATCTGGTATTGCTCCTGAAGTTGCTCGCAGATGTACTGACGGAGCTCCGGGTTGTCCTCGGTGATGAGGACCAGGGGTTGCCCGTTGTCAGGGCTTACGGGTGTAGCCTGAATGGCTGCTGTAGGTGCCGGGGCTTTCTGAAAAGGAATAGACAAGACGAAGCGGGTGCCGTGGCCCACCTTGCTTTCCACATGAATGTCCCCGCCCATGAAGTGGACCAGCTCCCGGGTCAGTGCCAGCCCGATGCCTGCGCCCTCTTGCCTGCCTTCGGGCTGGCCCTGGTAAAAGCGCTCGAAGATATGTGGCAGCTGTTCAGGAGAGATGCCAGGCCCGCTGTCTTGTACCTCTATGCGGGCCATGTATTGATCGCCATTGGGCTTCATCCGGAGCTTCAGGCTGACCTTTCCGCCATCGGGAGTGAACTTCAGGGCATTACCCAACAGGTTGTTCAGTACCTTTTCGATTTTGTCTGCATCAAGTATAACGGGGGCAGCCTCTTCAGGAAGGTCGGTATGCAGATGGATGCGCTTTTGCTCCGCCATGCTCTCAAATGCGGCAGCGGTGAGTGCGGTCATACGGGTGAGGTCATACTGCTCAAGCCGCTCAGGCATTGCCCCGCTTTCGAGTTTTGAAAGGTCGAGCATTTGGTCGGCAAGGTCGAGCAGGCGTTCGCCCTGCCGCCGCATTCTGGCCAGGGCATTGGGTTCTGCCTGTCGCTGTCCGGTTTCCATATCCCGTAGCGGCCCAAGCAGTAGGGTAAGCGGAGTACGGAACTCATGGCTGATGTTTGCAAAGAAGTTGGACTTTAGTTCGCTCAGTTCCCGCAGGCGATTGGCTTCTGCCTGTTGGAATTTGAGCTCAAGGGCGGTCTGCCGGGCTTGTTCCTGCTGACGTTTGCGCCAAAATAAGAAAGCCCCGCCGAGCAGCAGGAACCCCAGCAATCCTCCAAACAGCAATCGGTTGCGGCGGTTGGCTTCCTGCTCCAGTTCCAGTTGCTGCTGCGCAATCCGGGCTTCTTTTTCCTGTGTCTGATAGCGCACGGAGAGTTCTGACAGATCGCGTTGATGCCGCAGGGCTGTCAGGGAATCCTTGAGCTTTGTGAAGGTATCCAGCTGAGAAAAGGCCTGCTCAAATTCCCGGCTGTCCCTGTAAAGCCCGGATAAAAAGAGGTGGATGTTGCTTTCTTTTTCGAGGTCGCCAAAACTCTGTGCTACTGTCAGTGCCCGTTTTGCATAGTAAGCGCTGCTGTCCGGGTCGCCCAGTGCCCGTTTCATATCGGCAAGCGCGTAGAAGTTGTAGTACCGGCCTACCTTATTGGGGCCGAACCCGATACGCTCAGCCTGCTGGAAATGGTGCTGCGCCTTGGGATAGTCTTTAGCGTATAGGTAGACCGAAGCGAGGTTGTTGTGGATATTAGCAAGGTACTTGTCCTGCCCGTACTGCTCGGCGGCTTCCAGGGTAGCCCTGGCGTAGTGCAGCATGGAGTCGACTTCCTGCATTTGTTCGAAAAGTACTACAAACTGGTTGAGGGCAAAAATGATGTTGGGCGCCTCAGCAGCGCCCTTCCGGGCGTAAAACTGGTAAAAGGCATCGAGGTATTTCCGGGCCTGCCCGTATTCGCCCATATCCTGGTAGATGAGGCCGATTTCCAGCCGGGTGTCCATCCGCCGGCGGTCATCGCCCAACTCCTCGAAGCGCTCTAGTGCCTGCAGGAAGTAAGCCATAGCCTGCTGCAGCTCCCGCTTGTCATAAGCCGCAGCGCCCAGTTGGTAAAGGCTGCGGGCGGTGAGTGCGGGCGATTGCAGTTCTTCCGCCAGGGCATAAGCGCGACGGGCCCATTCCCATGCGGTATCAGTTTGCAGAAACGACCACTCGTCACAGAGGGCGAGGGCAGCTTCGATGCCTACGGAGTCCTTGTTATGCTGGTAAAAGACCTGCTCAAGGCTATCTGCTGCCTGGCTCTGGGCCACAAGCCAACCGGGCATCAGCACCCCGGCCAGGAAAAGTATCCGCAAATAGGCAAGTCTTGTCATCGGTGAGTGGGTAAGAAACTGTGAATTTAAGCAAGGTGGAGCCAATTTGCAACCCGGATGGGTTATTGGGTGCGTTCCAATGCACGGAGCAGCCACCGGCGTTCGGTCAGTGGGGTGGTGTTTTCAATAGCGGCCTTCAGGGTACGGGCGGTAGCCTTGTCTCCGGGCTTGAGCCGGAGCAATCGGAAGGTCAGCTGTACAATATTACGGTAGTTTTGCTGATGATAGCTCATTTTCCGTTTTCGGCGCAAAAAGCTGCGCATAGTCTGTAGGTGATACTCCAGCAAATCGTACTCGTCGAGTTCAAAATAGCACTTTAAGAGTAAAGTACGGGCGACCAGGTTATTAATAAAGTCCCGGTAATCGGCCTGCTGCAGATGGGTGATCGCCTGAGCGTAATCTTTTCGGGAAAAAGCCAGCCGGGCGGCATTAAGGCTATAGGCCGCCTGCCGCTGATGTGGGGCAAGCTTGGGCCGGTAGGTTTCGAGAAAATGGGCAGTCCAGTCCAATTCCTGAAGCCGCAGGGCGATGCCGGCGATGTTATTGTAGGTGAACCTCGAGAGTACCCCGTTTTCGAGCAGCAAGTCTGTTTCCAGCCCTTTTTTGTAGAGCTCCAGGGCTTCCCGCAGGTAGCTGTCGGCAGTACGGTTGATCTGCCGGATACAGTAGTTGATGCCCAGCAGGAAAAGGTCTCGCAGTTCTTCCACTGGGAAGTGCCCGATAATGCGGAACAGCCAGTCCCGGAACGCTTCGAAGTGAGCCGACTCCTCCGGTGCTTTCAGCATCCGGTAGCAGTTGAGGTAAATGGCTACGGCAGGCTGTTGGGTGTAGGCGGGCTTTAGAGCGAGCTCAATCAGCAGAGGCTCCAGGGCTACTTTGTACTCTGCCTTGTACACTGCTTCGTGCGCCAGGAGCCAGCAAGCCTGCCGGAGTTTCATGCTGAGAAAAGCCAGGGTCAGAGCGTCTTCCATGGCCTGTAAATTGTGCTCGCGGGTCCGTTCGCGACGCGCCTGATGCTGAAATAAGGCACGCTCCTGCCAGTACAAGGCGAGATGATGCTCCGGATGCTGAAGTGGTGTTTGCTCCAGGGCGCGTTGCTGCTGCCGGTAAGCTTTGGTGAAATGGCGGTCCAGCCCGCGTTGGCGGTAAGCATCCAAAAGCAGGTGGCGAGTGCTTTCCGGGCGGTTGTCCAGTTCCTGATGAAGCAAAAAGTCTTCCAGGCTGCGGTACAGATAGCTCTGTATCAACCGCAGTTGCTGATCGTTGTAGGGCGTATCCGGGAATAGCGCCTGCCAAACCGCTGCCTTGGAGGGCGGTTGTGGCTTTTTCAACAAACATTCGAACAGTGCCCTTAGGTCGGTCCGCTGATTGTGGTAAGGGGAAGCCAGCCACTTTTGGGCTTCCCGCTGTTCCTGTTTGCTAAAAGATTGGACCAGCTCGTACAGGTAGGTCGGCTGCATGGGCGGTTAATTTTGCATATGAAGTAGGAGATAATGCCAAGTTTAAACTACAATTTTTTTTCAAAATGCCTTTTTTTAAGCATCTAAAAAAGATATAGGGTTTAATTCTATTCTACAAATCACAAAAAATGCATTTGCCTTACCCGTGTTTTCTCCCAACATTTGTAACGTGAAATAAAACAAAACCGAATCCCATGCGAAATTTGACCCTGACGCTTGTAAGCCTCTTGTTTGGCGCTATGCCTGTCCTGGCACAGTGCAACCTGCAGATTGATACGGTGAGTATCGAGCACCCCTATTGCCCGGATACCCCCACCGGATGGATATTCCTGGCGGGGTCAGGAGGTACGCCGCCCTATGACTTTCAGTGGGACAACGGCTTTTCCGGGCCTGAGCAAAATGGCCTTCAGGCAGGTACTTACCAGGTGACCCTGGTGGACGGGGAAGGCTGTACGGCTGAAGAAACGATTGAGCTGTTGGCAGGGCTTACTGCGGATGCGGGGCCGGACCGGAAAGTCTTCTGTGAGCCTGGGGTCGAAATTGGCAGTTTACTTTCGGATCCAGCCCGTATCTGGATTACTGACGACCTGGCACCGATTGAGTTTGTTGATGGAAATGAAGTGCCTCTGGACTTCGAGCTGACCAATGGATACGTGGGTAGCAATCCGCCGACACCACCTTCCCCAAATAATCCCGATGTCCTGCAGTTGGTATTAGGAGGGGTACAGGCACAGGCTGGGGACCAGGTCTGCCTGCCTTTGACAATTGAAAACTTTGTTAATATTCTCGGAACATCCTTTACCCTAAATTACAACCCCGACTTCTTACAATTTTCCTCAATAGCCGATATCAACCCCGGATGGTCGGCGTTTTCAATAGATGACAATATGGGGCTTCCTGAGCCCTTTTCCTCGCTTCCGCAAGGCTTTATAAGTGTGAATTGGTTTCCGGAAGACCTTGCCCCGGTCACTCTGGCTAATGGAGATACACTGTTCCAGGTATGTTTTACCGTACTGGCCTCGCCTCCGGAGCTGGCTTTCCAGTGGGTTGGCCCCAATGGCTTCACCGACGAAACCCCGGCTACAACAGTTTCAGAAAGTGGGATTTATACCCTACGGGTTACAGATGAGAGCTTGCCCGATTGCTGGGCGGAAGATCAGGTGCAGGTGAATTTTGTAGATAGCCTTAAGGTGACGCTAGGGGATACCATTCAATATTGTGAAGGCCTTGAATATTTGCTAACCCCTGGAGTAGAGGGAGGCATTGGTGGAAAGGACTATATCTGGAGTAACGGCAGTACGAGTTCCTTTCAGGAAATTACGCCTACGCCCGGAGCAGTTTATGGCGTAACAGTAACCGATGATAGTGGCTGTGTCGGCCTCGACTCTGTGGTGCTCTTCCCGGCTGAAGCATTGGAGGCAACGAGCCCAAGTATATTGGAGTTTTGTGAGAATGATCCTTTCATCTTTGGAGCTACCGCTACCGGTGGTGTCCCTCCGTATACCTTTAGCTGGGACCCTGGCGGGACAGACAGTACTATTGTCATTGCTCAGTCTGGGAGTTATCATCTCACTGTTACCGACAGCAATGGCTGTGTTGCGTCCACCACCACTGAGGCAATAGCATTGCCTGCTGCCAATGTAGCGCTACCTTTTATTTTGGAGCGGTGCCCGGGTGACATCACTACCCTTACGCCCGAAGTGACCGGAGGGACGCCTCCGTTTATTTATGATTGGAATATCGGGGCCACGACCCCTTCGGTCACTGTGTCCCCTAGTCAATCCACTATTTATACCGTCTCCGTAACGAATGAGGCAGACGGTTGTGTGGGGGTGGGGCAAACGTTGATTGATGTCTCTGGGATCGATACGGACTTCAGCGTTTCGGATTGTAACGACAATGGAACGCCGGCTGATTTGTCTGATGATACCTTTACCTTTACGCTCACCGTTAGCGGAGGTAGTTCAGGAAGTTGGATAGCTGGAATAGGAGGAGAAGCCGAGTCTGGATTATATGATACAGAATACGTCTTTGGGCCATATCTGGTAGCAGAGGGAGATATACAGGTAGTCGTTAATGACATCAGCAATACCGACTGTACCGCTAGCTTTTTGGTAGCTGCACCGGAATGCACGCCTCCACCTTGTATCTTTGAGTTCGTCACAGCCAATATTCTGGACTGCAACGATAATGACACGCCGAATCAGCCCGATGACGACTATTATGATATCGAGTTCGTCGTTTCGAATAGTACTTCAGCTGGTGAAACCTACCTCTTGGAGCTTGAAAGTGGTGCCTACCAGGGTACCTACGGCAGCCCCTTACTGCTTGAAGAAGTCCCTTTACCAATTGGAGTTTATGATGTGCTGATTACGGATGATGCTGATCCGGAGTGCCAGGCCAGCAGTTCGGTAACAATAACAGGTTGTGGTATTGACTGTAATACGGAAGACTGGATTGTTAACTTCACCACCTTAGACGCCACCTGCTTCGGCACCGCCTCAGGCTGCGTGTCCGTAGAAGTATCCGGCGGTACGCCCCCTTACGTCTTTAACTGGAACTTTGGCGCCACTACTTCAGAGGTCTGTAATATGCCCGCTGGCGTCTACATTGTCTGGATCACAGATGCCAACGGATGCACGGTGGAAGAAATGGTGCTGATCAATGAGCCTCCGCCCTTGCAGGCTGTCATACAGGAAGAACAGGCCCCAAGCTGTGGCTCTTCTTCAGATGGTATACTGTCCGTGTTTGTCACCGGAGGCACACCGCCCTATACTTACAACTGGCCAGATGGAAGTGGCACTTCACCATGGATTGGTTTGCCATCTGGTAACTATACAGTGACCGTGACAGATGCCAACGATTGCTCCATCATTGTAAGCTACACGCTGGAGCCCGGACTTAACGCTGATGCTGGTCCTGAGCAAGAGCTCGACTGTGCCACTACGGCTGTTGTCCTGGAGGGCAGCGCCAGTATTGCCGGACCGGACATCTCCTACGCCTGGACTACTCTGGATGGAAATATCCTTTCGGGTGCCAATACCCTGAACCCATTGGTAGATGCCCCTGGAACCTACATCCTGATTGTGACGGACAATAGCCAGCCGGATTGTTTTTCAGAAGACCTGGTTATCGTTACCGAGGACCTCTACGAGCCCACCCTGATTGCGGATTTGATCAGCTGTGATTCTGCCAATCTTTTGTATGCTCCGGCACTGCCC
This sequence comes from Phaeodactylibacter sp., assembly GCF_022763345.1. Classification (GTDB taxonomy): domain Bacteria; phylum Bacteroidota; class Bacteroidia; order Chitinophagales; family Saprospiraceae; genus Phaeodactylibacter. The sequence continues at coordinate 12,664 of NZ_JALEGS010000080.1, forward strand.
GGAGGCAATCCCATCTGGACCTACCCGGATGGATCAACGGTATCGGGCCAAAATCCAACGGGTACCGCACAAAGTGGCATGCATCTTCTCTCCCTGACAAATACGGAGAATGGCTGCATTTACGAGGACAGTGTTCTGGTGCAACTCGATCCTCAAACCTGTACCACCCTAAAAGGCCGGTTGGTGCTGGATACCCTGACAGATTGTATTCCCATGCCCGAAGAGCCAGGCATCAACGGATGGCTGATAGCCATCAACAACGGGAATGAATTGTACTATGCCGTTAGCCAGGCCGATGGCAGCTACGAGCAGGAGGTGCCGGCCGGCAGTTATGAGGTTTATCCGCTGGTACCGGCCAGCTATTGGCTGGAATGCCAGGACAGTTATATGGTGGACCTGAGCGTACCAGGCAGTATGAGCACACTGGATATCCCAATGCAGGAGCAAGAAGCCTGCCCCGAGCTAACCGTAGACTTTAGTATGCCGCTCCTTCGGGCCTGTTGGACGCGGACGCTCCACATTCAATACTGCAATGAAGGCACGGCGACCGCAACAGATGCCTATGTAGAGGTGACGCTGGATGAGCTTTTTGACTTCCAGTCCGCTACGCTGCCCGTTGCTGGACAAGATGGGCAGACCTTCACCTTTAACCTTGGTGAGGTGCCGGCAAATGCCTGCGGCTACCTGGCGGTCAATTTTGTGGTCAGTTGTGATGCCGTGCTTGGTCAGTCCCTCTGCGCCCAGGCTAAAATTTACCCCAACGACCCCTGTGCACCTCCTGACCCGCTCTGGAACGGGGCAAGCCTGGCTGTGCAAAGCAGTTGCGTGGATGAAGAAGTCCGCTTCACCGTACAAAACATAGGCAGTGGTAATATGGAAGCCCCGGCTGCCTGTATTGTCATCGAAGACGGGGTGATGCTGCTCACCGCTCCGGACTCTCTGGAGTTGGAGGTAGGAGAGGCCTTTGAGTACAGCTTCCCTGCCAACGGTTCCACGTACCGGCTGGAGGTAGAACAAGTCCCCCTGCACCCGGGCAACAGTCAGCCGGTCTCCGTGGTGGAAGGCTGCGGCGAAAATGACGAGGGCAGCTTCAGCACGGGTTTCGTCAATCAGTTTGAGCTGGGCGATACCGATGAGTTCATAGACATCGAATGCCGGGAGGTCGTAGCTTCTTATGACCCCAACGATAAACATGGTTTCCCGAGAGGCTACGGAGAGGAGCATCTGATTGAGCCAGGCACTGCTCTGGAGTATCTGGTGAATTTTCAAAACACCGGCAACGATACGGCATTTTTGGTGGTGATCCGTGATACCATCTCCGAGCATCTCGACATCACTACGCTGCGCCCGGGGGCTTCCAGCCATGCCTATACCTGGGATATTGACGGAGACAATGTGTTGGTCTTCACTTATGAAAACATCCTCTTGCCCGACAGCACCACCAACCTGGAAGGCAGTCAGGGCTTTGTGGAATACAAAATAGAGCAGCGGAACGGCCTGCCTTTAGGAACCGTTATCGAAAACCGGGCTGCTATCTACTTTGACATCAACGATCCCATCATCACCAATACCACGGTGCATAAGCTTGGTATCGACTTCGTGGAAATCATCAGCGTGGCTTTGGACCTAACATTAGGCGGTGCGAAGGTCCGTATTGCACCGAACCCTGCACAGGAGTACGCATGGCTGACGTTAGAAGGCTGGCCTGCCGGGGCACGGACCTTGGAGCTGTTCAACAGTCAGGGCCAGACCGTTCTGACGCAGGCTTTTTCAGGCGATCAGCTACAGTTGAATCGGGCTGCTTTGCAATCGGGCTTGTACTTTTTCCGGATCAGGACTGTTGAAGGGCATCAAGCCAGCGGACGGCTGATTTGGGGGCAGTAAAACTTGACCGCTGAAGTGTTGGTGGAGGCAGGGTTATTGGTTAAGGCCATAGCCCTCCCAAATCTTGGCCCCTTCCAATACAACCCGCCCTCCGGCATTGCTCCAAAGGTACACCTGTACGTAGTCACCTGTCTGAAGCCCCTCCGGCCATCGAAAATAAAGTGTTGCGGTTTGAACAGGCTGCCAGGCCTGGTGGTAATCATCGAGCGGTAGCCCCTTCCAGTGGACGGTCTCTCCATCCCGATTGACATCAAAAACGAGGGTGCCGCCTTGCCCGGCTTCGAAGTGGGCTTCCAGGTCAATGCGCAGCCAATCCGGGGAGCGGTGGGCAATGGTATCCGATAGTGTGGCGGACCATAGGTTGGCGTACGGATTTTCGGCATCAGCTTCCTGTGCTTGTTGGGATGACCAAACCTGTCTTCTTTCCAAGAGGCGGGGCTGTGCCCTGTAAGTGTGGTAGCCCCTTAGGCTATCGCGAAAATCAAACGTGTATTCCATTCCAGCCAGCGAGAGGTTTTCCGGGCCTAATGAGTCGGGTTGTAATAGGACAAAGGGCTGCTGCTGCCGAAGGAAGGTGCTCAGGTCTCCGAGCTTAGCTGGCTGGGCTTTCAGAGACAGGGCAGGCTGGTCCGGTGGCAGGCTGCCCGGCAAAAGCCCCTGAGCAATCAGCCGAATTGTGGTGTCTGGGAGTAATTGCTGAAGGGTGCCCCGAATAGCAGGATCAATCCTCAACCGGATCGGTGTGTGGTAGGACAATTGTCCACGGTAACTGATGATCTCGCCATTTGCGTAAGCGGCCTCCCTCATCAAGCGCAAAGGGCGGCTGCTGAAAATATCTACAGTATCATGCCGGTTCAGGAGCGAGTCCACATTGGCATCCTGAAGATAGGGAATACCCTCAGCCTCCAGAAAGTACCGCAGCCCGTGGGGTTCGCAGCCTACAATGCCTACCGGTATACCGGGGTAAAAGTAATCGTCTTTATACAAGTCTACCTCCCGCTGCGGCCGGTAATGCCAGGAATAGTACTGATGGGTGAGCCCCTGAGAGCGGCCGCCGAGTTTGATGTCGGCCATCATCTGCGCACTGCTCTCGCTCCAGCCCTGGAAGACTTGGAAAACGCCATACCCCGCCACCAAAAGCACGGCTACGACCCCTTGCCAGCGAAACCGCGGCAGTTCCCTGACTTCTGCGGCAATACCGACGGACAACAACAGGGCAAAAACCGGTACCAACGGGATGAAGATCCGCTTTGGAGCGGCGTTGCCCAGGATGTACACCAGCAAAAAGGGTAGGACAAGCACCGTAAGCAGCAGCAGGGCGCTTTGAGCCTGAGGCAGCCAATGCCTTCGCCCCAGCGCATACCCGAGCAACGCAAAGGGCAACAGCCACCATCGGCCACCCATAAAATCGCCCAGCACTACCGGGGCATAGTAGGTCAGGTTGCTCCACTTGAAGGGCTCGTAGGTGACATAGGGATTATTGAAGACCTGCCCGAAAACCGGTACGTAGGCCAGCAGGGCAAGCTTCAGCCCAATGGCGGTGAGCAGGGCAACCTGAAAAGCTTTATTGCGCAAATGCAGCCCGTTGTGGAGCATATGCCGCACCCAGAATATTCCCCAAAACAGTCCAACCGCCAGGATGAAGTACAGATTGGACGGTAACGTGTACATCAGCGCACCCGCTGAGCCAATGATGCCAAAAGCTGCCCCCCGGCTCCTTTTTTCGTGAAAGCTAAGTGTACTGTACAACAACCCCAAAAGCCAGAGTGCACTTAAACCATACCCACGGATTTGAAGCGCAAAATTGAGGTAGGGCAGGGTAGTAGCGGTAATGGCAACGGCAAGCAGCCCGGTCAGCAGGCTGAAAAAGCGCGCGCCCAGCTTCCAGGTGCCCCAAAGCGTTAGCCCGGCGTAGACGAACATCAGCCCGCGCAGCTTTTCAGGGCTTTGCAGCAGGGTAAGAAAGTCCGTTTCGCCAATCAGCAGGAGGTAGAGGCGGTTGAGCGCATTGAAAAGGATGTGGTTGTTGGGCACATGATAGTCCGTCAGTACAGCCGCGAAGGATGCACAGGCAAAGTAGCGGAGGGTGTAGAGCTCGTCGTTCCAGAAGTCCAGGGCTAGGTAGCGCCATTGCAATACGGTGTAGAGCAGCAACAGCAGCATAAAAATTCCCGTGGACGTCCCCTTCTTTAGCATGTGGCCAACTTATTGAAACCGCAAATTACTAACTTCCGAGCAGACTGGATGAGCAGGGCCGTAAACAGAAAACCGGAGCCCCACCCGTGGGTAGAACTCCGGTTTCGTAACCTAAAACGTTTGTGCAATTAATTAAATTAGTCCCGGTTCGGCTGTGGCGTCAGGCGCAGGTAGGGCTTGACTTCCTTGAAGCCTTTCGGGAATTTATCTTTCGCATCTTCACTGGAAATGGCAGGCGAGATCACCACTTCCTGCCCATCTTCCCAATCTACCGGCGTCGCTACGCTGTAGTTGTCGGTCAGTTGCAGGGAGTCGATCACGCGCAGGATTTCGTGAAAGTTCCGGCCGGTTGATGGCGGGTAAGTCAGCGTCAGGCGGATCTTTTTATTTGGATCGATTACAAAAACAGAACGTACCGTGAATTTCTGGTCCGCTTCCGGGTGGATCATATCGTAAGCCACAGCGACTTTTTTGTCGGAGTCCGCGATAATGGGGAAGTTCATCTTTACATTCTGCGTTTCCTCAATATCGCTGAGCCACTTCATGTGGTCCTCGATCGGGTCTACGCTCAGGGCGATCACCTTGGCGTTGCGCTTGGCAAACTCTTCCTTGAGCGCTGCGGTACGGCCCAGTTCAGTGGTACAAACAGGCGTAAAATCTGCAGGATGAGAATACAGTACGCCCCAGCTGTCTCCGAGCCATTCGTGAAAATCAATTTCACCTTCGGTAGTTTGAGCTTTGAAGTTAGGTGCTTCTTCTCCTAATCTGAGTGACATAGGTTATATCGTTTTTGGTGGTTAAGAGTTACGTTTGCAAAATAAAATAAAAGCAGAGGCTATTTCAGTGATGCTCGTCACGGCCGGGTCATAATCTTTCCGTTCCCGGCAGGGCCTCCACCGGGCGGAAGCCAAAGCCATTTTTGGACTGCTCCCGCAGGCGGTATTTCCGTTTTCTATCAATAGCAACGGTTCCTTCCAGGAAGGGTTGAGCCAGGCGGCTGATTTCGGCAAATTCAATGAGAAAACCATCGTGGCCGTAGGTGCTGTCGATGAGCTCGAGCTGTGCCTGTGGTATGTGCATAGCCAGCCTGGCCTGCTCCTCGACTGGGAACAATACATCGGAGTGGATGCCAATGACTAGTGCTTTGGCTTTGATGCGCTCCAGGGCCTGCTCGATACCGCCCCGTCCGCGCCCCAGGTTGTGGCTGTCCATCGCCCGGCTAAGGGTGAGATACGAAAGTACATCAAAGCGGTCCACTAGCTTTTGTCCCTGATAGCGTTGGTAGGAAGCGGCTTTGAAATCACTGCGGACCTCATCGCTGTCCTCTTCCTGCGAATTTTGATAGGTCCGGTAATTGCGGTAGGAAAGCATGGCTACTGCCCGGGCTGCTGCCAAACCAGCCGCACCGGCATTTTCCGCATTGGTGTAAAGCGTGGGGTCTGCCTCGATGGCCATGCGTTGGGCCTCATTGAAGGCGATGCCCCAGGGAGAATGCTTCGCGTTGGTGGCCAACACACAGATGCTACGGAATAAACCGGGGTCTGTGACGGCCCATTCCAATAACTGCTGCCCGCCCATTGAGCCGCCTATGCCAAACTGAATCCGGCTGATGCCCAGGTGCTTCTGCAAATGTTGGTGAGCTTTGACCATATCCCGCACAGTGAGGTGTGGGAAGTCTTTGCCGTAAGGTGCGCCGGTTGCCGGGTTGATGCTGCGGGCATTGGTGGAGCCGTAGCAGGAGCCCAGCATATTGGCACATACGATAAAGTACCGGTCTGGATCGAGCAGCTTGCCCGAGCCAAAAAGGCCCGGCCACCATTCTTCTACCGCAGCATTAGCCGTGAGGGCATGGAAGACCCAGATGACGTTGTCCTTTTTATCCGAAAGCGTGCCATAGGTTTTATAGCCGATTTGGACGCCCTCAAGTTGGGCGCCGTTTTCCAGTTTCAGTGGTTCCGCGATGGTCAGGTATTTCAAGGTCGTGTTGTTTTGCATCAGGAAAAAAGAGGTGGGGGCACATGGCCCCCAAAATAAATTATGCCAGCACCGGGTCGCCTGCTTCGATTTTGGCGAAAGCCTGCTCGAAATCGCCCCGGATGTCATCAATGTGCTCAATGCCCACTGAAACGCGCAGCAGGTTGGGCAGTACGCCCGCCGCCAGTTGCGCTTCCTCGCTCAGCTGTTGGTGCGTCGTGGCAGAGGGCTGAATGATGAGGGTCTTGGCATCACCCACATTGGCCAGGTGGCTGACCAGTTGCAGGCTGTCCACAAACTTCGTTGCATTCTCCTTGCTGCCTTTGATGGTGAAGGACAGGACACCGCCAAAGCCATGTTGCAGGTACTTTTTTGCATTAGCATGTGAAGGGCTGCTCTCCAGGCCAGCGTAGTTGACATGGTCCACCTTGGGGTGTTTTTCCAGCCATTGGGCCAGCTCCAGAGCGTTGTCTACAGTGCGCTGTACACGCAGGCTTAGCGTTTCCAGGCCTTGCAGCAACAGGAAGGCATTGAACGGGCTAAGTGCAGGGCCATAGTCGCGAAGCCCTTCCACCCGCGCCCGGATCGCGAACGCGATATTACCGAAAGGCCCTTCTGCACCGAAGACGTCTCCAAAGACCAGCCCGTGATAGCCTTCGCTCGGCTCAGAAAACTGCGGGTACTTGCCGTTGCTCCAGTTGTAGTTGCCGCCGTCGACGATCACACCGCCAATGCTTGTGCCGTGCCCGCCAATCCACTTGGTCGCTGACTGCACCACGATGTTTGCGCCGTGGTCGAGGGGCCGGAAGATATAACCACAAGCGCCAAAGGTATTGTCCACCACGAGTGGGATGTCATACTTCTTCGCTACCGCCGCGATGCCCTCAAAGTCCGGCACGTTGAAGCTCGGGTTGCCAATGGCCTCCACGTATAGGGCCTTGGTATTTTCATCGATTAGCTTTTCGTAAGCTTCCGGCGATTCGTCGGCTACAAAGTGGGCCTCGATGCCCAGGCGCTTGAAGTTGACCTTGAACTGATTGTAGGTGCCGCCGTAAAGGTTGGCGCTGCTGACCAGGTTGTCGCCGGTTTCCAGAATGTTGGACAGTGCGATGAACTGAGCGGCCTGCCCGGAGGCCACCGCCACCGCAGCCACGCCACCTTCGAGCGCTGCGATGCGCTTCTCCAGCACATCCACCGTAGGGTTCATAATGCGGGAATAGATATTGCCAAACTCCTTGAGCGCAAATAAATTGGCTCCGTGCTCAGAGTCTTTGAACGTATAGGACGTAGTCTGATAAATCGGTACTGCACGTGAGCGGGTGGTACCTTCTACTTCTTCCTGCCCAGCGTGAAGCTGAAGCGTTTCATAACGATAGTCTGACATGGCTAATGCAAATTTTATAGCGTAATGGTAATATTTGAAAACAAACAGATAAAGCCAGCCGGGACTGCCCGGAAGGCAGCACAGCAGTAGCGGTTCATCCTGTATAGGGATACAGGATCAACAACAACACATACAACAGCGCATCAAAGGGTGCACAGGTGTAAGGTTCGGTACAGTAGCAGGTAGTAATGTGGAAATGTGAAATGAAGACATTGGATACTCTGATTTTATTTTTCCAATCGCTGCCAGAGGCAACATTTTTTGGCGGGAATTGGCACCTTTCACTTTCGTGCGGTTGCCAGGGTTTCACAGAGCCCGATCTCTCCACCCTTCTTCATAAAATCGCTTCCAAACAGAGGGCTTTCCTCTTAGAAGAGATTGTTGAACACAAATCTATGTAAAATTTTGGTACGATGCCAGTATTTTTTGAAACCCACCGTCTAATTAGCTCATTGTCAGGGATAAAAAATAAAATAAAATCTATGGGATTTATAGGTTTTTATTTTTATGCTGCTCTTTGTAATTAATAGTTGGGTTTTGATGTTGTTTAGGAGAGCGATGCGGCCGTCTACGCAGACCCCCATAATTAATTGAAACAGAACTAAATGTAGGTTGAGAACCTACAAGAATACCAGATGAAGGCAACTGGTTTGAGCTATCTTCAGAAAGATATCAATAGGAATTATCAATAAAATTGACTTTTTATGTTAACTTTTTTATTTTTAAGTGATAAAGGTGCGTCATAAATCATCTGGAGAGCTCATTGGGGCAAGAGTAGAACCAGTAGAAGGAAAAGATTGGGCAAATATCGAGAAAAACAATGCATTCCAATTTGACCGGAACCTCGAAAAGCGCCATGAAACCTATAAAATCAGATTGGATTCAGATGAAGAGATACTCGGCTTAATTTCATTTAAAGACATTCCGGGAGAGTTTAGAATCCACATTTGTTTGATTGAAGTGAACCGCAGAGATGTGGGAAGGAAGAAAAGGTACGATCACCTGGCTGGTTGTCTTCTTGCATTTGCTTGTGAACAGTCCTTCAAGAGGGATTATGAAGGATACGTTTCTTTGCGGTCAAAAACAGAGTTAATCGGACATTATGTGTCCAAATACGGCTTCCGGCAATTAGGCAAAAACTTGTTTGTTGAACTGGCAGACGCTGAGCGTTTAATTCACTGACCTTACGCAAAGAATAATTCCAAGAGTCAAAACTTCATAGCTATGTTCAGCTGAGCCACCCTTGTATGGTCTCCAAACAAGTTTTTGTGGCA
>NZ_JALEGS010000081.1 GCF_022763345.1 Phaeodactylibacter sp.
ATCGCTGATTTGCGGTGCTATCGTAAAAGTGGAGCGTGGAGTACGATCCAGCAACTTGTCGCAGCGGCATAGCTGTGCAATTTGTTATACACACCCTACTTGTAAGCAAATTATTATTTTAAAATGGGCTTAACTGTGTGAGGCTCATTTTAAAATCAAAATTCAAATCTATTTTAAATTCATAAAATTTTCGCAAAATGCTAGTATCAAAGGAACAAGAAAAGACACAACAATTTGTCAATCAATTATTCAATGAATGTTGGAATAATGAGGATTTCAAAAATCGCTTGATAGCATCTCCGGTTGAGACTCTAGAAGATTTTAAGGGTCAAAAACTCAGTCCTGACATGAAGAAAATTGTTGTTAGTGACCAAACAGATCCAAATATAATTTTTATCAACATCCCACCCAGAGTAAATTTAGATGATCTTGAACTTAGTGATGAACAATTAGAAATGGTCTCTGGTGGTATTGTCTGGCCTGTAGTTGCTTTAACCTTTGGTGTACTAGCTTGGATAGATCCACTTTAGAACGATTAAATCCGAATCACTGTTTATTATTTTGAATAATTTAATAAGAGTGATCTTACACAGTAATGATGGAAATTTCCATTGTTGCTGTGTTTCTTTCGGTAATAGTCCGTGGCAAATCAGGCGGCAATTTTGCCTATAGCCCTGAAGCGCTCGCGGATGGAATTAATTTTTGAAAGCTGTGCGCCGATGCCGAACGTGGCAATAAATCGGTCCAGCAATAAATCGTTGGCATACTGGGTTTTAACGTCTGCCATAGAAAACGCTTTGCGTTCCTGCGGCGGGGCGCTGAGGCAGTATGCTGCTTTAGCAAGCGATACGGCTGTGAGGGCCGTGTTGAGATGGAAGTGCAGCTTTTGCGGACTGCGTGCCTGGCAGTGGGCCAGCCCTGCATGTTGCTTGCCATCCCTGTACAGGAACTCAATCTGAAAGCGGCACTGGTAAGCGTGCAGTACCTCTGCGCCATCCATGCCCATATCGGTGCAGGCATAAATCTTCGCGGATTTTACTTGCCCCTGATCGTCCAAGTGATGTACGATGACAACTTTAGCGTTGCGCTTCCAAGACTGTACATTTACAGTGGACTGGTAAGCAGCCCACGAACCGTCTTCTGCTTGTGCGCATGGCGTGAAATGGTCTTCGCGCAGGGCATAAGGATTGATCCGGCCGTCATATGTTTTAGGGCGCCCCCTTCTTCTTTTCAGCCTTGGCCCATTATAAAGGTAGCGCAGCCTTGCATCCTTGCGCGGGCGGGTGATCAGTTGAAACCCTTCGCCAAGCAGCGTATCCACGAAAGGCTCCCTGGCGAAATAGGCATCCGCAGTGACATACTTGGAAAGCCTCAGCAGGGCTTCTTTGCGCTCACAAAGGATACGGGCATAGAAAGCAAGCTGCGATTCCCCCTCTTTCAGGCCTACTGTCTGGACGGCTTCGAGATGGAGGGCTGCTTTGTCCGCCAGATCTACAGCAGCTATACCCGAAAACTCCAGGCCGCGCAGCTCGCGGCCGGCGCAGCCAGAGTAGAAGTAGCCTATACCCGCTGTATGCTTGCCGCTCTTTGGTACAAAGCAAGGGTCAAAAGCAATAGCCAAGTGCTGCCCAAGCTGTTGCGAAGCCAGCTCAGCATTGAACTCCAGCCAGCTAAAGGGGCGGGCGAAGTTCTGACGGTAGGTATCTTCCCCGTATTCGCTCCAGCGCGAAAGGTTGGTGAAGTTGTACCGGCCTCGCACGGCTAGCCATAATGGAAACAAGTGCAGCATAAATCGGTATTGCCAACGGTTATTTGTAGAAATTTTTCGTAATATTTGTTCCGTGAGTGCTTTGACGCTCATAGGGGCAAAGTTGGTTTGAGTGTGTAGGAACTCCCAAATTACAACTTTCCCCTTTTTTTATGGCTATGCGTCATTTTCCCCACGGACTATTGACTTATAGCAAATGCGTAATATTATCGAGATAAGTATTGTGTGATTTAAACAGGTTTTATCATGATTAATAAATCGATTCTAAAGATTGTGGCAGTGATATTTATAGCACTTGGCTTGTGTTATATGGTCTACCAGTTTATCACCATCGAGGATACTCCCGAAGCAGATAGAAGTTATCTTTTCTATGGACTAGTTGTTGTAGGCTTGGCTTCATTGTTGTATAATTACGCCAAAAAACAAGACGGATAAAGCAAAACGAGTAAGATTCAAGCACACTAAAACTTACTTAAAAAAGCTATTCCATGAATAAAAAGCAGACTATCCTCCTGCTAGTTGTTTGTCTAGCCCTAATCATACCCGTAAAACACTATTGGGGCCTCGACTATTTTGTGTCCATTGTCATACTCTACTTAATACACAGTGTACTAGCTTATCAGGGCATAAAATGGTGGATAAATCAAAATCACCGGAAACAAACGTAATGAACCATCACTAGCGCATTGTTGTCTAAAAGTTAATCTACCGTTAGCCGATGGACGATAAACAACAGGTATTCAAAGAGTGGCTCAACAAGCTACAGGAAAACAGCTGGAACCTGGAACTCCTGGTGTCTGGCTTTGCTATTTTCGGGCTGTTTCAGTTCAACGAGTTCCTACAGTTCCAATACTACTACGTCAATGCCAACAATACCGGCGATGATATTTACTACCGGCTCGTCAGCATTCTATTGGCGATGCTCATCACCGGTTCAAGCATTTTTATTATTTCCCTCATTGTGCACGTGTTTCTGCGAGGGCTGTGGATCGGGGCCATTGGGCTAAGGTTTGTCTCCGGCGATATCGACTACGGCAGTCTAAATTATAGCGATCCGTTCAGTAAATATATTCAGAAGACGGTAGGCGAATTCGACGACTTTATCCTCAAGCTGGAAAATATAGCCAGCTTAATGTTCGCCTTTACTTTCCTGCTTTTCTTTATTTCTGTTTCGGTAATTATCTGGATTACGGGTTCGTCTGTCCTCTTGCAGGTGCTGCAAAATACCTTTGCCGATCGAATACCCTACTCTTGGTATATGCCCTTGTTTTTTACACTCCTGGCTATTGGCGGTATCGTAGGTTTTGATTTTATCACCCTTGGTCTTCTGAAAAAAGTAAAAGCCAAATGGTTTGCGCGGGCTTATCTGACCCTGTACATCTTGGTGGGGGTGCTTACCTTGTCGTTTTTGTGGCGCCCCCTGCTGTTTAATTTTATCGACCAAAAGGGGACGCGCCGGTTTGTCTTACTTACCTTTCCGCTGCTGCTAATTCTATCGCTACTTTCGAGTCTGCAGTTTACTAACTACGAAGTATTTCCCCGGCTCGACAACGACGACAGCCAGGGGCTATACCAATCGATCAAGCTAAAAGAAAACGCTGGGGCATCCTTTAATTATGTCTTTTACGATGACCTGCGACAATTGCGTAAAGCCCAAAAGGAGTATACGCCAATTCGTGCTTTGAGCATCCCCAATTACCGGATTGAGGATTCGCAACTACAGGTGTTCGCTAAGTACGATGAAAACCTGGAACAGGTGCTTTTCCAGCTGGATAGCACCATCATGGCGTTTGAGAAACGGGGTATCCGAACGCTGTTTTTCAACAAATCCAATTACGACAAAATGTACGCTGACAGCTTGGATGAGCTTCAGCGGAAGTACTATTCGCTCAGAGAGAAAGATGCCAAAGCTGCAGAGCTGCTCAGAATACGTTTTTATGAAGAGAAACAGACCGAATACCAAGCGAATCTATCCAAAATCCTTACACTTTTACGGGAAGCGATCACCTTTGAAGTGAATGGCCGTCCTATTCCCCGAGAATCAGTAGACTTTAACTTTTTCGTTCATCCTAACCTAGGCGAAAAGGGCATCCTCTGTAACTTCCCCATCGATACCTTTGCGGTAAATGGCACCAATTACCTGACTTTGAACCGACTTGGTTTCAACGAAAACCTGGATGATTTCCAGCAGATTGACTTTACCATTCCTTTTGTATATTCAAACCAATAACTGCTGTTCTCAATAAAATCAGGGCGCACAATTGCTAAGCCCGTTCTGGTTAAGGCTGGCTGCGTAGCCTTCCTCCTCCTCCGTGAGGTAAAGTAGGTCTTATATTTCTTAACAATCTCAGCCATAGTATTCACTTCCTTAAGGGCTTACAGGGTCACTTCTGTTGAAATTTCTTCTGCTCACGATAGCTAATTTAAGGGCCTTGTAAATTAAGCTACCTATTTAGTTTTCGAGGAAGCTCCAGTGTTGTATTCAGTCTTTTTGGCAATTCTCTAAGTCAGCTCAGGCTTACCTTCATATTAGGAATTAACGCTTTAGCTTTCGGCATATTGAAAAGGTCGGAGCTTAAATGAATCCATATCAGTCGAGTCTGTACATTTTTTAAATCAATAAATAGAAAAATTGTCTATTATGAGTGTCAATTCACAAAAAAGCGTAACTGAAAAAGTCGTAACTGAAGCGTGGAACAACCCCGCTTTTAAAGCCGCCCTTATTGAAAACCCGGAAGAAGCGATCAGGTCGCTGACGGGGCAGCAGGTCAAACTGCCGGAGGGCAAAGACCGTATGGTAGTTGTAGACCAAACTGACCCCAGAGCCTTTTATTTCAACCTGCCAGTGCAGGTGGATATGGACGATGTAGAACTGACGGAGGAACAACTGGAGGTTGTCGCTGGTGGTGGCAGGGTTAATTTTATAGATATGTTTAAAGTACCAGTCATACGCTGCTTTCCTAGTCCATCAGGTTCAGTTCCGGGGAGCCCTGGCCCTACCTTGCCCTTTGACTCCAATTCATTCAATGCATAGCCGCATTCAATAGCCAATCCTGATGAGGCTGTCTCAAAAGTAACGAGACAGCCTCTTTATGTTTTTAGGTAGGCCATGGAGGTTTGATGGGTAGAGAAGACTTTTATCCAGGGTGAGAGGCTTCACAGGGATTATGTACGTTTCCAATTTAATTGTATAGAGAATATCCAGAACCGGATCCGCTTACCATCGGTTAAATACAAGATTAAATAATTTGAATGCTTTGCTAACAAGTTGCAAATCGAACGACTGTCATACGACTGATCTTACGTGATTTGTACAGGCGAAGGGTATCTAAGCACAAGGGCCAGCAAAATCAAAAAGCTTATGATAAACTATATCATATTCGGAATATCAGTCTCCTTTTTTTCCTGGATAATCGGAATAGTACTCAATACAATTCTCATGATGACCAGGTACTACGAAAGGCTATCATATATGAATTTTATTGAGAGCAAAACCATCAATAAATACCTGGGGCTCAGGTATTTTAAGTGGATTGTGGAAAATACATTTTTCAAATACTTCAATCCGGGTATTAAAATAAGAAGTAGAAATACGGATTTAACGGAGATCCGAAGGCAAATGACAATTGCCGAAATAGGTCATCTAATTGGGTTCCTGTTTGTGCTCGTATTCGCGATATACTGGAGTATAGTACATGGTTTTTTATCCGGGCTGGTAATAATGATGGCAAATGTTTTTATGAATTTATACCCTTCCTTGTTACAACAGGAAAACAAAAGGCGAATAGATAAAGTAATCAATCGATTGCAGATCCATAAATCATAACAGTCTCAATGCATAGCCGCATTCAATAGCAAACCTTATCGGGGCTGTCCAATCATCATTGGCAGCCCCGTGCTTTTGAACGGAGCAATACCTGAAATACGCTGGCCAATAGCTTCCGTAAATCCTCAGCAAAACTGGCAGAAATCACCGGCAGCCGACTCCTACCTTTAAGCTGTCAAAAGAAATGAAAAATATTATATCCCTCAGTAAGCCGTTTCTTCCTAAAAATGGGCACCGGTAAAAATAGATTAGTAAATGCCCGGGGATAAGTAAATGAAGAAACGCCCAAAGGTTGTGCCCGAATACGCTGCCGGGGCACGACCTTTTTTGGGTTCATATCAACAGAGGGTTAGCCTGATGATTTACAGGGCTAAGCGCAAGCAGGCATCATCGCCACTCCGATTTCATCCTCCAGTTTACCACAATTTCCCTATCTTCAACCACAGAACCAACGCTCATTTTATGCACCAACAGTGGTATGTCATCGCTAACCCCGTTTCCGGACAGGGCAAGGCGGGCAACAACTGGACCGATTTACAGCAGAAGATTGCCAGCTACCTGCCGGTTAGTGACTGGGCGGTGACCACTGAAAACGGGCACGCCACTGAGCTGGCCAAACGGGCGGTCGCCCAGGGCTACCGCCGTATCCTTACGGTAGGGGGCGATGGGACCAATCATGAAGTAGCCAACGGCATTCTCACCCAAACAGAGGTGCCCCCATTGGAAATCTACCATGCCTTACTGCCCGCAGGTACCGGTAATGACTGGGCGCGTACCCACGGCATACCCACCAAACCGGATGATGCCCTGGCTATGATCGCCAAAGGGCATACCACACTGCAAGATGTGGGCCTGATCAACTATCAAAGCCATGACAAGCCGGCTTCCCGTTACTTCGTCAATGTAGCCGGGCTGGCTTATGATGGCTATCTGGTGCAGCGCTCTATGCAGCGCAAGCCGGGAGAAGGCGGCAAGTTGTTTTATCTTTCCCTTGTGACCAAGTGCCTGTTTGAGTACTACCTGCAGGAAGCGGTGGTGGAAGCCAACGGGCAGTCCTATCAGGACTTCTTCTACACCATTAATTTCGGGATCGGGAAGTACTCCGGGGGCGGCATGCAGCTCGTGCCTCACGCGAAGCCGGATAAAGGGGCTTTTGCGGTCACCCTGGCCGGGCAGATCAGCCGGTTGGGCGTGCTGATGAATACCTACCGGTTTTACAATGGGACCATCGGGTCGCACCCCAAAGTCACTACTTTCTTTGCGGAGGAGGCCGATGTGAAAGCTACGCCCGGATCGCCGCCCACTTTACTGGAAGCTGACGGGGAATTCCTGGGCGAGACGCCCGCTCACTTCCAGATTGTGCCGAAAGCCCTGCGGATAGTGGTGCCGGCGTAAAGTGACTTATCAGCAAGAACCCGTCCTAACACCAAAACCTTACCATAATGATTCGTTTTATCTGGATTTTCCTGTTCACCATTTTTGCGGTGCCTTATACGCAGGCGCAAGTGGTGGAGCGCAGCGTGGGCATGAGTGCTGGCGTGCAAAATGCCCTGGTCCTCGAGGTCCCTGCCGTTGATGCCGGGCTGGTCTCTGACCTTTGGAAGGACTATATGAAGGACTTCTACCGCGAAAAGCCCAAATGGCAACGCAAAGACAAGGAATGGCTTTCTGATGATGCCGACATCGCCGCCCTGGGCATGGGCAACACGGTGGATGTCATCGCCAAAACGGAGCAAAAGGGCGATAATACCTTTATATATGTGTGGATCGACCTCGGAGGGGCTTATCTGAATTCCCGTCAGCACCGCGAGCGCTACACCGAAGCAGAGAAGATGCTGGTCCGGTTTGGACTGGAAGTCGCCCGGGCTAAAGTCAAAATCGAACTGGAAGAACAGGAGGATATGCTCAAAGACCTCAACCGCGACCTGGAGCGCCTAGCAACAGACAAAGAGCGCTACGAGCGGGAAATACAACGCGCCAAAGAAACCATCGCCAAAGCTGAGCAGGACATCGAAGACAACCTCAAAGCGCAGGAGGAAATGGCCGCGCGCATCAAAGCTCAGGAGGACGTGATTAAGTCCGTGCAGAAGCGGCTAAATGATTTGTAAGGTGTGCCGCTTTCTTTAGTGAGGTTGAGGTTGAGAACAGGCTGGGGCTGCCGGAGTGGGATGAATAGCTCGCTATTCCCGGCAGGAAGCCAAAGCAAAGGCGCTCAACCTCAACCTAAGCCTCAACCTTTTGTGTGATCTGCTCCTGTTTTCGCAATCAGCAGCGCCCAAAAACCTATTGCATTTTAACAACGCTCCGCATATGCCTGCTGCCCATCCGTCTCCGATTTTCAGTTCAGTAGCTACTACTTTCCCTAAAGTTTGTATTTAGCCGTTAAACCAACTACATTTGCATGGATTTTCGCGAAGGTACCTTATCTTTGCGTCTCTTTAGCGTAAAGTGGAGCATTCACAAGCCGCTTCTAAACAGAGAACGCCTGTGGATGAGCAGAATTGAAACATTGATTTTCAAAAAACATCGGTCTTAAGATGGCTTTGATAAGTAAAATTAGAAAGAATTCCTGGCTGCTGGTCGTACTGATCGCACTGGGTCTGATCGGCTTCATTGTAATGGACATGACTTCCGGTCAGCAAAGTGTATTTGGCAGCTCCCAGACTATTGTGGGCGATATTGAGGGTAAAAAGCTGGACTGGAATCAGTTTTACCGCACAGAGCAGGTCTTGTACGGCAACTCTGGTGGTGACCTGTACAGCCGCCGCAGCCAGCTGTGGAACTACTTCGTAGAAGAAGCACTGGTGAAGGAAGAAGCCGAAGCCCTTGGCCTCGGTGTGAGCAAAACCGAATTGCTGGACCTTCAGTTTGGCACCAACCCAAGCCCGGTCATTCAGCAGCGTTTCCGCAACCCACAAACGGGCCAGGTGGATTTTCAGCAGCTGAATCAGATTAAGACTGCTATCGAGGACGGCTCTATTGCGGAGGACCCCCGGCTGATGTCTTACTGGGCACACCAGGAGAACGAAATCATCAAGGAGCGCCTGCAGAGCAAAATCAATACCCTGGTATCCAAGGCTATCTATACCCCAACCTGGATGGCAGAAATGGGCCATGCCGAGCAAAATGCACCCATCAGCCTCGCTTATGTAAAGGTGCCTTTTGATGAGGTGGACAATGCCGAAGTGACGCTTTCGGATGCGGACTACGAGGCCTACCTGAAGGAAAATGCGGAGCAGTATAAGAATGACGAAGAGACGCGTATCCTGGAGTACGTGGTCTTTGAAGTAAAGCCAACGGTTGAAGACTCCGCAGCACTGCGCAACCGACTGGCGGAACTGCTTCCCGAGTTTGAAACAACCGAAGACGATACCGCCTTCACGGAGCGCAATTATGGCGTGCCGCCGAGCACTTTCCTCACAGAGGATGCCATTAGCGCATCAATCAAGGATACGGTAATGAATATGCCGGAAGGCAGCGTTTACGGCCCTTACATCGATCAGGGTAAGTACCGTGCCGTGAAGCTGGTGGAGCGCCGTATGATCGCCGACTCTGCGGATACCCGCCACATCCTGATTCAGGCACAGGCACCCGAGCAATTTGTATCGGCTGAGAAAACCATCGATAGCCTGCAAAATCTGTTGGAGACCAATCAGGCAAGCTTCGACTCTCTGGCGATTAAGTTCAGCCAGGATCCGGGCAGTGCTTCCGATGGTGGTAAGTACGAGGGGGTAACCCCTGGTCAGTTTGTACCTGAATTCAACGAAGTCCTCTTCATCACTGGTGATATTGGCAAGCTGTACAAAGTACGGACTTCTTATGGCTGGCACCTGGTTGAAGTACTGAGCCGCAGCGCTTCCACTACACCCCGTGTGAAGGTAGCCTACCTGGAAGAGGCTATTGTTCCACTGGAAGAAACACAGGAAAATATCGAAGCGGATGTCCTCGCCTTTATCGGTGAGAACCGCGACCTGGAAACACTGCGTGAAAATGCTGCTGCCCGTGGCCTGGATATGAAGACTTCCACTGGCCTGACGCGCAATGCCTTCTCCATCGGTGAGCTGGGCGGCGGACAGGCGAGCCGCGACATCGTTCGCTGGGCTTTCAACGCAAGTGTGGGCGAAGTTTCCCCTGAGCTCTATGGCTATCAGGATCCGGTAGACTACTACACCAATAAGTACGTAGTGGTCGGCCTTCGTGCCCGTCAGGCTGCTGGTCTGCCTTCAGTAGCGAATATCAAGAGCCAGATCGAACAGCAAGTCATCAACAAGAAGAAAGCAGAAATGCTGGCCGGAAAGATCAGCGGTACTGATCTGCCTTCCATTGCTCAGCAATTTGGCACACAGGTAGATACGGCTCAGAATGTAGCTTTCAATGCGACTTTCGTACCCAGCCTGGGCTTCGAGCCTAAGGTAATTGGCAAAGCGTACACCATGGAGCAGGGCAGCGTATCTGCACCAATCGAAGGCAAAACAGGTGTGTTCGTGGTGAAAGTCCTCAGCAAGCCTGCTGCAGGACAGCCCAACAATATCCCTGAGCTGCGCCGCACCATGTCTTCTCCGGTACAACAGCAAGTACCTGCCCGCCTGATTCAGGCCATGAAGAAAAACGCGGATATTGAGGACAACCGTTCTCGCTTCTACTAGGACCAGATTAAGACTGGCCTACAATGGGAAGCCGACTTGTCGCAATCAGATGCAACAAGTCGGCTTCTTACGTTTGGAAGGTCAGCCCCGAGTGCCTTAAGCCATAAATCCTTGACACCCCAAGTTTCGTTCTTTTCCGCCTGCTCTTCGTTTAAGAACCGCTCCTTTAGCTCGGGCTAAAGCCGCGAACCTTCGCCTTGATTAGTCGAAAAAGAA
This sequence comes from Phaeodactylibacter sp., assembly GCF_022763345.1. Classification (GTDB taxonomy): domain Bacteria; phylum Bacteroidota; class Bacteroidia; order Chitinophagales; family Saprospiraceae; genus Phaeodactylibacter. The sequence continues at coordinate 10,457 of NZ_JALEGS010000081.1, forward strand.
CTTCAATTTAAGTATAAGAGCTCTATGACTTGAGGCACTAGTTCCTGTCAAAGCTTATCAAGGAGCTCAACAGAACTTTGCCATTTTTAGATTTTTGTCCATCTTTGCAGGCAAGAATAACCATTAACATAAAAAATAGCCATCATGGGTGATGAAATAAGAAATTCAGGAAAAAAAGGATACATGATACTCGGTGCCTTTATTTTCTTCCTGCTGTTTGTCATACTTGTCGTTAGCATCTACCAGTACAACTTCAAGTATATTGGTTAATTGGGGCCGGGCCTACAGGTTGGCTTTGGCAAGTCCGGGTAAGTGTGCCCTGTCAGATGCCGCCGCTCGTTCCTGTTAATCTTTAAGACGGTGTTAGGAAATCAATCCAAAGGGCGAAACCCCGTCACCGTTTCCTACTCCTCAGATCGGTATCGCATCAGGTATGCGGTACCGATCTGTTGTTAGTGAGGCCAATAAATGATCACATAAAGCATTACGCTTTCCCCTTCTTTTGGTAGGCATCATGCAGCCCTTCCCCGTTCATGATTTTGTCCACGCACTTTTCGATACGGGAAATCCGGGTTTTGGACTGCTTGGGGGCGGAAAAATAAAGGACATACCCTCTTTGCCTGCCTGGGGTGAGCGCTTCAAAGGCGTCTTTGAGGACAGGGTCCTGCTCCAGCCATTCCTGCAACTCTTCCGGCCAGGGCTCCGGGCTTTTTTGGAACTCAATTTGCAGGCCTGCATTTTCGATTGCAATAGCCTGCTGAATGAAATCAAGGGTGGCTTCCCTTAGTGCCTCAACAGCATCCGGGCTGGTAAACTTCAGCAAGCGGGAGGCTTGGGAGTTAGGGCCAGGGGTGGAAAGGAGCCCTGCATCATCTTTGAGCAGCGCCCCTTTGAAGAAGCTGATCGCGCAGTGGTTTTTGAAAGCACTGAGCAAGAGCACGTTTTTGCCATTGAGGGTGTAGCAGGGCACGCCCCACTTTGCCGTTTCAATTAAGCCGCTTTTGGACAAGATGCCCCGGAGCGCGTGCAGTTCAGTGCTCCAGGCATGCACTTTGCAGCCGGGGGTGCCGCCCAACGGGCACCGGCCACAGCCTTCCGTAAGGTAACCCTCTACAGTCGTCTGCATCATGTTTAGCGCTTCCGGCGTTTGTTGCGGTTATTGTCTTTGCCGTTGTTGCTGCCGTTGCCCGCAGGTACGGTTTCTTCCCGCACCCAGTCCATTTCTATTTGGCGCTTGGCAAGGTCAGCCCGGGCGATGCGCACCCGTACGCGCTGCCCCATTTTGTACTCCTTTTTGGAAAAGGCACCAACCATGCGCAGGCGGGAATCAGAGACCTCAAACGGCTCGTCCAGGGTTTCAAAAGGCACCATGCCTTCGATCAGGCCGGCTTCCAGCTCCACAAAAAAGCCCCGGTCCATCATGCCGTTAATGAAGCCATCGAATTCTTCACCAATGTGCTTCTCAATGAACTCTACTTGTTTGTACTTGATCGATTCACGCTCGGCGGTGATGGCGTTGCGCTCCTTTTTGGAAATATGGCTGCACTGATCCTCCAGGCGCGATTTGTTGACGCGGTAGAAGTCATTGTGGCTCAGGTTAGGCTCCAGCAGGCGGTGGGCCAGCACATCAGAATAGCGCCGGATGGGCGAGGTAAAGTGGGTGTAGTACTCAAAACCCAGCCCGTAGTGGCCGATATTTTCGGTGGAGTAGGCGGCTTTAGCCATAGTACGGATCGCCAACGGGCTCAGCAGGCGCAGTTCAGGGCGCTTTTGTACTTCCTGGGCCAGGCGGTTGTAGGCTTTGGCAATCTGCTCCGGAGAACTGATGTTCATATCGAAGCCCATTTCACGGGCAAAGCGGGAAAGCTCCATGACTTTGTCCGGGTCAGGCTCATCGTGGATACGATAGACGTAGGGGATTTCCTGGTCCCGTCCTTTCAGGCTGATGAATTGTGCCACTTCCCGGTTGGCCAGCAGCATGAAGTCCTCAATCATCATGTGCGCTTCCTTGCGCTCCTTGACGTAGACTTCCACAGGAACAGCGTCTTTGTCCAGGCGGAATTTCACCTCCTCCGTCTCAAAATTGATAGCACCTTCCTTATAGCGCTGCTTGCGCAAATGGCGGGCGAGCTTAGCCAGTTGCTGCACTTCCTGGGCAAAACTCCCACCCTTGCCCTCAATTCGCTCCTGTGCCTCTTCGTAGGTGAAGCGCTGATCAGAGTGGATGACCGTTTTGCCAAACCACCGGTTAATGATCTTATTGTTCTTGTTGAAGACAAACAGGGCCGAAAAAGCCAGCCGGTCGACATTAGGGCGTAAGGAGCAGAGGTCGTTAGACAGGCGCTCAGGCAGCATTGGCAGCACCCGGTCCACCAGGTAGACGGAGGTGGAACGGTTGAAGGCTTCTTTGTCCAGTGGGGTACCTTCCTTGACATAGTGCGTGACATCCGCAATGTGCACACCGACTTCTATCTCCCCATTTTCCAAGTGGCGGATGGACAAGGCATCGTCAAAGTCCTTGGCATCCTCGGGGTCAACGGTGATGGTAGTCACCTCCCGAAGGTCGCGGCGGCGCTTAATTTCCTCTTCGCTGATGCGCGCGGGCAGATACTCGGCTTCCCGTTTGACATCTTGCGGGAATTCCAGGTCGAAGCCATTATTGACCAAAATGGTCTTCATCTCAATATCGCTGCTGCCGGCTTTGCCCAGTACCGTTGTGATTGTACCTTTCGGATTGTGCTTGTGGCGGTCGGGCCACTCATCTATGCGTACAACTACCCGGTCTTCATCGCTAGCCTGTGGCATATCCTTCATGTTTACCTCCACATCAATAGGGGGCACTATATCAATCGTCACCACAGCGTGCTTGGGGTACATCCAAAGGGTGCCGATGAAGTGGTCGCGGGCACGTTCCAGGATTTGCTCGACCTCACCTTCAGGCTTGCGGCGGCCCGAAGGCGTCCAGGTCCGAATTTTGACCTTGTCGCCATTCATGGCTGTATTCAGGTATTTGGCAGAAACGTGGACGTCCTGCTCCTGTCCCTCGCAGACGATGTAAGCATCGCCGCTGCGGGTCATATCTACTATTCCGGTGGCGTACTGCCCGTTGCTCCGGGCGGCGTGGTCCTGCCGGTTGAGCTTGAACTTGTAGTCGCCGGTTGGCTTTAGCTCATTGCTATCAGAAAGCTTCTCCAGTGCATCCTGCACGGAATCCCTGTTGTTGGCGACTTTTAGCTTTCGGACAATCTGTTTGGGGTTCAGTTGTTTCTTAGGGTGGCGGCGGAAGAGCTTCAAAACCTCTTCGCGCAGCTGACTGGCGCTGAGTTTACGACCGGTCTTTTTTGAATTGTGTTTTCTGTTTTTACTCATGATATTTTTGGGTGTTTAGAAAATCATTGTCCGGACCTTGGCGAGGTTGGCAAGCGCAGGGCTATAGGGCCGGAAAGTTGTGGGTAAGTCCGCAATAAATTAAATGTGTTCTGTGATTTGCCCCTCAGGCAAGAGCTCCAAATGGTTGGCGGTACTCTTGGCCGGGTCAAATCCCTTAATTTGATTCGCCTGGCTCTGACCAGAAACGATGTAAATTTTCCAATCGTCTTCAATGGTTGCAACTGAAGTGGTCAACGTGCCCCCCTGTGAGATGGTTCCCGCAATGACCCGTTTGTCAATCAGCTCGCCTTTTTTGTCAAAGGTCACTAAAGAATACTGATAGGACATCAGCATCGCCCGCCAGTAAATGATCGCATGAAAATCATGCGTTTCGGGGATGCGCATGCAAGGCACAAACTCTGTATAGTCGTCCATCGGCTGCCCTTCAATGGGGAGGATGAACTGCTCGATCATCACGGTCGGCAGCGGATCGTTTTTCTGACTGAAAGCGTGATGGGCTTCCTCTGCGAGCGTAACGGGCAGGGGGACTTCAGGGAACTTGTCTAGAAAGGAGGGAAAACTTAATCTAGGTTGCCGTTTTGGCTTATCCATAAGAATTGTAACTATTAGCAGCCGGAATCACTTCATGGGAAATCAAGCTGCCGCGATTTTCGTTTTTTATCTTTATTCTATGTATAGAACGATGCCAGGTAGTGTTTTTGTTTGCACCCACCTTTAGTTTAAGTACACTATTCCTGTATAATTTGAAACGATTCTAAATAACTTTTGTGATTTAAGTCAACCAAACAATACTTGGTGGTCTTTGTCAATATCCATAGATTTTGTTACTACATTTACGAGGCTAACTAAAAACGCTAAAACAAGCCTGCTACGGGCTGCACACAACTGAAAAAGCAAAAAACATGAGCTGGTTTTCAAATTTTTTGACATCTTCAATTGGCAGGAAAGTAGTGATGAGTCTGACCGGATTGTTTCTCATCATATTCCTGGTCGTTCACCTTGTTGGTAACCTGCAGCTACTGGCAGGGGACGGTGGCAAGGCGTTCAACCTTTACGCCGAATTTATGACGACCAACCCGCTGATCAAGACAACTTCCTATCTGCTGTACGCGGGTATTCTGCTGCACGCCTTTCAGGGCTGGGCGCTATGGCGCAAAAACCGGAAAGCCCGGGGTTCTAAAGGCTATGCCGTAAAGGTGAACAAGGTGGCTGGCACCAACAGCTTCGCGGCAAGCAATATGGGCTGGCTGGGTACGATTATTTTTGTATTCATCGCCGTTCACATGTATCAGTTCTGGCTGCAAATGAAGCTTGGCGCAACACCTATGGCTACCTACGATGGTAAGGAAGTGAAGGACTTGTACGCGCTGGTATCAGCAGCTTACGAAAATATCGGCTTTGTCATTTTTTACGTCGTATCTATGGTCGTGATCGGGTACCACCTGGTCCACGGTTTCCAGTCGGCTTTTCAGACGCTGGGCATCAACCATCGCAAGTACACCCCGTTTATTCAGGGGCTTGGCAAAGCTTACGCTATACTCATCCCACTTGGTTTCGCGGTCATTCCTATCGTGATGTACCTCAAGGGTTAATTTATCTGACAACTGCAAAACTTGATTGATATGCCTTTTCAAAGTAATACTCCTCCGGGGCCATTAGCGGAGAAATGGACGCGTTACCGCGGTACCATGAATCTGGTGGCACCCAACAACAAACGCCGCATCGAAGTCATCGTTGTCGGTACAGGTCTTGCGGGCGCTGCTGCGGCAGCTACACTGGGCGAGCTGGGCTACAAGGTGAAAGCATTTACTTTTCACGACAGCCCCCGCCGGGCGCACAGTATCGCCGCTCAGGGTGGTATTAATGCCGCCAAAAACTACCAAAATGACGGTGATAGCGTCTATCGCCTGTTTTACGATACCATCAAGGGGGGCGACTACCGTTCCCGGGAAGCAAATGTGCACCGCCTGGCAGAGGTGAGCCGCAATATCATCGATCAGGCGGTGGCGCAGGGCGTGCCTTTCGCCCGTGAATACGGTGGACTGCTGGCTAACCGCTCCTTCGGTGGGGTGCAGGTAAGCCGTACATTCTACGCACGGGGACAGACTGGACAGCAGCTGTTGCTCGGAGCTTATCAGTCCCTGTCGCGGCAGATTTCCAAAGGCAGCGTGAAAATGTACAACCGTCACGAAATGCTGGATGTCGTCATTCAGGATGGCAAGGCGCGGGGTATCATTGCCCGTAACCTGCTCACCGGGGAACTGGAGCGCCATGCAGCCCACTGTGTGGTATTGGCCTCCGGTGGCTATGGCAACGTTTTCTACCTGTCTACCAACGCCATGAATTCCAACGGTACCGCCGCATGGCGTGCGGTGCGCCGCGGAGCCTACATGGCAAACCCTTGCTTTACGCAAATCCACCCGACCTGTATCCCGCAGTCTGGCGAGTATCAGTCCAAGCTGACGCTCATGTCAGAGTCCCTGCGTAATGACGGCCGGGTTTGGGTACCGAAAAAGCAGGAGGACGCACAAGCCATCCGCGAGGGCCGCAAAACCGGAAATGACATTCCGGAGGCAGACCGCGATTACTACCTGGAGCGCCGCTACCCGGCATTCGGTAACCTCGTGCCACGGGACGTAGCTTCCCGCGCGGCCAAAGTAGCCTGTGACGAAGGGCTTGGCGTGGCACCAACCGGACTGGCGGTATTCCTCGATTTCGAGTCGGCGATCATGCGCTACGGTCAGGCAGAAGCCAATACCAAAGGCATCAGCAATCCAAGCGATGCCAAAATCAAAGAGCTGGGCGAAAAGGTGGTTGAGGAAAAGTACGGTAACCTCTTCGAGATGTACGAAAAGATTACCGGCGAGAATCCTTATCAGACACCTATGAAAATCTATCCGGCTGTCCACTACACCATGGGCGGTCTGTGGGTAGACTACAATCTGGAGACGAATATCCCGGGCCTCTTCGCTACCGGAGAAGCCAACTTCTCCGACCACGGTGCCAACCGCCTGGGTGCATCTGCACTCATGCAGGGGCTGGCAGACGGCTACTTCGTGCTGCCTTACACCATAGGCCAATTCCTCAGCCAGGAAATCCGTACGCCGATGATCGACCCGAACAGCCCGGAATTCGAGCAGACAGAAAAAGACGTGGAAAACCGTCTCAATCAGCTGATGAACATCAAGGGCAATCAGTCTGTGGAGAGCTTCCACCGCCGTCTGGGCAAGATCATGTGGGAATACTGCGGCATGTCGCGCAATGCAGATGGCCTGAAGAAAGCCCGCAAGATGATTCAGGAGCTCCGCGAAGAGTTCTACAAGGACGTCTTCATCCCTGGTGACGCGAAGGACTACAACCCTGAGCTGGAGAAAGCTCACCGCGTGGCTGACTTTATGGAATTAGGCGAGTTGATGGTCGTGGATGCACTAGACCGTCAGGAGTCCTGCGGTGGTCACTTCCGCGAGGAATACCAAACGGAAGAAGGCGAGGCACTGCGTGATGATGAAAACTACGCTTATGTGTCTGCCTGGGAGTACACCGGTTGGGACGAAGACCCGAAGCTTCACAAGGAAGAGCTGGTATTTGAAAATGTAGAGTTGAAGACCCGGAGCTATAAATAAGCTTCCTGACACCCAATTGCTTCAACTACAAAATCAAAGAACATGAAACTCACACTAAAAATATGGCGCCAGAAAAGCGCCAACGCTAAGGGGAAGTTTGAAACCTACACGGTAGAGGCAACCCCGCATATGTCATTCCTGGAAATGTTGGACGTCCTTAACGAGGACCTGATCTCCAAAAAAGAGGAGCCCGTTGCCTTTGAGCACGATTGCCGGGAGGGCATCTGTGGTACCTGCAGCATGGTGATCAACGGAGAGCCGCACGGTCCTATGCAAGGTACGACTACCTGTCAGCTGCACATGCGCCACTTTAAGGACGGCGATACCATCGTGATCGAGCCGTTCCGCGCCAGCGCATTCCCGGTCATCAAGGACCTCGTGGTTACCCGTGATTCCTTTGACCGTATCATTCAGGCAGGCGGGTACATTTCCATCAACACCGGTCAGGCGCAGGATGGTAATGCCATTCCAATCGAGAAGGAAACGGCTGCGAGTGCCTTTGATGCTGCAGCATGTATTGGCTGCGGTGCCTGTGTGGCCGCTTGCCCAAATGCTTCGGCTATGTTGTTCGTCAGTGCCAAAGTCGCGCACCTGGGCCGTTTGCCACAGGGTGAAGTAGAGGCCAAGCGCCGCGCTCAGGCGATGGTCAAGCAGATGGACGACGAAGGCTTTGGTATGTGCTCCAACATCACCGCATGTGAAGCAGAGTGCCCCAAAGGCATCTCCGTAGAAAATATCGCTAAGCTGAACCGCGAGTACCTGTCCTCCGCACTGGGGTCAGAGACAACGGTCTAGGCAAAAAGTAAAGTGAATTCGCAGAAAAGCCGCTGTCTGTTTTGGGCAGCGGCTTTTGTCTTTGGGGTGTTACTTGGATTAAATCTTTACCCTTAGCAGCCCTACCGCTGTATCATAAGCGGAATAACGTTTTGCTCCCCTTCCGCCCGGAGGCTCAGCTGATACCAGCCTTCCGGCAAGTGGTCCAGTTGGAAGGTGGCATTGCCGCCGAAGAGCTCCAGGGTACGTTGCCATACCGGCTGCCCAAGGGCATTAAACAGTATAGCCTCTGCCGTATTGGCTTCCGTCCAGCCGGTTTGAAGATGGATAGCCTCCCCTGACGAAGGGTTGGGGAAAAGGGAAATGCCTTTCGCAGGCAGTATGGTATTGGAGCTATTAACGATACCAGAGTCACAGGGCTCACCGGGATTGTCAATGGGCCCAAGGCGGTAGTTGGGGTAAATAGAGTTTGAAAACTGGCGCATGCCAAAAGGCAGCTGGATGGCATTTTGCTCGAAGTTACAGTCTGTGCCCCCTTCATCCGGATTGTGGATAATATGGATTGTAGTGCAACTTGAGCAGAAGACATAAATCCTGCAATCCGGCCCTAATTGCATATTTGCAAAATGGGTTGGGATAGGGTCTGCATACCCATCAAAAGTATCAATGAGAACACGGCTGGCTTCAATATCGGGTGCCCAAAGGTCAAACTGGTATAGCTCAAAATTGTAGCTGGCGTAAAGGTATCGACCGCTCGGAGAAAAAGCAGCACCTGCCTGGATCCCTGGGTCATCAGGGATAGGAAAAAAATGAGGATTGCTGAATAATCCAGTTTCACGGTCGAAATCGAAGAGCCTAATACCTTCGTTTTCATCATTGAGGATATATGCAAACTTGGAACCATCGGGTGAAAAAACAGATTGTCCCTGGGTGAACCGAAAAATAGATGTGCCGATATTCTGCCCGCTTTGCTCCACAATACCTTCGCTTGTTAGCAAAAACTTGTGGTAATAATTCCCTTGGTTTTCGGGACAAATTATCCACCAGTCTTGTCCATTGGCATGTTTTACTGCTGTGATTTCACCTAAGGGAGTAAAGCTGGAAGAATTATCTACTAAAACCGTGTTTTTGTCATATACAATTCCGTTACCAGAACTCTGGGTCATATCGACAATCGTATATAGTAAATTAATATGAGAACCATACGGAGGCCCAAGAACTGGATCATAAGCAGACCTAATATGGAAAAGATAGTAGACATAGTTACTACCAGGTTTGAGTAATGCTAATGCACCTTGAGTAGGCACAATATAGCCAGGAGAGTGTTGGCTTTCATGACAATGAACATCGTGCACATCACCCGGATTAATCCCATCCCCATTTTCCATAAGCTGATGCCGGGCATTATGTATTTCGCACCCATTGGTATAAAAAATCAATTCCCCTTCCGCATTGCTCATGGTAAAATTAGTGCCCCCAAAAATCATCTGCACACTATCCGGGGCACTGATGGCAGGCGGGCTTGAATTAAAGTCGAGCATAGAGGCTTCCCCCCAGTCATTACTAATGATGTATTGTTCACTGAACAGCCAGGTGTAGTCGTGTTTTTGGGCGGATAGGTTGGAGGTAAATCCGACCATACAGCAGAGTAAAGCCAAAAAAGTTCGCATGTTCAAAAATTAATGTACCTGGCCCGTACGGGCCAGGTTGATGCCTAAAAAAGTCCAAAAAAACACGCTTCATACAGTTTTAGTAAGCGCCAGCGCGTGAAGTCATTAGAATAATTGACAATCTAAGCCAGGCAATAAAATTAATTGATCCGGCGTGGTTGTGATTTTTTGTATTGCAACGGTTGCTTGAATGAATGTAATATACCCTCCTTTCAAGGTATTACAAAATGGGCTAAGGTTTTTTTGAAAAAAACATTGTGGATACGGATGAGGCTAAACCTTACTTATCCCTGTATGAATGAAGCCATCGGGGCTTTGATCAGCTATCTGGTTGGTTGAAGCCAGGGATGCTTTTCCAAAAAATCCGTACTTTCCAATCTAAAACCCACGACTATGAAGACCATGAAAGGCCCCGCCATTTTTCTCGCTCAGTTTATGGGGGATGAGCCCCCATTCAACAGCCTCGATGCCATCTGTGCCTACATGGCCGGGCTCGGCTACAAAGGCGTTCAGATCCCCACTTGGGAGAGCCGGCTCATTGACCTGCAGCAGGCTGCTGAAAGCCAAACTTACTGCGACGAGCTTAAGGGCAGGATTGCCGAACATGGGCTGGAAATCACCGAGTTGTCTACTCATTTGCAGGGGCAGCTGGTTGCCGTACACCCGGTTTACGACAAGCTGTTTGACGGTTTCGCGCCGGAAGCGGTGCACAACAACCCTAAAGCCCGCACGGAGTGGGCCGTACAGCAGCTGAAATGGTCCGCCAAAGCCAGCCGCAATTTGGGGCTGGATGCACATGTGTCCTTTTCCGGTGCCCTGCTTTGGCCCTTTATGTACCCCTGGCCTCAGCGCCCGGCCGGCCTGGTGGAAATGGGTTTTGAAGAACTCGCCAAACGCTGGAAACCTATACTCGATGCTTTTGACGAGCAGGGCGTGGATGTGTGTTACGAACTGCACCCGGGCGAAGACCTGCACGACGGAGACTCCTTTGAGGCCTTCCTGGAAGCATTGGACGGCCACCCGCGCTGCTGCATCAACTACGACCCCAGCCACTTTGTGCTGCAGTGCCTCGACTACATTCAGTTTATTGACTTTTACCATGAACGCATCAAGGCCTATCACGTTAAGGATGCGGAGTTCAACCCTACCGGCAAACAGGGTGTTTACGGAGGGTATCAACCCTGGCTAAAGCGGGCGGGGCGTTTCCGGTCTCTGGGTGACGGAGATGTGGACTTCCGGGCCATTTCCAGCAAACTGGCAGAGTATGACTACGACAGCTGGGCCGTACTGGAATGGGAATGCTGCATCAAAAGCCCTGAGCAGGGTGCGGCAGAGGGTGCGCCCTTCATTCAGGAGCACATCATCGAAGTGACACAGAAGTCTTTCGATGATTTCGCCGGGGGAGGGTCAGACGATCAGCTCAACCGCGATACGCTGGGGATCTAAAATCAATCATTTTCATGCGCTACGTTTACTTACTGGTTCTGCTGTTAGGCACTTTTTCACTATTCTCGCAGTCCTCACCTACCCAAACCGTTCGGGGGAAAGTGCTGGAAGCAGGCACCAACGCACCGCTGACCGGGGCGGCAGTTGAGCTTATCGGTTTCGGTTCGGGTACCGTGACGGACGATCGGGGGCAGTTCCTGTTTCCGGAAGTGCCGGTTGGGCGGTACGAACTGCGGGTAACCTTCCTCGGGTACGCGCCCTTTATCCTGGCGGAAGTGCTGGTGGAATCCGGTAAGGAAGTAGTGCTGGAAATACAGCTCAAGCCGAAGCCACAGGCTTTAGATGCGGTGGAGGTGACCGCTGCCCGCAGTGGCATGCAGGTGGTGCAGCCTTTGGGCGTCAAAACCATGACCATCGAACAGGTGCGCCGTTTCCCGGCCACCTTCTACGATCCGGCACGGTTGGCCTCCTCTTACGCAGGTGTGGTCAATACCAATGATCAGGCCAACGGCATGAGCATTCGGGGGCACTCGCCGGACCACATGGCCTGGCAATTGGAGGGGATTCAAATTCTCAATCCTAACCACACGCCCAATGCCGGCACCTTTTCCGATCGCACAACGATGAACAGCGGCGGCGTCAATGCTTTGAGCGCTCAGCTGCTGTCGACCTCCCACCTCTACACCGGAGCATTCCCGGCAGCCTACGGCAATGCCCTGAGCGGGGTGATGGACATGCGCCTGCGGGCGGGCAATAATCAACAGCAGGAATTCACGCTGCAGGCCGGATTGATCGGTTTGGATGTCGCGGCTGAAGGCCCTTTTTCTAAAAACAGCGAAGCCTCCTACCTGGTCAATTACCGCTATTCTACCGTAGGTTTGCTTACGCAGGCCGGCGTGAACTTCGGAGAAGAGGCGATTAATTTTCAGGATTTGTCCTTCAACCTGGTTTTTCCCGGGCAGAAGGGCGGTAAGCTTACCCTCTTTGGGGTGGGTGGCCTTAGCAGCAACCTATTCGAAGGGCAGGCTGACCCCGAATTGCGAGAGTCGGATAAGGATTTGTTTGAAATCAATTTCCGGTCGAACATGGGCATAGTAGGGGCGACCCACGAACAGCCGGTTGGTGAACGGGGGCTTTGGTTTACCGGGCTTGGGGTTTCTGCCGTCGATCAGGAGCGATACAGCGAGGCGCTAATTCCGGATTTGCAGGAGGTACTCCCAGAGGCTTTTCTGGAGGATGATGACCGCCTGCGTTTGATTTCCGGGCATACCTACTACCGGCATAATTTCATCCGGGGGCATCAGGCACAATTCGGGCTTCAGGTACGGGCGTTTGACCACCTTGACCAACTGGAAGGGGCCTCGCCGGATGCAGCAACACAAAACGAAACTATCCTGACTCCATACTTCACCCTAAGCGGCCCGCTATCGGGTCGGGTGAGCTATCAACTGGGGCTCCACCTGCCTGCTTATCTGGAGTCCGAGCCTGTTTATGCAGAACCCCGGGTTTCGTTAAGCTATCAGCTGGCGCCTCAGCATCAACTCTATGCAGGTTACGGGCTGCATTCTCAGATGAGCTCTCCGTATTTCCGGGCATTCGGATCGCTGGCCCCCACCCGTTCTCATCAGGGTGCGCTAGGCTACCAATGGCAACCGCAACCGGCACTGAGCGTGAAAGTCGAGGCGTTCTACCATCATCTATTCAATGCACCGGTTTTTGATGTGGCGGGCGGTGGCGCCTTCACCACACTGAACGAGCTCAACAGCTGGTCATGGCTGGACGGGACCATACGGGAGGAAAAGGCAACGGGCGATAATGCCGGAGTGGAACTTTCCGTCGAACAGCTCCTGACCAAAGGCTTTTATTACCTGGCGAACCTGACGCTGTACCAGGCTGATTTCACTTTGCCCGGTGAAACGGCTCAGCAGGGGCGGTATGATGGGGGCTACATCTTCAATGCAACAGCGGGAAAAGAATGGCAAAAGGAAACCGATAAACATACGAGGACTATAGGGCTGAACCTTCGGGTGAACTATCTTGGAGGGCTTCGCGAGCTTCCTGTGCAAGTAGCTGCTTCCGAGGCTGCACGTTATACCCGGTTTGATTTCTCAGCGGGTTATACGGAGCGGCTCCCCGATTTCTTCCGCACCGACTTGCGGATTTACATCAAAAAGAGCCGGAAAAGGTACAGCAGTACCCTTGCGTTGGACATCCAAAACCTGACCAATCAGGAAAATGTAGCTTATACCTATTACGATATCCTTCAAAATGAGGTGTTACAGCGCTATCAGTTGAGCCTGATCCCGATCCTGACTTACCGGGTGGAGCTTTGAGGCAGTGGCGGAAGGGCTTCAATACCGGGCACAGTGGTTTCGAACCAACGCAGCGGGGCCTGCATTTTGTCGCCGGTTTCGGTATCGCACTTGAAGAAAAGGTAATACAGTTGCAGGTTGCTCCCCAGCCGCCCGAGCAGGCGTTGCAGACGGGCCTGTCCCTTCTGAGGCAGCTGGTAGACGAAAATGCACCGCCAGGCATAAAATGCCTCATCATGCAGCTCTACAATATCAAGAATGCTGGTATCAGCCGTAAACTGCTCCATGTAGCGCCGGGCGATCATACCATGGTGCTTGGACCAGTCGCGGGGCTTACCCCGAACCTCTAAATGCTTGAATGTATCGTGCACGAGGGTGATGAGCCGCAACTTTCGGCGTACGGAAGGTGAAACATCAAGCTGGTCCACGTTGTCCAGTACCTCAAGGATATGTTTGTAGACCTCTCCTTCCGGATGACCAAACCGCGGAATCCCCCAAAGCAAACCCTCCTGAAAAGTATGGTCATTAAGGAGCGCCGCTTCTGCTTCATTTTCAGGGCAGATGAGTTGCTGTAGGCGTTTGCGATAGTCTTGAGTCATGTCAGTTTTGAAGGTTAGCCAAGCGTAAGGGCACGGATGAAAGGTGTATTTACCATAGAACTCCTGCTGTTTCAAATCCGTTCACTACGCCCAAGAAACAAAGAAAAAAGACCAAAAAAGATTTGCGATAAAACCCGGAGGGGACTCACCGAAATCTGCTATTCGGCATACGGCAGAATAGAATGGTCAATTTATTTGAGGTGCTGTTCGCAAGTGCAGGCTTTCAAGATAACGATTTCCACTTAAATCAGCAAGAGGGTTGTAAAAAGTACCTGTAGTTAAGCTACCGTTAAAGCCCGAAAATTGCCATAACAAAAATCGCAGCTCAGGCGTTTTGCCAAATGTTATGAGATCAGAATGCATCTCGGCAATCATCAAACACAAAATATTCATCCGATTATGAAACAGCTATTTGCACTCGTGTTCGCGGGTATTGTAGGTGGCCTGATAACCCTTGGCGGTTACAGTTTGCTGGCCCCACAGCCCACTTTGCCTGTCACGCAGGACAATGCTTATGCCCAGGCGGTCAGGAACGTCAATGTGTCCCCTGCTATGGCCAATGCACCCTTCGACTTCAAGGAAGCAGCCGCTAAGTCCATGCCTGCCGTGGTCCATATTTCTTCTAAAATTGCTCAGCCCACCTCCAACCGTCAGGACCCATTCCGGTTCTTCTTTGGCGATTCCTACGGTGGCGGTCAGCCTCAGGGCGGTACCGGTTCGGGCGTGTTCTACTCCAGCGATGGCTACATCGTGACGAATAACCATGTAGTAGCGAATGCCGACGAGGTGGAAGTAACCTTGTATGACAATCGTACGTATACTGCTAAAGTGATTGGCACAGAGGAAAAGTCCGACCTGGCCGTCATCAAAATCGAAGGCAACGACTTCCCCACGCTCGACTTCTCCAACAGCGACGAAGCTGAAATTGGGGAGTGGGTGCTGGCCGTCGGCAACCCTTTTGATCTGACTTCTACCGTAACCGCGGGTATTGTAAGTGCCAAAGGGCGCAGCATCAACCTGCTGGGAGGCGGAAAAGCCATTGAGTCCTTCATACAAACCGATGCGGCCGTCAATCCTGGCAATAGCGGTGGCGCTTTGGTGGATGCAGAGGGCCGGTTGCTGGGCATTAACACCGCTATCGCTACCCGTACCGGTGTATTCTCGGGCTACAGCTTTGCCATTCCGGTGAACCTGGTCCGCCGTATTGCTGATGATATCATTGAGTATGGTAGCTTCCAGCGTGCCTACCTGGGCGTCGAGATATCAGAGCTCGATGGTGATTATGCCCGTGAACTGGGCTTGCCAATTACGCAGGGGGTGGTTATTGAGAAACTGGTGGAAGGCGGCTCCGCAAAAATGTCCGGATTGTTGCCTAAAGATGTGATCGTTGGTGTGAATAACCGGGAGATCAAATCTGTTCCGGAGTTGCAGGAGATCATTGGCCAGGCTAAAGCCGGTGACATCATGGACGTAGTGGTCAATCGTAATGGCGAAGAATTGAGCCTTCCCGTTCGGCTGAAGCCGGAGTAAAAAGCGGCTAAAGTTTGATTGCTTGAATAAATTCAGCGGTCAAACCACGTTTTGCAAGAAAAATGACGACTTCGGCCTTGCGCTTAACCGCTACAAAACTTAAATTGAAAAAAGCGGTATAAGCCGTTGAAAACTAAAATAATATCGGATTCTTTTAAGAAATCCTTAACACCACTGCAAGCAACATTCGGCCCTCAGATTCAGTTAGTGGTGATAAAGAAACTTGTTTAAAGTTGGTTTTTCGTTTTGTTTTGATGCGTCTGTCTCGCTTTGCGGGGCAGACGTTTTTTCTTATCTTCAAGGGGCAAACTAACGCATTGCACCGATGGCTGTACCTCTCCACCCCTCAACCCGCTGGCTCGATGATCTCCTTGGGCTTTTCTACCCCAATCTCTGCTATGCCTGCGACCGTAACCTGCCTTCCGGGCAATCTGACCCGATTTGTCTTACCTGCCGGTATAAACTGCCGCAAACCGACCATCACCTGCACCTGGAGAATGCGTTCACGGAGCGCCTGTGGGGGCGCCTGGAACTGCAAACAGCAGCTGCTTTTTTCCAGTTCGTTAAAGACGGGCGGGCACAGCGCCTGCTTTACCACCTCAAATACAATGGCAAGCAGGAAGTGGGGCGTTACATCGGAAAGTGGTACGGTGAAGTGCTGCGTTCAGTACCCGCTTACCAAAGTGTGGAAGCGATTGTGCCAGTCCCGCTGCACCCCAGAAAAGAAAAAATGCGTGGCTACAATCAGGCAGACTGGTTTGCCAAAGGGCTGGGGGAGTCTATGGATCGCCCGGTGGTACAGGCACTCAGGCGGGTGGTCTTCACCCAAACGCAGACGCGCATGACGCGGGCAGAGCGGCAGGTGAATGTCCGTCAGGCCTTTGAACCAGTCGCCGGGGTTGACCTCAGCGGCAGGCACGTGCTGCTGGTTGATGATGTAGTGACCACCGGTGCTACGCTTGAAGCCTGCGGCGCTGAGCTCTTGCGGTATTCCAATCTGAAGTTGAGCATGGCAGCCATCGCCATCGCCGATTGATTCAGTCTATGGTTGCGCTTTTACCGATAGGGAAATGGGCTGCTTCGAGCCGTTTTTGAAAACCTGCATTTGCTCAGGTGCCCCAAACTGCGCCTGAACACTCGACAAATAAGCACAATAATCATTATACCAGCCGGGAGAGGCCCGGCGGTCGATTTGGTCAATCACATCGCCCATGCGCAAGCCCGCTTCCCAGGCCGGGCTACCCACTACGATAAACCCTACTGTAAGGTCACTTTTCGGGGTGAAATGGGGCATCCATCCTAACCGCGGCAGAGCGTAAGCCGGTGTTGGAGCCGTTGCCCGTGGAGAAAGCTGAATGGTAGCTTCTTCAAAGTTGAGGGTGAGATTGTAGTGCGCCCACAGGGCATTGCCAATCTGATTCTGCCGGCCGGACTGTACCTTAAGCGTTCCCTGAAAATTCAGCCCGCCCACCTGCAAATCGGCATTTTCAAATACAACAGCCGTGTCAATACCTGAGGCGAAGCGGTCGACCACCGCCCGGTCGTAGACCATAGTGCCTGTATCAGGCAGTTGTTTTCTGCTAATCCGTACTGGGCCGCTATGCCCAATACTGGCTACCGCTTTGGCTTTGCCCATTGCTGCTGAGGTCATTTTTACTTCCGGCTGCCCGTAGGGCGTGGTTTTGAAGGTTAGGGTGTGCGTGGCTGAGGTAGAGGCAGTGGGCGTTGCCAGGTCAGAAAAAATAAGGAGCTGTTGGTCGAAGTCGATGTGCCAGTTGCAGTGCCGGATAATATTGGCACCAATAACGCCCGCCTCCGCGATGCATTTGGGGGCAGCATAGCCGTCGTAATTCACAATCTCGACGGGCACGGTAGGGAAGGTGATACCGCTAAGATGGAAAGCGTCGAGCGTGGTGACCGCCCCTGCCTGAATGCTGTTGGGCAGCCCCAGGTATTCCCGGGTGGCTTGTGAAATCGTACTGACGGCAGCACCGCTGTCCCAGATGAAGTCAAGTGGCATGCTTTTGTCGTTCAGGCGGGCCCGCACAACGATGAAGCCTTCCCGGAATTCGAAAGGCAGGGTGTCCCGGAAGACGGAAGTGGATGGAGGCGCTGCCCGATAAATTTCGGGCGCAATAGCGGGCGAGCAAGCCTGAAAAGTGATCAATAGCGCTGCAAACAGGCTAAAAGCAAGGCAATTTCTGAACATGAGATTAATGGGATTAATTTGGCCCCAAAATACACATTTTAACCACCTTCTTCATAAAGCTTTAGCAGCTGATGCAAATCTGCCAGCGTATTGGCTTCCTTCAGGGGTTTGTCCTTGCGCCAGCGGGAAATGCGGGGGAAACGAAGGGCAACGCCAGACTTGTGCCGGGAGGATTTTCGGATGCCTTCAAAGGCAATCTCAAATACATGGGCCGGCTCCACACTGCGCACCGGGCCAAACCGGTCGATGGTGTTGCGCCGCACCCAGGACGTAATTTCCCGGAATTCCTTGTCGGTCAGCCCGGAATAGGCTTTGGTAAACGGTACCAACTGCTTGTCATCCCAAACTGCGAAGGTAAAGTCGGTGTATAAATTGGCTCGCCGCCCGTGACCACGTTGGGCATAGATCATCACAGCGTCGATGGTCAGTGGGTCTACCTTCCATTTCCACCAGTCCCCCTTCTTACGGCCGGAGCGGTAGGGGCTGCCTTTGTGTTTGAGCATGAGGCCTTCGCTATGATACTGCCGGGCATTTTGCCGTTCGGGCTCCAACTCCTGCCAGGTGGAAAAATTGACGCGTTCGGATAGCATTAGGATGCCATCCGTCTCCGTTTGCTCCAGCAATTGTTCGAGGAGTGCCCGGCGCTCTTCCATCGGGCGCTCCCTGATGTCCTGTCCTTCCCACTCCAGCAAGTCGTAGGCTACCAATACCACCGGCGCTTTTTCCAGAATTTTTTTGGTAACATTTTTACGCCCGATCCGGGTTTGCAAATCATTGAATGTCAGAGGTTGCCCATCTTTGTAAGGTAGGATTTCCCCATCGATAACCGTCCCATCAGGCAGGATTTCGGCAAGGGGGTGGTACTCCGGGAATTTGTCTGTTACCAATTCTTCGCCTCTCGACCAGACGAAAAGTTCCCCTTTTCTGACGATGAGCTGCCCGCGGATGCCATCCCATTTGCGCTCAGCGATCCAATCTTCCGGCAGGCCGAGGTCGTCCGGGCTGTCTTCCAGGGCATAAGCCAGGTAGAAAGGGTAGGGCTTGGAAACGTCCTCCAGCGGGTCTTTGGTAAGGATGAGGTCTTCAAAGGTGGTCTTGTTGGGTGTCCAATCGCCCATGATGCGGTGGGCGAGGGTGTTCTCATCAATTGCTGTGGATTGGGCGAGCGCCCGGACCATCAGCTTTTGGGATACCCCAATGCGGAACCCGCCCATAATGAGTTTATTGAAGACCAGGCGCTCGGTATAGTCCATTTGCATCCAGGCATCGGTGACGCGTTGCTTTTTCTCGCCTTCCTCCAGCTTGTCCAGCGCCTTGATGTACTCAATCCAGTAGGTGAGGCCCGCTTCGTTGCTCCTGTGCGCTTTGGGCAGGGTCAGGGCAATGGCTTCGCTCAGGTCACCCACCACATGGTAGGACTCTTCAAACAGCCAAAGCGGAATCCCGGCGAGTTCGGCAGCCCAGTGCCGCAAGAGGGTTGTATTCACCGTACGCTTGGGGCGGCGGTGGGATAGGATGGCCACGGTCCAGAGCCGGTCCTCATCATTGGCCTGATCGAAAAAGCGGGCCAGTTCAGCGACTTTGGTGTTGGTCTTGGTGGTTTGGTCCAGCCGGGTATAGAGGTTGGCAAATGCTCTCATGCGTCCTTTTCGTTTTCCGTGTCCTCACCATCGTCTTTATCCAGGGATTCGCCCTCGTATTCAGTTTCGGCTTCCCAGGCATCCAACCCGCACTCTTCCCGCAGCCAGCGGGCGAAAAGGTTGGTGTAGCCGTGTGTTACCGCCACCCGTTCTGCTCCGGTAGCTTTGATGGCTTCATTGAGCTCATTCCAGTCGGCATGGTCGGAGAGGACAAAGCCCCGGTCGGCAGCCCTTCGCCGGCGGGTGCCCCGCAGTGCCATCCAGCCAGAGGCGATGCCTACCGACGCGGACTTAAACCGCCGCATCCAGTTGGAGCCAGTGGCAGAGGGGGTGGCCAGTACCAGGCTGCCTTCGAAGTCTTTCGATTTGTACTGTTGGGTGATGCGTTGGGTTTCGGGCAGTTTGAGGCCTTGTTTGCGCATGACCTGCGTGGTTTTCTCAATAGCGCCGTGCGTGAAGATGGGCCCGATTTCGGCATTAACACCATGCAGTAACCGTTGTGCTTTCCCAAGGGCATAAGCTGCCAGCACACTGACCTTCCCTTGTTCCCGGTTTTGCCGCCACCAGTCATTGATCTCCGCAAAAACAGTGTCTTGCGGTTTCCAGCGATAAACCGGCAGCCCGAAGGTGGACTCCGTGATAAAAGTATGGCAGCGGACCGGCTCGAAGGGCTCGGATAAGCCATCAGGCACTACCTTGTAATCGCCGGATGCGACCCAGACCTCTCCTTTGTATTCTACCCGAATTTGCGCCGAGCCGACGATGTGCCCCGCCGGATGGAAGGAGAACTTCACCCCGTTGATGGTCGTTGGCTCTCCGAACTGCACCGTAGAAAGGTTGATATGGCCAAGCCGGTACCGTATAACCGGTGCTGCAGCTTCGGTACAAAGGTAATGCTGATGCCCCCAGCGGGAGTGATCGGCATGCCCATGGGTGATCAATGCCTTACTGACCGGGCGCCAGGGATCGATATACACATCCGCGGGTGGGCAGTAGATGCCTTTATTGGTAAATTCGAGTAATGCCATAGCGAGGTTCGGTTGCAGTTCTACAACACCATTATCGCCTAGGAGTTTTGAGTGCGCTCCAACGCAGGCCGGGTTTGCGAAGCATCGTAGATGATTTTGAGCTCCGCAATTTTTCCAGCTTCGTTGAATCGGAAAATATCTACGCAGTCGAAGGTGACCTCTTCACCGTTAGCAAGGGTCCAGTGGTAAAGGAAATTGACAGCAGCATGTTGGGGGCTATGGGACTGGAAAATTTGCAGGAGTTCGATATGGGATGCAGCACTATCCTCCAGCAGGGCAGGGTAGAAAACGCGGGCCGGTTGTTGCCCGTAGAGGGGAGAATGTATGATGGCTTTCGGAGCAAACAAAGCCATAAGTTGTTCTAAGTCTCCCCGGGAGAGCGCATCAAGGTAAGCACGGATGGCAGTATCCTGCATGATTAAAAGTTTTTGTGCAGCGTGAAAATAAAGGTCGCCCCTTCTCCTGGTTTGGATTCCACCCAGATATCTCCACCGTGCTGTTCGACTACCCGCTTGCAAAGTGCCAGGCCGATGCCGGAACCAGGGTATATTTTTTTGCTGTGCAGCCGCCGGAAGAGCTGGAAAATCTGGCCGTGGTGTTCTTCATCGATTCCAATGCCATTGTCACTCACCGAAAATTTCCAGAAATCCTCAAGGTCTTCCACAAGGAGGGTAACCGTTGGTTGTATTCCTTTTTGCTGGAACTTAATGCCGTTGGAAATGAGGTTTTGGAATAGCTGGCTCAGTTTTGTAGGGTTGCCATTCAGGACCGGCAGAGGCTCCGGGATGATAACCTCCGCATTTTTATCTTTGATAAGCCCACTGATGGATTGTTTTACGACTATTAGAAGCTCATTCAGGTCCACCGTTTCAAAGCCAGGGTCATCACTATTGGTGAATCGCGCAAACTCCAGCAAATCTTCGATCAGCTTGTTCATATGAATAGCACTCTTGCTGATGAAGTCCAGATAAGAGTTGGCATCCTCATCAAGTTGATCTTCGTACCGGCGCTTCAGGAGTTGAGAAAAGCTGTTCATGGTACGTACCGGTTCCCGCAGGTCATGGGAAACAGTGTGGGCAAAGTTTTCCAGCTGTAGATTGCTGTTGACATAGCGGGTCAGCTTTTCATTGTTGTGGTCGAGCTCCCGCAGTTTATTTTGCAATGCCTGCTGAGCAATTTTGAGCTCGGTCACATCGCGGATCACCACGATGGCTTCTGATTGGTTGATACTGTTGACCCGGGCTTCAAAAAAGCGCATGCCTTCACTGGATGGGAGAGGGTATTCAAAGGTTTCCACGTCTCCTTTTTCAAGTGCTTTTTTCAAATTGATTTTTAAAGCCTGAGCAATATGAGGCGGGAGGACCTCGTCTATTTTTTTATTTAGGAATTGTTCGGGGGGCAGTATCAGTTTTGGGGCATCGCCCTTTGGTGCAAAGAAACTGACAAACCTTTGATCTTTGTCAATCCGGAATTTCAGGTCAGGCAGGGCATCAAGGATGGCGCGTTTGAGATCTTCGCTTTCCTGCAGCGCCTGCTGAGCTTCCATCCTGCTCGTGATGTCCTCAATAGAACAAATTATGCTTTCGGGCTGCCCATTAATATCTCTGATCACGCTGACGAGCAGGTTGCTCCAGATTTGACCGCCATCTTTATGTTGCAGCTGTTGTTCAAACTGATTAACGGTGGTGTCCTGTTGAAGCGTACGGACCAGTCCTTCAAAGAGTTGTCCATCAAGGCTCAGGTCATTGAGCGTTTTATGAGTAAGTTCTTGCCTGGAATAGCCGAGCAACTGAGTCGCCATTTCATTAGCTTCCTGAATGCCTCCAACCATATTACAGAATAATATGCCAAGTGGGCTGTCCTCGAACAGGGTCCGGAAGAAGGCTTCACTTTCTGTAAGGGCTCTCTCTGCCGCTTTCCGGTGGTCAATATCAATGTGGATCCCCGCTACTTTGACAGGGGTTCCGTTTTCGTCCCGGCTCATCACCCTGCCTTTATCATGGACCCATTTCCAATTGCCGTCCTTTGTGCGCAGTCGGATCTCAACCTCAAACAGCTCCGTTTTACCTTCGAGCTGATCTTTAAGCGCCTCTTCAAGCAAAGGTGCATCTTCAGGATGGATGAGGTCGAAGAAAGTCTTGGAAACGGGTGCGATCTCTTCAGGCTTAAAGCCCAGCATTCCACCCCAATGCCGGTTGTAGAAGACTTCGTCTGTTTGGTAACTCCATTCCCAAAGGCCTAGTTTGGCCGCATTGAGGATGAGTTCGGTACGCTGCTGGCTTTCTGTAAGGGCTAGTTCAGTAGATTTGAGCTCAGAAATGTCAACCGTAACGCCGGTCGCATGGGTGGCTTGTCCGTTTTCATCTCGACTTGTCACCTTGCCTGTGTCATAGACCCAATGATACTGGCCTGTAGCATCCTGAATGCGATAGTCGAGCCGGAAGTTATCCGATGCTCCGGTTTGGATATGAAAGCTCTCCTGCAAACGGGGCACGTCTTCCGGGTGAAGGTATTTCACCCAGTCTTCATAACGGTCTGTAAGGACTTCGGGTGAATGGCCGAGGTGCTTAAACATCAGTGCATTATTGGAAACCTTCTGCTCGGGGATATCCCATTCCCATATCCCAATCCGGGAACCTTCGATCGCAAGGTTCAGCTTTTCCTGGCTTTGCTGAAGCTCCAGCTCAGTCTGTTTACGCTGATTGACATCAATAAGAAGGCCGGCGTAGTATTTTTTGCCTTCCAGGACATAAAGTTCTCCACGGGCGAAGACCCAATTATAGGCACCCTGTTTTGTCCTTAGCCTGAGCTCTACTTCGAACCTTTCCCCCAGCTCAATTTTTTGCATGGCATGGTTAAAACGCGGCTCTTTGTCATCAGGGTGTACTAACTCAAAGGCACTGGTTAATGTGAGTTTAAATTCCTCGGTTTTGAAACCAAGGATCTTGAAAAAGGTGGAGGAAATCTTTACATCCTCTGTTTCAAGGTCTAATTCCCAAAACGATACCAGGGCACTCTCAGAAACCATATCAAGGAGCTCTTGCTGAGCTTTGAGTTGCATCATGGCATCCTTCTGAGAGCTGATATCTACAAAAATACCACTGCCCTGCACGGGGTACCCTTCTTCATTCCAGGTCAAGGCCCGTCCACGGTTAAGGACCCATTTATAATGGCCACCCTTTGCACGCAAACGCATTTCATGCTCAAATACCTGAGGGTTATTCTTCAGTTCAAGGTGTTTGGTGGCCTTAGCGATGAAGGGAGGCAGGTCATCCGGATGGACCAGATTATTGAATTCTCTTGGGTTGGTCGGCGTTTCGGAGTGGTCGTAGCCCAGGAGCTGCCAGAAGTAGTCGTTGAAGCGGGCTATCTTCCGGGGGAGGTCCCAATACCAAGTGGCTACCTTCGCTCCTTCAAGGATGAAGTTGAGTTCTTCCCGTTGTTCGCGGAGGGAGAGTTCCATCTGTTTACGTGCCGTGATATCTGTTTGCCCGCCCCATATGCCTACCATGTGCTTGTCCTCAAATACACCGACCACATGGTTGTTGAACCAGCGCTCACTTCCATCAGGTGTGACCTCATGGGTTTCAAAGTCTCTAATCTTAAAGTCTTCCTTGAAGAACTGCAGGGTGGTTGCCCGGTTTTGAGCCTCACCTTCCCCTTTGTGAAGATCCTCCACCCTTTTACCGATAAGGTCCTCCGGGCTTTCCAGGCCGTACATGGTGGCCATGGCCTTATTGCACTCTGCGATTTCAGCTGAAGCGTAGTAATACTGCATTTGTTCCTCCGGTGTGAGCCCTTCAAGCGGGACAGGCGGTTCGCACTTCACAAAGTAAATGCCTTCTTCGGCGTGCTTGATGAAGTTGAGGTATCGTTCCCTGCTTTTGGCCTCCTGTGCTTTAATGCGCAGCCAGGGGGATACGTCAAGTGATAAGCCGAGGACGTTGTTTGTACCTTCTTCGCCCTCGCTCGTTACGGGGATTTTCAACGTTTGCAAGTGGATTTCCTGCCCCTGAGGCGTTGTGATTTTGTCTTCCGGCAGCCACATGGTCGCACCTTCATCCAGTACGCGGAGATCTTCCTGCCGGTACCGGGCCACTTCCTGCTTGTGCGGGTTGAAGTCGCTATCCGTTTTACCAATAAGCTCTTCCACTGGTACGCCGTAAATTTCGGCAACGCGCTTATTCACCAGAACAAAGCGGCCTTCACGGTCTTTGGAAAAAACGAGCCCGGGGATATTGTCAATGATTTTCCGAAGGTAGTCACGCTGCACCTTAATCTTTTTCTCCTGAGTAAAGCGGGAGATGGCTGCGCCTAACCCTTCAAGGTAGGGAGCAATGGGCTGAAACGGATCCGGGTTTTCTGAAACTTGATAGACCGGTATGCTGGCAATGAAAAAGCCGGTAGCCTGCCCCTTTGACTGGACCGGGGCAGCGATGATGTGGTGAAGTTCAGAAGGGGAGGGGAGCGTTAAATACGAATTCGAACCCAATTCATTTTCCAGTTTGCTTAGCCAGGGCTCAGGCAATGGGTCTTCTTTTTCCTCCCATTGGGCACTATCGCACTGGTGAAAACTGGCTACCTGTGAAGGGGTAAATGGGGCTGTAGCAGGTACCCGGAGCACCCATATGTCCTCTGCATTTACCAGAGGTGCTACTTCGGGAATCGTAGCGGTGACGCCTTGGTGCAGGGAAGAAGACTGCTGTAAGGTTAGGACTGATCTTAGGAGGGTTTGTAAGACATTAGGGGCTTCAATTGACATTTTTGTGCATTGACTTGGGACTTGTGAATGTTGTAATTTACTCTTTTTTGCGGACAGATGCATTTTAATGAGCAAAAATCAAATACGATCGTTATGTCCAGCCTTTACGGCCTCTGATGAGGTAGCCGCCAAACATTAGGGCGCAGAACATCAGCCCAAGAAATTCCCGGGTCAGCTCAATATGGGGCTGTTCGGTCTTCATTTCTTCTGTGATGGAGGGGGCGCCCATCGAAACCCAGTCCAGGAAAGCGGGGAATAATTGTATGCCCCAGAAGACAATGACCACAAGCCCCGCAATAGCCAGCCACCGAAAGGGTTGCCGGAAAAAGGCAAGCAGGGCTACGGCACTGACACTCAGGTAAAGCGCAATCCAGCCCCAGGGGTCCGGGTCGTTAAGTTGGAAATAGGCAAATAACGCGAATAAAGCGGCTGCGATCAAATGGCCATATTTCATATCAGGGGACTTTGGTTCTCCGTCAAGTTCTGAAATTTTCTCTACTTTTAAGAAAAAAGGCGATGAGAAAATACCTGCTGCCCGTTGTCCTGATGGGCTGGATGACCCTTCTGCATGCTCAAGTACCCACCATCGCAGAAAAGACAAAAGGGCTTCAGCCTAATAATGGCTTTTTCACCTATTACTACGATCAGGAGGGGGGCAAAATCTGGCTGGAAGTGGAGCAAATGGGCGAAGAGGTGCTTTACATCAACAGCCTGACCGCCGGGCTGGGCTCTAATGACATCGGGCTCGACCGCAATCAGCTCGGAGACACCAGAGTGGTCCGTTTTATCAGAGAAGGGCAGAAAGTCTTGTTGCAGGAGCCCAACCTGAAATTCCGCGCCCGCACTCAAAATCTGCTTGAGCAGCAATCCGTGGAAGAAGCATTTGCTCAGTCCGTGCTCTGGGGCTTTAAAGTCGAAGCAGAGGAAAGTGGGAAAGTGCTGATTGACTGGACTCCCTTTCTCATGCGCGATGCCCACGGTGTTGCAGAGCGGCTGAAGGAACGTAAGCAAGGAGATTTTACACTCGATGAAGCGCACAGCATCCTTTGGCTGGACCGGACCAGGAGTTTCCCCGAAAATACGGAGTTTGAAGCCCTGCTCACTTTTACAGGCACACCACGCGGGCAAGAGCTCAAATCAGTTGCCCCTACGCCGGCTTCCTTTTCGGTACGCATGCACCATTCTCTTGTGCAATTGCCGGATGATGGATTTGAGCCCCGGGTTTATGATCCACGCTCAGGCTATTTCCCACTGACTTTTCAGGACTACGCTGCTCCTATTGATGCGCCTTTGACGCAGCGTCTAATTTACCGTCACCGCTTAGAGAAAGCCAACCCGAAAGCCAAACGCAGCCGGCCGGTTGAGCCCATCGTTTACTATTTGGATCCCGGCGTACCGGAGCCCATCCGGTCTGCATTGCTGGAAGGGGCCCGCTGGTGGAATGAAGCCTTTGAAGCAGCAGGCTTCATCGATGCTTTCCTGGTTAAAGTTTTGCCGGAAGGCGCCGACCCCATGGATGTACGCTACAATATCATCAACTGGGTACACCGCAGCACTCGCGGCTGGTCTTATGGGACCACTGTAGCCGACCCACGTACCGGAGAAATCCTCAAAGGGCATGTGCTTTTGGGCTCCCTCCGGGTACGGCAGGATTTCCTGATCGCACAGGGGCTTATAGAAGCCTACGAGTCCGGAGAGGTAGCGGACCCCAGGCTAAAGGAAATGGCCCTGGCGCGGCTCAGGCAGCTTTCTGCCCATGAAGTAGGGCATACTTTAGGGCTGGCACATAATTTTGCTGCGAGTATAAACAACCGTGCCTCTGTGATGGACTATCCACACCCGCTTTTACAATTGGGACAGGACGGGGCCGTTGATTTCTCCAAAGCCTACGATACAGGCATAGGTGCCTGGGACAAACTGGCGATCCGGTATGGGTATACGGAGTTCTCAAAGGGTACAGACGTAAAGAAGGCGCTCAATGCCATATTAATGGAAGGGGTGGAAGCGGGGCTGCACTACATTTCAGACGATGGGGCGCGGTCGGACGGTACGGCCCATCCACTGGCTCACTTGTGGGATAATGGCACTTCTGCATCAGAGGAGCTTAACCGCATTATGGATTTGCGGCGAGAAGCCCTGAGCCGCTTTGGGGAAGCCAATATTCCGGAAGGGCAGCCTATGTCCACGCTGGAGCGGGTACTGACGCCACTTTATTTGTCGCACCGGTATCAGGTTGCGGCCTGTAGCAAGCTTCTGGGCGGATATTATTACACCTATGCACTGCGGGGTGACGGCCAGCCGGTGATCCTCCCTGTACCGGAGCCGGAACAAAGTGCTGCCATGACTGCGTTATTGAGAACGGTTAAGCCGGGTGAGCTGGTGATCCCGGCTGATATTCTCAACCTGATTCCTCCTCAGCCTATGGGGTATAGCCGGGGACGGGAATATTTTGAGCCCTATACCGGTACTGTTTTCGACCCGATGGCAGCCGCAGAATCCGCAATCGACCATACGCTTAGCCTGATGCTGCATCCTCAACGGCTGGCCCGTATGGTGAATCAGGAAGCACAGGGTGACTTGCAGAGCATCCACCTTGACCGTTTTGTTGAAGCTTTGTGGAAAACAATGGATGATGCCTATACCCCGGCAGAGCGTGCCATTACGCGAGTAGGGCAGAAGCGGCTCATACTGCATTTGCTGAGATTGGCAGGAGACGATCAAGTTGCCCCTCAGGTGGCAGGTGCCGCCCGCTATCAGGTCGATGCTTTTGAGCGGGGCTTTGAAAAGCGGTTGGCTGACCGGCCCGAACGGGAGGAACGGGCTCACCTCAGCTACATGCTGGGTGAAATAAAGAAATTTAAGGCAGCACCTTCAGCGTATCACTTGCCAAAGGCATCCCGACTGCCGGATGGCTCACCTATAGGGTGCGGGCATTAGCAATTTACCCTTCGACAAGGGTGCCAATAGGCTTGCCCTCTACGATATCCTTGAGGTTGCTTTTGGTGTTGATGTCGAATACAACAATAGGGAGGTTATTTTCCCGGCAGAGGGTAAAGGCTGTCATGTCCATCACACTCAGTCCCATGCTGATTACTTTGGCGAAAGTAAGGTTGTCAAATTTGGTGGCAGTGGCGTCCTTTTCCGGGTCGGCGTTGTAGATGCCATCCACACGTGTGCCTTTCAGAATGACGTCTGCATTGATTTCATTGGCGCGTAGTGCGGCTGCAGAATCCGTGGTAAAGTAAGGGCTGCCTGTGCCGGCAGAAAAAATAACGACCCGTCCTTTTTCGAGGTGGCGGATAGCCCGGCGACGGATGTACGGCTCAGCAATCTGCTTCATTTCAATAGCAGAAATCAACCGGGTATAAACACCTACCCTTTCCAGGGCGCTTTGGAGCGCCATGCCATTGATCACAGTAGCCATCATGCCCATGTAGTCACCTTGTACCCGTTCGATACCTGACTCATTGGCTTGCAGCCCGCGGTAGATGTTGCCACCACCGATGACAATTGCTACCTGCACGCCCAGCTCAAGAAGTTCCTTCACCTGCTCTGCGTAGTGCGAAAGCATCTTGGAATCGATACCAAAGCCCTGATCGCCCATCAGGGATTCCCCGCTCAGTTTGAGCAGGATTCTGTTGTATTTGAGCTGTGCCATATTGCCAGTTGTTTATGAAGCTTAAAGTCGCAGTAGGTTGCAGTAATCCCACGAAGGTCTGTTACGCATGTTGCATAGCAGACCCAATCTAAGTCAATGATATAAAAAAAGGCGGATTAGATAACCAATCCGCCTTTCGAAAATTTTATCCGAGGGTTACATGCTTGAAGTCTGTAACCGTCAGTTCCTTATCAAACTTCTTCAGGAAGGAAGCCACAGTTTCGTTGCTGTCCTTAACAAACTGCTGATTCAGCAGGGTGTTTTCCTTGAAGAATTTGTTGAGCTTACCCATAGCGATCTTCTCGATAATTTGCTCGGGCTTGCCTTCCTGGCGCGCCTGCTCTTTACCAATTTCGATCTCCTTGTCGACGATAGACTGGTCTACGCCATCCTTATCTACTGCAACCGGCTTCATGGCAGCTACCTGCATAGCTACGTCGCGGCCACCTTCGTAGATGTCGTCGCTTGCTTTGTTCATGCCTACGAGAACAGCAGCTTTGTTGCCCATGTGGATGTACGGGCTGATCATCGTTGCTTCCAGCTTTTCGTAGGTGTCCAGTTCAATCTTTTCATTGATCTTACCTACCAGCTCTGTGACGCGGTCGCCCAGAGAAAGGCCGTTCATGTCAACTTTGAGCAGGTCTTCCAGTGTATCAGGGAAGTGCTGCAGTGCCAGTTCGGCAGCTTTGTTGGTGAAGCCGATAAATTCGTCGCCTTTAGCTACGAAGTCGGTTTCACAGCTCAGCTTAACGATAACACCTTTGGTCTTATCATCAGAAACCAGGGCAACAACAACGCCTTCGTTGGCATCACGGTCTGCACGCTTGGCAGAGACCTTTTGGCCTTTCTTACGAAGTACCTCAACGGCTTTTTCGAAGTCGCCTTCAGCTTCTTTAAGCGCTTTTTTGCAGTCCATCATACCTGCGCCGGTCATTTCGCGCAGTTTTTTGACATCGGCAGCAGAAATGTTTGCACTCATTATATCTTATATTGTAATGGTGTGGTAATAAAATCCAGGAACCGTGAAAGCTTAGCCCTTCGCAGTTGCTTCCTTTTCTGATTTGGCAGACTCCCGGTCCTTGAGGCCCTGACGGATGCACTCTGCCATGTAGTTGGTGATGATAGCGATCGACTTGGATGCATCATCGTTAGCAGGGATAGCGTAGTCAACCTGAGAAGGATCAGAGTTGGTGTCCACCATACCGAAAGTTTTCAGTCCCAGCTTGTGCGACTCTGCTACGGCAATATGCTCGTGGTGGATATCCACGATGAATACCGCAGAAGGCAGTCGGTTCAGGTTCGCGATACCACCGAGTACGCGCTCCAGCTTGTTGCGCTCGCGGGTCAGGGTAAGGCGTTCCTTCTTGGTTACGTTATCCAGCGTACCATCCTGGAACATACGGTCGATGTTGTTCATCTTCTTGATCGAACGGCGGATCGTGGAGAAGTTGGTCATCATACCACCGAGCCAGCGATCTGTTACGAAAGGCATGCCGACTTCGCGCGCTGCATTGGCAACGATTTCGCGGGCTTGCTTCTTCGTCGCAACGAACATGATCTTCTTACCAGACTTTGCCATTTGGCGGGCGGCATTACCAGCGCGCTCCAGGCTATCCAGGGTGCGGTTCAGGTCAATGATGTGAATCCCTTTGCGCTCCATGAAAATATTAGGTGCCATCTTGGGGTTCCACTTTCTCTTGAGGTGGCCAAAGTGCACACCTGCATCCAACAAATCTTTATAGGTGGGCTTTTCCATTTTCTTTTTGCTAAAGTTTGAATTTGGAAGCGAGCCGTACGCAGACAGCCCGCCACGAATACTGAATAACGAAAATTAACGCTTGCTGAACTGGAAGCTCTTACGTGCCTTAGGCTTACCGTACTTCTTACGTTCAACAACGCGGGAGTCACGGGTAAGATACTTCTTGTCCTTCAGCGGCTTGCGGAAGTCTTCGTTCAGTTTGACGAGCGCACGGGCAATGCCCATACGAATCGCTTCGGCCTGGCCCTTGTAGCCACCGCCATTTACGTTGATCTTCAGGTCGTAGATGTTCTCCACTTCTACCGTCTGAAAAGGATCTGTAAGGTTATATTGGATGTGATGTTGAGGGAAGTACTCTTTGTAGTCCTTACCGTTGATAACGATTTTGCCTTCACCTTTCTTGAGGTAAACGCGGGCTACAGACGCTTTTCTTCTCCCAATGGCATTGATCATTTCCATATTTATCGAGATTGTCCTGCTTTTTTAAAATTAAAGTTCCAGTTTTTCCGGCTTCTGTGCCTCGTGTGGGTGCTCAGCGCCTTCGTAAACGAAAAGCTTCTTGAACATCGCACGGCCCAGGCGGTTCTTAGGCAGCATACCACGTACGGCAGCTTCCACTACACCAATTGGCTTTTTGTCCAGCATCTCCTTAGCTGTGCGGGACTTCTGACCGCCGGGGTAGCCGGAGTAGCGCTGATATTCCTTTTGGTCCAGCTTGTTGCCGGTGAACCGGACTTTGCCTGCGTTGATGACAATGACATAATCGCCCGTATCGACGTGAGGCGTGTAGGAAGGCTTGTGCTTCCCACGGAGTACAGAAGCAATTTTGGTACACATACGGCCAACCACCTCGCCTTCAGCGTCGATGATGTGCCACTTGCGTTCTACTCCCTCTTTCTTTGCAGATTGCGTTTTATAGCTTAGCGTATCCACTATTCAAAAATTTAATTGTTGATCAATAGAAAACCAGGAGGAAACGGAGTGATGCGAGCGAAGTTATGCACCTTCTTTTTGCGCCTGTTTTTCTTAATTGTTTCGCCTTGATCGGGCTGCCTCTGAAAAGGCAGGTGCAAAGGTAGCGCTCTTTAATCCAATAAACAAGGCTTTTGATAAAAAAA
Source organism: Phaeodactylibacter sp. (assembly GCF_022763345.1). Classification (GTDB taxonomy): domain Bacteria; phylum Bacteroidota; class Bacteroidia; order Chitinophagales; family Saprospiraceae; genus Phaeodactylibacter. The sequence goes on from NZ_JALEGS010000081.1 coordinate 41,975, forward strand.
TCGCAAAGGTGCTTTTGTAAGTGCCTGAAAAACAGTCCAAATATCGCACAGAAATTTCAAAGGGGCGTTGGGAGAACCTGTGAAATATCCGGAAATCTGGCACTTTGCACATCGTTTCCTATTATCCCAACAGCCCCTTGCTAGCTTCATACAAGTCCCCCCAGCCTTTGCGCTCTTTCACTACCGTCTCCAGGTACTCCTCCCATGCCGTGCGGTCCTGCACCGGGTCTTTAACAATTGCACCCAGCAAACTGCCGGCAATGTCTTCCGCCCGGATTTCCCCTTCACCAAAATGAACAGCCAGCGCCTGCCCACTATTGATCACAGAGATGGCTTCTGCTGTACTTAGTGTGCTGGAAGGTACTTTGAGCTTGCGCCGGCTGTCTTCGGTTTTACCACTGCGCAGCTCGCGGAAGATAGTGACCAGGCGCTTGATTTCCTCCACCGGCGCCGCCTGTGACGGCAATTCGAGGGTGCTGCCGATTTGTGCTACCCGTTGCCGGACGATTTCCACTTCTTCTTCCAGGGTGGCCGGCAGCGGCATGCTTACGGTGTTAAAGCGGCGGCGCAGGGCGCTCGATAGTTCATTGACGCCCCGGTCGCGGTCGTTAGCCGTAGCGATGAGGTTGAAGCCTCGCTGCGCCCGTACTTCCGAGTTGAGCTCCGGTACGGGCAGGGCTTTTTCTGATAAGATGGTAATAAGCGCATCCTGCACATCACTGGGGATGCGGGTTAGTTCCTCCACCCGGGCAATACGGCCTTCCTGCATGGCCACCATGACCGGGCTGGGCACCAGGGCTTTTTCAGAGGGCCCTTCAGCCAGCAAGCGGGCGTAATTCCAGCCATAGCGCAGGGATTCCTCAGCCATGCCGGCGGTGCCCTGTACCAGCCGTTTGGAGTTGCCACTGATTGCTGCGGCCAGGTGTTCCGATACCCAGGTTTTAGCAGTACCTGGGATGCCGGTGAGCAACAGCGCCCGGTCGGTAGCCAGGGTGGCGACCGCGACTTCGATCAGGCGGCGGTTGCCAAAGTATTTAGGTGAAATGTTGGTGCCATCCTCCAGTTCCCCACCCATCAGGTAAGTCATCACCGCCCAGGGCGAAAGGTTCCAGTTGGTTGGGCGGGGGCGGTCGTCGGAAGCCTGTAGGGCTTTAAGCTCCTCAGCGTAGGCGTCTTCAGCTTGTAATCGGATGGCAGCGTTGGTAGCCATATATTATGGTGTTGTGGTGTAATGCTAATTTTTGCCGGGCGGTTTTAGCGCCTCGTTCAGGTCTTTGCGGAAAGCCAGTGTTTTCAGCAGGCGCTCAATATCGCCTTCCCAGTTGCCCCAAATGGGCGTTCGTTGGTTCCAGCCGGTCCTAAAACCAGGCAGGATGTCCACCGGTGCCTGATAGGCCGCCACCCTGAGGATGCGTTTGTAGTGCCACATGTTCCAGTAGACCGACTGCGCAGCGTTGAGCCAGTCCCTGAAGTTTTGGAGCACCTGCCGGGCCACACGACTTTCCCACTGATGTGCGCCCAAACATAACAATTGTCCGGCAAAACTGCGCTCATCAATATAGCCCTGATGCTGCTTTAGATATTGGCTCATGATTTCGTTGAAAAGAGGGTCCGGTAAAGCAGCCATAAGTTGCTTGCCCAGGGCGCTGTTCCACCGCACTTCGTTATCCGTACGCCACCAATGCCGGAGCAGCGCTTCTATCCAGCGATGGTCCTGATGCAGGAGGGCTGCATTCGCAACAGCGTCGGTAAGAAGTTGTTGCTGATTGCCACGGGCAAAAAGGCGTAGGGTGTCCAGGGTGGGCTTTCCAAAATGGGCTTCCCAGCGCTTGGGGGGTACCTTGGAGAGGATATCATAGGCTTGTCCGGCCCGTGCACCGCCGGTGTACTTATGCTTTTTGTTGCTGTACAGCCCCAGCTTTTTGAAAGCGGCTATGGGCTTCTGGGGCGCATGCAAATCCAGGCGGCCATCTTTCTGTAGGGTAAGCCAGGTTGCAGCTTCTTTATATAAGGTGTCTTGCAAAGGGGCATCCGGGATCTTGAGCAGCAACTGTGCTGCTGATTGCCGCACTTCCTTTCGGCTATCGGACAATTGGGCTTCCAGGAATGGCTGGTCTGATGCGTTTAACCCGGTGTCAAGTGTATTGATCAGTTCCTTTTTTTCAGTCGGAGTCAACTCTCCCCAGCAAGGGGTTAACCAGGATGTTGCCTGCTCCGGTTGTTCATAGCGAAGGTGCCGTAGCATCTGCACCCGACCGGCTTGCGTTTCGTTTTGCCAGTTTGCTGCCGGTGGGCGCTCCGCGATTGCTGCCCAGTCCGGGTTTAAGCGCAGGAGTTCAAAATTTGCCGGTTCGAGGATTGGCCGGAGGATAAGCCAGAACTCTGGTTTTTTAGCGGCCTTGTAAAGCAGAGCCGGCAGGTGCTCAGGGGGCAGGGGCAAATTGGCCTGCTGTAAGAGCTGCAACGCTTCCGGCAGGGCTTCCCGGAAGTTGCCGCGAACGATGTGTTCCATCTGTCGTGCTACCTGCGGTGGTGCGGCCGCCTGTTTGCTTTGTAGTATAGGATCAGGAGGTGCTTCCGGTTGCTGCAGCGGATAACCTGCACGGCGGAGTTGATGGTACAGGGCAGCACCTTCAAGCAATACCTCTTCCGGTGCCTGCGTGGCCTGTATCCCGACCTGCTCCAATGCTTTTAGCACTTCCGGTGGCAACTGTCCGCGTTCTGTGCCCAAAAGGGCTAGTTTTGAAAGGGCTTCCCATATCATTTGCGGAAGATAGGAAGCAAAGGGGAAAATGTATGGCCATAAAAAAGAAAAAACCGGAATTTGATATAGAGCGAAAAGGAACCCATTTAACATTGTTAAAAAGTAGCTTTTTTCCGGATCGTGGTGTATTTTAGAAGCCTTATTTTATCACTAAAAAAAGTACTATGAAATCCTTGTTATGCGCGCTTGCGTTTTTCTGTATACCTGTACTGCTTTCCGCTCAAAAAGGCTGGGTTGTTGATTTAACCGCCGGCATGGCTTTGCCTGTTAGGTCCTTTGAGGATGTGGAAGAAGCCGAAGTTGGCTTCGCACTTCAGGCAGGAGCAACTTACCGTATCGGAAAGGTTTTTGCTTTGGGGATGCGTATGGGTATGACCTCTAACTCGTTTAATGCTGATGCCATACGCAACGGGCTTATTGCCGGGACTGGACAGTCCGTCAGATCTGTGGATGGGGGCGGTTACAACGCTTTTCACTTTATGCTGGCACCTCAACTGGGCTACTTTGGCGGTTCGTTCAATATTGCTTTGGTGCCCCATGTTGGTATTCAAACGATGGGAGACCTGGATGCGAGTTATCAAACGGTCATCGATGGCATGGATGTAGATATTCTAATTGACCAAGATCATGACATTAGCCTGTCAAGAGGGCTGGGGTTGCTCATCGGCACGCAGATAAATGAACAGATAGAGCTAAGCGTTTTTTTAAATTACATTGAAGCCATGCACGATGGCGAAATCTTCGTCAATATTTCTGACGGCACAACTACGGTAGGATTGCCTGGCAGTGTGACTTTGGATTATCAAGTTTTACAGCTTGCATTTCAGGTAGGCTACCGCTTTTAGAAAGCGTTCTTTGGGGCAGGCTTGGCCTAGCTGCGGGCTGCCCTAAAGAATTGCTGTGCTTCCTGAAGTTTGGGGCACTAATCACTTATCAGGTTGCGAATCGAAAAAAAGATATTTCCTTGCTATCGTTCAGTAAAGTTCTAGCGGGAGTGTCGAAGAGGAGAGGGCTTGCCTGACCTGAAGCAAAACGCATTCTGGTCCCGTTTCGAAACCCCAAATTAAGGCGTGGCTGGCTTTTTCTGTATCGGTTGGTATCGCATGGGCGCTCACTTTGGCGCGCTTTCGTAAAATTCTTCCTTGTCCTGTTATGAAAAATCCGCCATCGTGAAAATACTGTAGCAGAAACAGAGCTCCGAATAAAATAAGGGGCAGAGGGGGTTTGGTGCCGAGAAGTGTGGCAAGAGAGGCGTGACCGGGAGCAAATACCGGTTGTGCATTAGTAAGTCAGCCATAAAAAAAGAGATGACAAGCTTACGATAAAAAGGTTTCGCTTTTGATTATCAACCCAAAAGCCTAAATTTGTGCCGATTTTTAAAAGATATTCTAGTTTCAACTAAATACACGCACTGATATGGCAAACATCGGTCATGTGAAGCAAGTTATCGGCCCGGTAGTGGACGTAAGTTTTTCTGCTGAGGGTTCGAAACTCCCCGAAATTAACAACGCACTGAAAATCGACCGTCCCAACGGCGAAATTTTGGTGATGGAAGTTCAGCAACACCTCGGTGAAGACAGCGTTCGTGCCATTGCTATGGATGCAACGGATGGTCTGGTTCGCGGAATGGAAGTTCAGGATACCGGCGAAGCAATTGCGATGCCTGTAGGCCCTGGCATCAAAGGCCGTCTCTTCAACGTGGTAGGCACGCCAATCGATGGTATCGGTGCAGTGGCCAACCAAACGGGTTCGGCTTCTATCCACCGTAAGCCACCTATCTACGAAGACCTCTCCGTGGAGAAAGAAGTACTCTACACCGGTATCAAGGTGATCGACCTGATCGAGCCTTACCTGAAGGGTGGAAAAATTGGCCTCTTCGGCGGTGCAGGTGTAGGTAAAACCGTACTCATTCAGGAGCTGATCAACAACATCGCGAAGGGATACGATGGTATTTCTGTATTCGCAGGTGTAGGTGAGCGTACCCGTGAGGGTAATGACCTGATGCGGGAAATGCTCGAAGCGGGCATTATCAAGTACGGCGAGCACTTCATGGAGTCTATGGAAAAAGGTGGCTGGGACCTCAGCGGCGTCGATATGAAAGAGCTGGAGGATTCCAAAGCAACCTTCGTATTCGGTCAGATGAATGAGCCTCCCGGCGCACGTGCCCGTGTGGCACTCTCCGGTTTGACGATTGCAGAGTACTTCCGCGATGGTGATATGAAAGACCCCATGGGCGGTCGTGATATCCTCTTCTTTATCGATAATATCTTCCGCTTTACGCAGGCTGGCTCTGAGGTGTCGGCACTGCTTGGCCGTATGCCTTCAGCGGTGGGCTATCAGCCGACCCTGGCTACAGAGATGGGCCTGATGCAGGAGCGGATTACTTCCACCAAGCGCGGTTCTATCACTTCTGTACAAGCGGTATATGTACCTGCGGATGACTTGACAGACCCAGCACCGGCTACAACTTTCGCTCACCTTGACGCGACAACGGTACTGAGCCGTAAGATTGCCTCCCTAGGTATTTACCCTGCGGTGGATCCGCTCGATTCTACTTCTCGTATCCTCGACCCGGCTATTATCGGTGATGAGCACTACGATACCGCTCAGCGTGTGAAGAACATCCTGCAGCGCTACAATGAGCTTCAGGACATCATCGCTATCCTCGGTATGGAGGAATTGTCTGACGAGGACAAGCAGGTGGTACACCGCGCCCGCCGCGTACAGCGTTTCCTTTCTCAGCCATTCCACGTAGCAGAGCAGTTTACCGGCCTGCCAGGTGTACTGGTGCCTATTGAGGAAACCATCCGTGGCTTTAACATGATCATCGACGGTGAAGTGGACGAATATCCGGAAGCGGCCTTCAACCTGAAGGGCAACATCGACGAGGTGATTGAAGCAGGTAAGAAGATGCTGGCTGAGGTTGAGGCTTAAGCTTTTCCTCCCACATCCTGAAACGATTGTATTAGGTGCCGGAAGCCTGACTTCCGGTACCGCCTTATAAACTAAGTCATTATGAATATTACGGTGCTGACTCCGGACCGGAAGATTTTTTCAGGTGCGATCTCTTCAGTTAAAGTGCCTGGCACGGATGGTGAATTTCAGGTATTGAAAAACCACGCGCCAATTGTATCTTCTTTGGATGCGGGCTACATTACCATCACTACAGAAAGAGGGGAATACCGTTTCTTCAATGAAGAGACCGGCGCACTGGAAACGGCAAGCGAAGCCGGGCGTAAGATCAGGTATGCGATTAAAGGCGGCTTCGTGGAAGTACTGAATAATGAGGTGTCTTTGCTTGTCACCGGACTAAGCTAAGGCACGTTAAAAGATTGACTATTGTATTAGCCCTCTGAGCTGATACCATGTTTGCCATAAAAGGGAAGGGGAATAAGTCCAGCATTGGATTTATTCCCCTTCTTTGTTTAAGTGGGCAACCTTTTATATCTCTCCGATCACATACATTTGTTCCAGGGTAGGGGTTTCGCTACCTCCGCGGGGCTCAAGGGTGACCGCATAAGCCTGGGCATTTTCTACGTAGGCTACCGGCTGAAGCCCTGAAGTATCAGTATTGACTTCAAAGACGCCCATACTGACCGGCGCCCCGTCCACAATAGCCCAAAGCTGGTACTGCTGGTCGGAAGGCGGCACGGGCAGGCTGCCCACATCAATGAGGGTAGCCTCGGATGCCGGATTGTAAAAGACGGAGGCAATGGCTTCCGGTGAAAGGTCAGTGCCATTCATACGGGTATTGCGGGTATCGGGGTTGCGCAGAAACTCCAGTTCTGCCTGCAGGCGGTCGTTGGTAGCCTGCACGCTGTCGCAGCTGCTTTCAATCGTGTTGATTTCTTCCGATAGCGCAGCAATAGTTGCTGTACTTTCCTGGTTTTGCTGATAGGCGTAAAGCCAGCCCAGGGCCGCTGCAAAAAACAATACCCAGGCTATCGCCAAAAGGGTACGGCTGCTTCGGGGGCCTTTTAACTGAGCCTGTGTGCCCCGCTCATCGAGGGTTTGGAGAATAGTGGACAGCACACCGGGCGGTGGCGTTTGCCCGTGCAGCAGGGCATACTCCTCCAATGCCAGCTCAATGGCTTCAATTTCTTCCTTGATTTCCGGGTATTGCGCCGCATTTTGCTCCACCTCCGCCATTTCTTCCGGAGTGAGCTTTCCGAGCACATATTGCTCAAGAATACCAGACGCTATGTATGCTTTAGGATCCAAAATATCGCTTTATCGTTTCGAACATGGTGATGAAAATAGCCGACAAAAAGCCCTCATTGCCCAGGACTTGCCGTAGGACCTGAATCGCTTTTCTCGACCGTGACTTGACCGTGCCAAGGGGAATGTCGAGCGCATCGCTCACTTCCCGTTGGGTATAGTCCTTAAAATATAGGAGTTCGATAAGAATCCGGGTCTTGTCATCCATTTTGCTAACGACTTTTCGTAAGCCCGGGTCGGAGGTGTTCAGCTCTTCGCTGAGTGAATCACTATTATATACGGAGTCAGGGATGGATTCAGTTCGATTTCCTTTCTTAAATTGGCTGGAACGGACCTTGTCAATCGCCAAATTGCGGCAAATACGCACCATCCAGGTGAAAAGCCGACCTTTGCTGGAATCGTACTTCGAAAAGTTATCCCAAATTTTTAGGTAGCTGTCCTGTAGCGTTTCTTCAGCGATTTCCTCTGACTGTACAATGCGAAGGATGATATTATACAGTGCAGGCGAGTAATGTTCGTACAATAGTGTAATCCCCCTCTGTTGTTTTTTGGAAAGCAAATCAATGATTTCCGTTTCCAGTGCAGTTCTGGGTTTTGTCTTTGGCATAGTGCGTCTAATGGACTTTAATCAATTGAGTGCTTTCAGGTTCGAACATTCGGCAGCCCTCTTCGTTCCACCGGAAACTGATTCTGATCTCTGGTTAAAACAGGCATTTGCAGCCAGTTCAGTGATTGGGTTGTGCTCCTTAACCCGCATTCCCTGGAGGCATAACGTAAGGTAGTCAAAAAACATGGGATTTTTTTAATCCAACTCTCGATAGTGTGTATAACAAATTGCACAGCTATGCCGCTGCGACAAGTTGCTGGATCGTACTCCACGCTCCACTTTTACGATAGCACCGCAAATCAGCGAT
>NZ_JALEGS010000082.1 GCF_022763345.1 Phaeodactylibacter sp.
ATGAAGAAGCAAAAACTGAAGCTTGAAGACATTTCCAAGCAGCCCACAACGGTCGTCCTTTCCACGTCAGAAACGAAGAAAGTCAAAGGCGGGGCAGGTTCTGAGGCGGAAGCCTTCGTTATCAATGACGATATCGATGGTTTTTAGAAACAGGCAATGAAGGCTAGCCCCTTCAGCCTGTTTGGCTGAAGGGGCTAGCCTTCCAGCTCGGCTAGTTTTTCTTTGAGCCAGTTGAGGCTGGCGACGTTTTTCGTCTCTTTGAGTTCCTTCTTAAATTTGTCGACAGCAGACTGATCGCCAGGCATAATCCGGGTTAGTTTCCGGGTGAAGCGGATAAGGTTGCCATAGTTTTTTCGGCGGTTAACAGGTATGTCTTTATGCCGGTTGAGGTACGCTCGGAAACTTTCGATAAGGCTGTATAGCGGTTCCATTTCATCTGTTTCGTAGTAGGTGGCCAGGAGCATGGCTTTGGAGCCTAGGTTGTAGGCAACGTCTTCGTATTCTACTTCCCTCAGGAGCTCGATCACCTTCTCGTGCTTTTTTTGATAGAAATAGACCTGAGCCAGGTTGTAAGAGATGGCGTTTTGGCGGAAGGCAAGGGGTAGTTTTTCTGAGTAGGTGTTTATGAAATTTTCCGTCCACTCATATTTCCCCAACCTTAGTGCTACGACCACTAAGTTTTTGAAGTGCCATGGAGATAGCTCGTTGTTAAGGAAAATGATCTCCTTTTTTATCAGATCTTCGTAGAGTTCAAAGATTTCCTTTAAGAATTCCTGATTGCCCCGGTTGATTTGCCTGACACAGTAGTTTATCGTAGAAATATAAATATTCATGGCCTCAAGCTGAGGGAAAGATAATGCATGTCTTTCCAGTAATTCTTTGAGAACATAATAATTTTGTGTTTCCCCTTCATTTTCCTGCGTCAGTAATACTCGGTAATAAATTGATATTGGTAAGATTTTGCCAATATCCTTTTGCTTGATATGTTCAATGATTTCTTTGATAAATCTGACATTGTAATCTTTTTCCGTGACAAACCTATTGCTCAAAGCAGCGCAATAATACCTCAGTTTTTCTGCAAAATAGAAGATATCAAGGTTATGGTTTAATGCATCGAGATTGCTCCTTAATGTTCGGGTATGCTTGTTTTCATCAAGTTCGTAACTTCGGTTTTCAACTTCGAATCTTTTGAGGTAAAAAGAAGAAGATTTTAAGGGAGATTTTTCTAAGGTCTTGTTGGCTGAGCGAACAGCACTATTATATAGTTTTTCTATCCTTCTTTGTCCTACTGATTGAATGAGATTTATGGATTTGTTTACAGGACTGGCTTCATATACCTCTTGACCAAGGTATCCTTCCACCAATTTTAGCAAGTCCGAGCAGTATTTCCGAAACCGCACATCATCGTAGGGCTTATCTGGCTGGAGAATTGACCACAAATAGGTTTTATCCAGCCCGCCGTTCTTTTTGCTGCGGTTAATGGCCTTGAGAAAGGCCTCGTACAGTGTCAGTAGTTCCTCACTTCGGTTGAAATAGGGCGACTGAATGTACTTCCGGCACCGGTTCTGTTCGTACTTATCGAAGTGCTGTAAAATTGCAAATAGTTTACTATTGTACATGTCCATCAGATTGTATATATTTGTCGGTAGCAACGAATAGGAAACTACATCAAATCTACTCAGGTCTACCCTCGAGGTCTGAGCCCTACAAAAGTAACGATATTTTTTTCACAACTGATACCTTTTTAAGGATCGAATTCTACTTAGGAGGTTTGGTTTCAAGGCCATGGGAGAAAAAAATCAGGCCTTATACTGAAACAGAGCAACCTAAACGGCGTAGAATTGTAAGAATTATTGTATTTTAGGCACACAATAGCAATGTATTTCCCTTTGAGTCCACGGCAAAGGGAACAAATTCACAATCCATGAATGTAATTTTACAAAAGCAAAATCTAATCCTGCTCCTCGTTCTGCTGGGGCTCCCTGCGTTGGGGCTTAGTCAGACTACGGTGAGGGACACGATTTACGAGTCCCAGGGCTACAATCAAATCAGCACCACGCTTTCTTTTACCTCTGAGCCAAACGACCCGGCGCTGGTTTCTGCACCGGAATATGGCTCCGTAAGCTGGACGGAAGTGTCTCCCTTCAACTACGAATTGACCTACACGCGTACGGATGGGCAGATGGGGGCAGATGATTTCACGATGCTGGTCTGGACCAATGTCTTTTCCTACGAGCAAGTTAATTTTCACATTGTCGTTAAGGCTTCAGCGGTGGAGTGCCTTCACGATCACGCGACCACCAACGTCAATACACCGGTTAGTATCGATGTGCTGCAGAATGACCTGACAACCACCGGGATTATTTACCTTAAGAATATTCCGCTGGCCAACAATGGCTTCGCCACTTATTCGGCAACGGACGGTGCAATTACCTTCACCCCGAGTACAGATTTTGAAGGCACGGCCTACCTTAACTATGTCGCCTGCGACAGTACAGGCACCTGCGATAATGGCACGGTAAGCATCAGCGTATTGGGGCAGAATGCAGGGCAATCAGACACAACAAAACTTTTTACGAAAAAGAATACAACGCTCCCGGTTTTTATCCCTCAGGAGTATACACTGACTCAGTCACCTGCTGAAGGTACCTATACGAATGATGGTTTTATCCCATACTACGAGCCGAATACCGACTTTGTCGGTACTGATTACCTCGCCTTTGATTATCAGGGCGCCGATAAAGTTATTGAAATTGACGTGATGGACCTGGAGGACAATTCCTTCGCGGTTGATGACGAGTTCCATATGACGCCTTTTGAAGGGCAGGTGGAAATTGATGCATTGGAGAATGACTTCTTTGGTTCAGATGCCAGCTGCGTGCAGTTGCAGGCTCAGCCAGAGTATGGGACCGCCTCCTACAATCCTCAGGCTGACGGGCGGGGCGTATTCCGCTACACACCGCCGACAGGCTTTACCGGCGTAGATTGGTTTACTTACACTTCCTGTCCTCCGGGCGGTACGGGCAGTCAGTCCGAAACAGCAACAGTTTACGTCTTTGTAAGCAAATACGAGCCTTCTGCTACCAACTTCCGGATGAGTACGCCCAAGCTGACCCCACTTGTGGTGGGCTACAGCGTGCCTATTCAGTCCTATTCCTTTGATATTATCGAGAGCGGTAACCTGGGATCTACCATTTTCCTGGAGGGTGAGGTGGATACAACCATATTGGGTCAGTCAATCACCGGTCATAACCTCATAATCTACACCCCTAATGATGGTGTAGACAGCGGACTGGATGAAATTGAACTGGAATACTGCGTTAAGATCAATGGCAGCTGCGCTTATCTGAAGACGGTGAAAATTGATATCGATATCCTGGATGTAGGAGACGGCTCCGAACCCATGTGCTTTGATGATTGTATCTGGTCCGGCGATGCCAACTTTGACGGCATTGTGGATATGGAGGACCTGCTGACAATCGGTTGGGCTATTGGTGAAGTAGGTGTCCCACGTGCCGATGCTAACCCTGACCTTTGGTACGGCAAGTATGGTGATGACTGGAATGACCCATTCCAAAACCTGCCTATCGACCTGAAGCACCTCGATACAGATGGGGATAGCCTGATTACCGCTGCGGATACGACGGCCATTAGCAACTTTTATGGTAATGCCCACTCTATGACGGCTTCCGTTATCCCGTTTTATGAAGACGAGATTGTGCTGGAGGGTGACCTTTATGTCAGTCCGGGCGATTTGGTAGAGCTGAAAATGAAAATGGGAACGCCCGGTAATCCGGCAGAGAATGTATATGGTTTCACTTTCCCATTCTCTTATAATTCAGACCTGGTGGTGCCGGGTTCTGTATTCGTTGATTTTGAATCCAACAGCTGGTTGACCTACAATTCACCCATTTTGTATATGCAGCGGGATGATCAGGAGGGGACGCTTAATGCTGGCTTTACCCGTACAAATGCAATCGCTGCGAATGGATATGGTACAATCGGCAGTGTTAAGTTTATTGTGATTGATGATATAGACGGTTTCCGTGACGACGACGGCGCACTAGCCCTGCAGGTTGGCGGCGGTTCTTCTACCGTGATGAATGGTAGTGGCAGTTCTTACGGCATTAATATAGGTGGGGCAACGATCCACATCCGTTTGGATGAGGAAGCGAAAGATGAGCCGCTTGATGCCAATCAGCTGAAACTTTATCCAAACCCGACCAACCGGGACTTCATCAATGTCCACCTGAACGGGCAGCAAGATTTCGAACGCATCGTGGTGCATGACCTGACCGGTCGCCCAATGTTCGACTCCGATAATGTGCTGACGAACCGCATGCAGATATCTGTAGGGGACTTTGCCAATGGCATCTACGTTTTGTCAGCCTACACCGAGCGTGGCGTGGTCAACAAGAAATTCCAGGTGATCCGGTAAAGCCGGATTATACGCAATACGAAGTGGTTTGCGACATCGGAGCAAGCCACTTCCCAGCGTAAATGCTGACATTGAGTAGGTTTGCTGTGGCAAACCACTTAATCG
>NZ_JALEGS010000083.1 GCF_022763345.1 Phaeodactylibacter sp.
AATCCATCGCTGTCGCTGTCGGCGTAGTAGGTGGCCAGCGTGCCCTCGTCAATTTGTGTGTCGCAGTTGTTGTCGACACCGTCGCAGGCTTCAGTCGCATCGGGGTTGATAGCGGAGTCATTGTCGTTGCAATCTGAACTGTTAGTAACGAACCCATCTGGCTGTATACAAGCCTGTGTCGAATTGTTGGGGTCACCGAAGCCATCCATATCTGTATCTGCATAATAGGTGGACGGGGAGAGCGTACTCAGTGAAGATTCATAAGCACCAATATCCGAAGGGCAGTCTTGTGGACGTTGGGTGCCCCGCTGGTCTTCCGTAACTGTAGCATTCGGGTTGGCACCATTTAGTGCCGGGCTATTGGAAAGTAAGGCATGGGTTTGGGTGGGGCCTCCGTTGCTGGCGAGGGGGCTTAAATTAGCAGATAATGGAGAACCTGAGGTGCCGAAATGATCAGAAGATAGAGGGAGGTCATTGTTCGCATTTGGAAAAATGCCTATAAGGTTGTATCCTAAGCTATTATAATCGTTGAGGACATCAGCGTCTTCCAGATTGTCAGTTGACGTATTCCCTGCGATAATCGTATTTGCAATGTCACCGGATCCATCCAAACCTGAAAAAATTCCCCCACCTTTAAAGGCTGTATTATTCGTGATGGTACAGAAATTTATCAATGAAGGGTTATCACCATGAAAGGTTACTCCTCCGCCAAATCGAGAGGCGGTATTGCCAGAAAACGTACAGTTTGTCAGCGTGATTGCTCCTAAGCTATAAACGGCTCCTCCATCACCTGCTCCCAGAGGTTGGTCATTAGCCTTATTGTTGAGGGCGGTACAGCCAGTCATGTTGAGTGTGCCTGTAGTACTGTTATAAATGCCACCTCCATGCTGCCCTTGGTTAGCAGTACCGGCCTGATTATTTGAAATCGTGCAATCGTTTAAAGTAAGCACCCCGGATAAATTATATATCCCTCCGCCCTGGCTGCTCTGGTTGCCTCCGTGAGTGATGCTAATATTATCATCAAGACTACAGTTGTTGAGTGTAAGGTCTCCCTCTGTATAAATGCCACCGCCGTGGGTTAAGAGGTTTACTCCAGGGGTAAATGTGGAGCGCCCTCCGGTAATGGTTACATGGTCTATGACCACCTCCACTCCACTGGCTATCTGAATTACCCGGTCAATACCATTAGCATCTATGGTAGCTCCATTACCAGTGATAGTGAGGTCGTGCTGAATATCCAAATCTCCGGTGCCAGGAGTTAAGTTAAAGCCTTCTTCTGTAGAGGTGAGGGTGAGCACATAAGTAGAGCCAGATAAAACAATTTCATCGCCTGATGAGGAATAGATTATGGCCTCTCGCAAAGAAATACCATTGCCTCCACCTAGAAAGCCGTTATCCTCATCTGTTGTAGTGGTGACGTTGATGGTAGTTGCTGCCAAGCCGAAGCTGATCAGCATGAAAAGTAAAATCAATTGTACATACTTCATTTCAAAAACAAGTTTAAATCTGATAATAGGATTAAGCAGGCTTCAAAGAGCACTTTAGAAAATGCGCAAGCTTTGATGCCCAAAGAGGGAGTCAAACAGATTTATCGAGTAAGGGGGGATTGATACCCACAAATGTGTGGAAATAGAGCGCCTCGGCGTGTTCACTCACGTTGCAATCTTGTATACATACGTTGTATTTGGGGGATATTTGCGCTCTTAAAACACGAAAGCCGTTACGAATTAACTCCGTAACAGCTTTTAAGGGTTTGTCTTGTTAGAAATGAAGTTTATCGGGTGAATGCCGTTTAGGGCTCAGGTAAAAAAATCCTTGCCTGCCCGGAAAGGAGGCCGCCCTGCCCCTGATACAGCTGGTGCTCTAAAGGAGCGCTAAACTCAACCGTTACCTGATAGCCGGTATCTCCAAAACCAGACTGTATATCGGAAACAACCTGGAGGATTTTTAAATACCCACTCGCACTCTCCGCCGCAGTCGTCACCAGCCCCCGGTCTGCCCGGTCAGCAGCAGTGGGGTGATTTTTAAAATAGCCAATCTCCACCATGCCGGGCGCCTGCCCAAGAGACAGCGTTTGCCCGGGCTGCAACAGATCTTCCAGCTCAAGGATGACAGAAGAGGATGCATCTGGGGCAGGCAGGTAGAAACAAAACCCCACGCCCCGGTAGCTGGCCGAACCGTAGAGCAGGTCGGCGTTGTTGAATACCGCCTCGTCCTGAAAGTTGGTGTCGATGAGGGTAGTGTCGTTGAAGAAAACAGAATAGACTTCAGTGGTTGCGCCGCTTTCGATCACCCGGAATTCATTGCGGCCCTCAGGCGTGTCCGGGTCGAGGTCGGCATATAGCTTGATCTGTTCAGTGGTGGCTGTGTTGCCCGAAAGAGTAAGTGTGGCGTCAATAAAGTAAGCTGAGGTCGCAAAGCCGGGCTCACCGGGCGCGAAGTCCTGTACCGCTGTATCGTCACTGCTACAGGCAAAAAGGAAGCACAAACCGCTCCACAACCAATATTTTAGATCACTTACCAATGCCATTTGAGTGCAAATTGTAAACTGGTATTATTGTAAACTTCATTGTTCTGATAGTAGGATTCCGGGGTTAGGTCGCGCAGCCCCTGCTGCCATCTAAGATCTACTGACCAGTGACTGGCAATGCGGTAATCAAGCCCGGCAATTAGACCAAGGTCCCACTGTTCAAAGCGGGCTGTAGCTCCAGGAGGTGTATTTGCTGATCCAGCTAACAAGAAATCTCCAGAGGCTTGTTCCATGTCATTTCTACTGCTTTCATTATTCCAGATCCCTACCGGTTGGTCTGTACTGCGCAGGTAGGCGACTTGCATTCCTCCCATCACCCTTAGCCGTTTCCCGATTTGATACTGCAACGTTACCGGTGCTTCCAGGAAATGCACCCGGGTAATCGACCGGTGGTAAGGGGAAATGCTGGCAAATGCCGGCAGGTAGATGGTGTCTCCAAGGGGCGGTGAAATGCCCAGGCCGCTGCCGTTGTTTTCCGAACGCCGCTTGTACTGCAGGCCGGCTTCCAGTACCCATTTCCGGTGCAGCCTGACTTGGGCAAATCCGCCAAGCAGCGCATTGGTTTGCAGGGACTGATAATCGGCGCCGGCTTTGAGCCCAAAACTCCATCTGTGCAGCGCGGCTGGATTGATTTCCGGCATATCTGCTGCTTCAGACGGTTCCGTTAGTGCCTTCGGAGGCAATGCAGGGATAGGTGCTGTTGCTGCAAAAACCCGTTCCTCATCGCGCGTAGCAATGGTGTCGGGGGCTTCTGGGTTAGGAATGTTGTCGTTGTCGGGGGTGTGGGTGATTGTATCTAACTGATTTTTTGAAAGGTCCGCAAGAGGTACTGGCATACGGCGCACGGGGGCCGGGGCAGTTCTGCTTTCGGCTTGCGCAGAACGTGCAGGGGGCATAGGAGGTGCTGATACCGGTGCCAGGCCATTTGGCGCTGGTACCTGAACTGATGCTACGGCTGTAGCTGTAGTCTTCGTTTTGGAAGCACGGGGTAGACTTGGTAGTGGAACCGGCAATGCAGACAAAAGCACCTGACTATTGGTACGGAACGCCAGCCGCTGCTCCTGTTGAGCGCTAAGCCAGACTCCGCTGCCCACAAGCAGTAAAGCGCCGACAAACCATATCCATCCCGCAAATCTGCGTCGTGGCTTTTCGGGCACAGCGGGCTGAGGGACAGGGCGCTCACCATCAAGAATGGCAGACATTTCCTTCCAGCCGGTGAAGGGCACTTCGTACTCAAAGTCCTCCAACTGTTCCCGTAAGTGCTGCAATCCGTCTTTACGCTCCTTCATGCTCGCTCAATTTAATCATTTCACGAAGTTTTTTCTTTCCATCGGACAAGTGCCATTTTGAGGTGCCTTCGCTGATGCCCAGCATGTCGGCAATTTCCCGGTGATTGTACCCGTCCAGGGTGTAGAGGGAAAAAACCGCCCGGGTGGCGGTGGGCAGTTGCTGCACCAGCTCCAGTAATTCTTCCAGCGCCAGGTTTTGCATGGCCTCGTTGTCGACCGGTGTATCACCTGAGGTTTCAAAATCCATGCGCTTGCGGTAGTTGGCCTGCCGCCTTACCCAGTCAATGCAGGTGTACATCATCACCTTGGCCATCCACGCTTTAAAAGACCCCCGGCCCTCAAACTGCCCAACCTTCTGGAAAACCTTGAAGAATCCGGCATTAAGCATGTCCATAGCTTCCTCCTTCCCGTTGGCGTAGCGCATACAAACCCCCATCATGTACCCCCCGTAGCGCTCGTACACGTACTTCTGAGCCAGACGGTCCCCTTTGATGCACCCCTCCCGGAGCACCTCATCAGAACTGTCAGGCTTGCAAACGGTTGTGGTGGACATGCTGGGCAACGATTTTGGTCCTAAGGCGAAGTCCATTACTGCGATTTACCGTACAGTCGCAGCCGGCAGGAGAAAGGGTTGGGTGGAGGGGTTATTTTTTTTCGGGCTTTTCCTTTCTGGAGAGGAAGTACTTAAAAAAATCAATAATGGCATCAATCAGTTTGCGGAATGCAGATTTGTCACTCATGTTTTAGGTTTTTGGGGGTGGAAAGATCAGCAGTTCAGGATTTAAGGCCCGGTAAAGTATGCAGTTCTTCCGGCCGGCTGCCCAGCAAAAAGGTCAGGGCGGTGCGGTTAAAAGCTTCGTACTGCTCAATATTGCAAACATGCCCGCATTTCTCAACGATAACCAGCTGGGCGCGCTGATGGGTTTGCGCAAATCGCTTGGCGGCTTTAAAGAAAACGTGGTCCTGATCGCCCATCACAACCAGGCTCAGGTTACGGAGCTCCCGGTTGAAAAACTGCCGCAAGAGGCGGAAGAAATCCTTGTAGAGCCCTACCCACTTCAGGTATTCCTTTGGGCTTAGCTTCTGAGATTGCATGCGGAACATCCGGCGCGACCGCCGGTGGTTGCGCCGGGGCAATACCACCCAGGAGAACAGGTTGTAGATGGCACGATAGGGCAGAAAGTGGTTGAGGAACTTTGCCGAATGTACGAATAACTTGATGGTGAACGTGGCCCGGAAAACCCCGCCTGCCATGATCATCTTGTTTACCAACTCAGGGCGCAGTTCATCCAGCTTTTGCAAAACTACGCTTCCCAGAGAGACGGAAAGGAAATGCGCCTGCTTGATTTGAAGATGATCAATGACTTTGAGAACATCGTCCGTTACAATATCAAAATTGTACGCTTCGTAGGCCGGCTCTATGTTCTTGGACTTTCCGTGATCGCGCAAGTCAAGCAACAGCAAATTGAAAAAAGGCTTAAAAGCATCAACCTGGTACTTCCATGTTACAATGCTGCCGCCGGCACCGTGTATGAACACGACCCATTCTGCCTTGGGGTCCAGTAAGTGGGTTTCGTAATGTAGGAGCAGTCTGCCCTGTTGTTTAGATTGCATATTGACCTTTACGGGAATAAAACGCTAAAATTACTACAATATAACAACAACAGCTAAACACTTGGTTCGTTTTCAGGCTAAACACCTGATTTTAGACTCATTACAGGCAGAGTCAGGGCTTTTCTTCGGCAGGTTCCCGCCGCTGGTTTGCAGACCGCAGCTACACTGTCTCCTGCGATTGCATGGCAGCTCTCCCTACTCACAATACCCTATGCCTTTGCTAATCTATTGAACAGACAGCAGTTTCCGCTCCGTACCGCTTGCTCCGGTTATTTCCACAACATAAGTGCCGCTGGCCATACCTTCCAAATCAAAAATCACAGTCATATCAGCATTTTCCTGCCGGGCAACAGACCTGCCATCCACAGACCAGAGCTGGAAAATCTTATGCCCTTCCAGGGTAGTGCGCAGCTGGACTTCTGTCCTGGCTGGATTAGGAAAAACCTGCAGCCTGTCCATCGGTGCCTGCAGCCCTATCGTTGCCCCGGGAGCGCTAAAAGAATGGCAAGCCGGATCTGCGCTCAGGGTGATCGTTTCCGAAACCCGGCACCCATTAGGCAGTTTCACCCTAAGGGCATACTCGCCCGCCACACTTGGAGAAGTGTAAGGAAAGGTCAGGCAGTTGCCCGTCTGTATAAAACCTATGGGGCTGATCCAGAGGTACTGATTGGCATCAGGCAGGCAAAAACTGAAAGCTTCACCCGGACAGAAAGTCAGGGGTTCGTCCGGGATGACATCTCCCGGGACTTCATCAACATAAATAGTTACGGCATCCATTCCGGTGCAGCCCTGTGCATTGGTTACCGTGACCTCATAGGTAGTCGTTTGCGAAGGGGTGGCTAACGGGTTCGGGCAGTCCGTACAGTCTAGTCCGGCGGCGGGCACCCAGCTGATAACTGCGTCCGCTTCGGACTCAATCGCTAATGCTATTCCGGCAGTGCTACAGAGCAGCGTATCCGGCCCGGCATCCGGTTGAGGGCATATGTTAGTCATGCATGTCTTTTCCACTACTTTAAGCGGGCAGTCGCCCAGCCCTTCTACCGTCAATTCAAGGGTAGCGGTTTCACCGGGAGCGAGGTTTTCGACTACAAAGGTTGAATTTCCGTTCATTTGCCCGGTCTGCCCGGTAAGCAGGGTGGGAAAGTATGCTGTATCAGCGGCTTGAGCCGCCCAGGAGAATGCGATGCTGTTTTCGGTTGTGCTGCAACTAATTTCGGGTAAGGCATTTTCTACCTCAATCTCCACCGCCGGGACAGGGCAATTGTTGAAGAAAGATTCCAGAAGGTATGTGCCCGTTTGAAGCACTGTCGGGTTTTGCAGATCAGAAGCAAAGTTATCTGGACCCGACCAGTTGTAAGTCATTCCGGCAGCACTTCCACCCACATTGGCCTGCAGTTGATAAGGATCGTCGGCAAAGCAGGCAGGCAGGAAAGTGGCAGCCACGTCTGGTAGATCGGTAGCTGGTACTTCCACGCTAAGCGCTTGTTCATTGCCCCCTGTTTCAATAACAAACTGGTAGGTGCCTGGGCAAAGGTCACTAATCAGGGTGTTGACGATGGGCCCGGCACCACTGAATACGGGCTGACCATCGGGGTCGAGGAGGGTAACGTTGCTATTGTTGCCTCCTGATAAGCTCAGGCGGCCATTGCAGAGGGCAGGGCAGGCAGGTTGTACAACAGTTATGCCAGGCTGAGCACTGACTGGTGGTACGGCTGTGGCCAGAAAAGCACTTGTGTTCGTTGGAGCACAACTTGCCATCATCCAGGAACCGGAGGTGCCATCGCCGAGCATCATGATGTCCAGGTTGAGATTAGCCTCTTCTGCACTATTGAAAGTCGACCGGACGCGGACCGTCCAGCAAAATTCGAGGTCTAAGGCTGCGGGTTCAAGGTTGCCGCAGGGGCCATCGCCGAAGTTATTGCCGGGCAGCCCGTCGTAGGCGGTTGCGCCGGGGCACAGTAGCCCGCGTTTGCTATCGAAGGCAAAGCCTGGCCCAAAGGTATCGTTGGTATTGCAGCTTTCCCAGTTTTCATACCAGCTCCAGTTGCCGTCCGGTGCTGTACAGGCGGTGGGAGCGGTGGTCTCCAGCGTAGTCAGGTCCCAGCCCGGCCCAAATTCAATGTCCAGCCCGTGCATCCATTCCAGGCTAAAACCTGGTGCCCAGAGCGTAGGGGTATAGCAAAACGTGACTTCCTGCCCGGTTTCGTAAGTGCCGTTTACGGGTGCGGGGGATGCCGTGAGTTGGCCGCGGCGCTCTCCGCATATGCTACAGTCATTTTGAGATTTGATCTTCAGGCTAAAGCTGCCCTCCGCTCCAAAGTCTCCGGTACTGACCAGCAGATAGTATTGGGAGCCCGGCTCTGTTCGGGCGCTTAGCGTCGTGCCAAGTGTGCCGGGCGCTCCGCTTTGCAGCGCGACGGGGAATTTTGCATTGCATGCATTTCCTTCAAAAAGAACGAGCACCGGCTGTTCCAGCCCACCGGCAATGGAAATGAGGGTTTGATTGGCTGTAGCGGTAAAGGTGTACCAAACATCCGCACTATTGCTGTTGAAGGTCAGCCCCTGTGCAGGTTGGCTTAGGCGTAGAGCGGGCTCCGTAGGCGTAGCTGCCAGGGTCGTGCCGGAAAGCCCGGTCTCGAAAGCCGCATCATTAGGGCAGTTGATCACCTGTCCCAAATCAATGGGAATGGCGGTTGCGCATAAGTCGTTTTCCGGTTGTCCAAGAGCGTTGGTAGTGACCGAAGCGAAAAGGCAAAGAAGCGTAAAGAATCTTCTCATTGTCCAGACAAATAATTAGTGAGCTAATTGGAAAGGTATTGGCTGATGCCCCATACAGGGCTATTGCGGCAAATCCACAATGGGCTCAATACCAGCTAAGGGGGGCTTGAATAGGGGGGCTGCATTTGTGTCCTGGATGTTTGGGTAGATTAGTTGAAATTACTCCTTAGTGTTTGTCCGGTTGTGTTCATTTTCAGGTAAGACCCGGAAGGACGGGTTTTTGCTGCCCGGTGTGGAGGTTTTTTCTCAATTGCCGGTCTGTAAACGCCTCATTTTGCTGATAAAGCTTTGGTTGATAGTGTTTTGGGAGACAGGAAAAAAAGCGGTCTCCCTAACTGGCCAGAAGCGCTTGTTTGACCTGAGTCATGACGGGAAAAAAGCGGGAGGAAGGTTCCTTAAATGAGAAAAGGGCAACCAATCACATCAGTTGCCCTTTCCATTCAGTAGGTCAATATAGCCTTACCGGCTGATGATCAGTCGAACCTGTTCCGTCTGTGTTGGGGTGAACACCTTCAGGAAATAGGCTCCGGCAGGGAGTTGCTCCACCGGCAGGGTCCACTGTTGCCCTTCAAACTGAAGGGAGGCCACCATTTGACCGGTAGCATTCCATAGTTGCAGCGTTTTGAGGCCTTGCAGTGGAGTGAGCACATTGACCTCATTTGTAGCTGGGTTGGGGAAGGCCTTCAGCATGCTGAGCTTTGAAACATCATTGCCCGGGCGGGGGGCGGGGGCGCAGTCGTCAACAAAGACTACTGCCTGTTCGGTTGCTGTACAGCCAAAGGTATCCGTAGCCGTCAGTACAAAGGTTGCGGTCTGAGGCACGCTGCCCGTTACTGTCGAGCAGGATGAACAGTCCAGGTAAGCCGCTGGCGACCAGCTCAGGCTGTTGGTACCCGGTGCAATCGCAGTAAGGCTGAAGGTGTCAGTCGGGCAAACCGTCTGGAAGTCAGGCGTTATTGTTACCTCCAGTTCCGGTGCCGCTTCAAGCGTAAATGCCTTAATGAACCGGCAGCCGTTGCTCCGCATGAAAGCGTAGTAATTCCCGGCATCAGCCGCTGTAATGTTGCTAAAGCTCAAACACTGATTGGTCGTGATAAAGGCATTCGGCCCAATCCAGTAGTGGATATCACCGTCCGGCATGCACAGCTCGAAAGCCTCACCTGGGCAGAATATAATTGGCCCGTCCGGTATATAGCTGTCGGGGAGCTGCTGCACGTAAACGGTATATTCAATGGTATCAGTGCAGCCTCCAGCATCGGAAGCAATCAGCTGATAGGTCGTCGTTGAGCCGGGCGCTGCGGTAGGGGCCGGGCAATCGGTGCAACTTAGGCCTGTAGCTGGCGACCAGTTATAGGTACTCCATTCGGGGGTATCTGCAAAATCCAGGATGACTGAAGCGCCGTTGCAAATGAAAGTGTCTGCCGGGACATTGATCTCCGGGCATACAGGGGTAGTCAGGCTGCATCCGGCAGCGACCTCGTATTCACCACATGGGCCATCCGTCTGTACGGTAAGGAGCATCTCAACGGTATCCCCGGTGCTTAATCCCGGAATACTAAAGCTGTTGCCATCTAAAATGCCATCTTGCCCAGAGAGCACCACTACGCTGTAACCCATATCCTGAACCATTGCAGGCCAGGAGAAGACCAGCGTGTCCGCCACGGAAGCACAGCTGATTTGTCCCGGGGATAGTTGACCGGCGACCTCAATGAGGGCGGTATCACTTACGGTACAGCCCTGGTCCGTGTAGGTGTAAATCAGCTCATGCAAGCCCGCGCCGGCTGCTTCCGGATCAAAGATCAGACCGGTGCTGTCCAGCCCTGGGCCGGACCATTGACCTTCGCCCTGATTGGTCCCACCGGCAACATCTGCCAGCAGAGCAATTGTGCCGTCACTAATGCAAACGGATTCCGGAACGAGCGTAAAGAGATCCAGAATGCTGCAATCCGGAGCAATACAGCTGGCGGCTACCGTAGTGGCGCAGCCGCTGTTTTGGCTTACTTCAAGTTCAATACTGACCGTTTGCCCGGGGTCAAGCCCGGTAATCGCGTATTGATTGCTGCTTTGGAAAAACCCTTCAGGCCCGTCCACCACAGTAACTGCGTAAGCATAACTAGTGTCCAGCACCCAGGAAAAACGCACCGCGCCCAGGCGGGATTCGCAACTGATGACTGGGGCAACCGGCTCAGAAACAGGCGTGATGGTAAGGCTGTCTGTGCCACTACATCCGGTAATAGTGTCGGTAGCGGTGAGGTAGTAAGTAGTGGTGCCGTCAGGAACCGCAAGAAGGCTGTCTCCAAAGGTGCCATCTTCCCATTGGAGCAGCCCTGCTCCTGTGCCGGTCAGCCAGACGCTGTCCAGCCCACAAAGTGTGTCCGGGCCGGCTATTGCAACATCAGGCAAGGGGCTTACATAAACCTGAAAGGCAGGAACCGATTGGCAGCCAAAATCGAAGGGTGGCAGATAGGCTGCATCTGCCGGTGGGCTGACGAGGGTATCCCACAGCAAAGTGTCGGCCCGATACAGCTCAAGCAGGACCTCATCGCCCGCGCAAATCAATACCTCAGCGGGATTGTAGGTGAGCTGAGGATCGGGATTGACGGTGACCGTTACGGAATCGGTATGGGTACAGCCAAAAGCATCGGTTTGGGTAACGGTGTAGATTTGAGTAGTATCAGGTGTCACGGTAATGCTGTTGGTGGTATCGCCGGTACTCCAAAGGAAGCTTTCGCCACCGCTTGCACCAAGCATAGCACTTTCGCCTGCACAAAGTTCCTGGTCCTGGAACACGAAAAAGCCATTGCCGGAAGCAACCGCCACATTGGCTGACAATACAGTGCTGCACCCATTGTCATCCGTCACTGTCACTGTATAGGTAGTGTTGCTGGCGGGGCTTACGGAAATCTGCTGAGTGGTGTCTCCGGTACTCCAGCTCCAGCTAGTGCCCTGATCAACGGACAAGGAGGCGGCTTCTCCAGGACAAAGTGTGCCGCCGGGCAATACGGACAGGGTAGGGGATAAGGCAATCTGGAAAACTACATAGTCCATCCCGGTACAGCCATTCGGGCTAACTCCTTCCACCTGATAAATGGCCCCATCAGTTGGCGTAACCGTCACAGAATCAGCCGTGGACAAAACGGCGTCACTGCCTGCTTCTGTCCAGGTCAGGCTTTCAGCGGTGCCAGTGGAAGTCAGAGTGATGCTTTCTCCCGGGCAGATGGTCAGGGTATCCGGGCCAAGCTGCACAATTTCTATATCACTGATTACCGGTATCGTGAAGTGGTAGGGCGCTGCCGGGCAGCCATTGACGGTAACCTCCAGGGTGTAATCACCGGGGAAAAGGGCAAACGGGTCAGGCGTGGTCCGCACGTAGCCATTCGGGCCGGTCCACAGGTAAGTGATCTCTCCCACGGCTGGCTCCACCATTGCACTAAGCGGTATGGGCTCTCCTTCAAAACAAGGTAAAGTGAAACTTGCATTGGCTGTAGGCACAATGCCAGTCTTGATTTCCACCAATTGTCGGCGGGCTTCATTACTGGCATTGTCCACAATCAGCACATCATATAAGCCCGGGCATAACCCGGAGATGGTATCCGGTCCGGGAATGCTGGTAGCCAGGTACAAGAGATTACCGCTGGTATCAGAAAGCACATAATCCCACGGGCCTGCTCCCGCACCTGCGAGCGCTATGCTGCCGTCGCAGTTTTCGCCACAGCTGGCATCACCAATAGCGATCTCAGGTGCAAAATCATCCGGGCAATACAGACTGGCGCTAAACGTCTCCGTCACGGGATTGTAGCAGGCTGTTTGCCCCCATGACCCGGAAAGTCCATCGCCCAGTAACCTTGCGCCCATATTCAGGGTGGAAGGATAGCCAAATTCTGCCGCCGGGCAATCTACGGTAGTTATGGTCCAGCAAAACTGCAGAGTGTTGTCATTTCCCACACCGCCAATATTCGCGCAGCCGAGCCCGTCCATGCCGCGGTTGTTGCCCGGATTGCCGTCCTGAATGCCATTTTTGATCTCGTCAAAGGCAAAGCCAGGGCCAAAAGCATCGCCGGTCGCCTCGCTGAGCCAGCCGTTGTACCAGCCCCAGGCGCCGTTGTCAGAGCAGGAAACGGGGGGCTGCGGCAGGAAAGTGGCCATGTCCCAGCCTTCGTCGAAGTCAAGCTCCAGCGCGTGCAGCAACTCGCTGTTGGGCGTGCTGGACCAGCGGTCAACGGTAAAGCACATCTGCACTTCCTGTCCGCCCGGATAGCTGCCGTTGACCGGAGCAGGGGAGGCCGTAAAGTAGCCATCCCGGACCAGGCTGCAGGGGCTGCAATCGGTAGTGGAGGTGGCCGTGAGTTGAGCAGAGCCCGCCCCACCTGCAATCAGGAGGTAGTAGGCTTCATTTGGGCTCACGCTGGCCTGCAGGGTAGCCTCAGTTGCACCCGAAGCGCAACCAATGGGCATCAGCTGCTCGCAGGAAGTTCCCCGGAGCAACACCAAATGGGGCTGGTCAATGCCGGAAAGCGTCAGGGTCAGGGTATTGCCCTTGGGCAGGAAAGTGACCCAGATGTCGCCATTGGCGGTAGCCACATCCGGATTGGCACAATTGCTGCTGTTCAGGTAAACCGAGGGCAGGGCTTCTTCCAGGCTGAAGGTGAAGGTGTCTGTTTCAATGGAAGATTCAGGACAGGTGGAAGGCAGGCTAAGTTCGATAGGCAGGGCCTGTTCACAATTGTCGAGGGGGTGCTGCGCCCAAATCGGGCTGCACAACAAGCTGCCAAGGAGCAGCATCAGGGACCTAATCATTGTCGTCGTTTTTAGGATTATGTATTCGTGAAATCTGTTGTTGCGATCCCGCAAAAGCAAATTACCGAATGCGGAACCGATCAAAACCGAAGGCGATTAGCCTTGGGTTTTGAAGTCCATTCATTTTAGACTGTGTTGGGATTTCACCATTTGGGCTGCATTTGCCAAATTTCATTCTGCACTTCGTTGCTCTTCAGTCGCTTAGCTCAGCTAGGCTCCCTCATCGCGCCTTGTTCAGAATAAAATTTGACTACATTCGCTCCAAAAGCGAATTCCCAACACAGTCTTAGTTTTTGGTAAGCTAAAGATAGTAAGAAATAGCCAAAAGTGGGTAGTGCCACAGGGGTAGGTATTGGGAAATGTTCAGCGTTTTTCAGATGGAAGCAGGCATTGTCAGTACCTGAGCGGTCCGGCTGTTGTTAAAAAAGTAACCTCCAGGGTTTGGACCGAACATCACCTCCGGCCTCCCGTTCCATAAATCCAAACCCAAAAGTAACCTATGTTAACAACCACCAATCCCGCCACTGGCGAAGCTATCCAATCGTATGAGCAATTTTCTGATCAACAGGTTGATGAGACCATCCGGGCCTGCCATGCTGCTTTTCTGAAATGGAAAACCCTTTCTTATGCCGAACGCGGCGAGCACCTTCAAAATCTGGCTCAGACCCTGCGCGACCATAAGGACGAACTGATGGAAACCATGACCCGGGAAATGGGCAAGCTCCACCGGCAGGGGCGTCAGGAAATTGAACTTTGCGCCGGCATTTGTGAATACACTGCCCAGTCTGCTCCTGAACTGTTGCAGGACGAAGAGCGGGAACTGCCCAACGGCGGCAACGGCCTGGTAACCTACAGCCCCATCGGAGTTGTCTACGGCATTCAGCCTTGGAATTTCCCGGCTTACCAGGTAATCCGCTACGCAGTAGCCAGCCTTATGGCTGGAAACGGCGTATTGCTCAAGCATGCCGAGAATGTAACAGGTTCCGCGCTGTTGCTCGAGAAACTATTCCAAAAAGCAGGCTTGCCAGCCGATATTTTTAAGGTATTGCTTATTGACCACGATCAGTCGGACAAGGTGATTGAACACGAATTGGTACGTGGCGTCACCCTAACCGGTAGCCCCGGTGCCGGCAGAGTCGTGGCGAAAAAAGCCGGAGAAGCCCTCAAGAAAACCGTAATGGAACTGGGCTCCAATGATGCTTACATCGTGCTTTCAGATGCAGACCTCGATACCGCCGTGAAAGCCTGTGTGATGGGGCGGGTATATAACAACGGCGAAACCTGCGTGGCTGCCAAACGCTTCATCGTGGTGGACAGCATGTATGAGGACTTCCGGGATGCTTTCGTCGCCCAAATGCAAAGCCTCACCTACGGGGACCCCACCAATGATGATTACCAGCTCGGTCCCATGGCTCGGAAAGACCTTCGGGATGAACTGCACGAACAACTTCAGAAAAGCGTTCAAAAAGGAGCCAAAATCCTCTGTGGTGGTGAAATGCCAGATGGTCCCGGTTATTTCTATCCGGCAACGGTCCTGGACAATGTAAAGCCTGGCCAGCCCGCTTATGAAGAAGAATTATTTGGGCCTGTGGCTTCACTCATCCGCGCTAAAGATGATGAGGACGCCCTTCGCATCGCCAACGACAGCCGCTTTGGGCTCGGCGGAGGTATATTTTCCAAAAATCCGGACCGGGCACGGCAGTTGGCTCGTGACCATTTTGATACCGGTATGGTTTTCATTAATTCCTTCGGCCTGGCACAGCCCAACATGCCTTTCGGTGGCGTGAAAGATTCAGGCTACGGGCGTGAGCACGGTGGCTTTGGAGTCCGGGAATTTGTCAATGCCAAAGCAATTATGGAACTAGCCTAGCGCCAATTATTTCAATAAAAGAAAAATATACAACCTATGAACTTACAAGATCAAGTCGTTATCATCACCGGTGCCAGTAGCGGCATAGGCGAAGCTACCGCTAAAAAACTCGCCGGCGATGGCGCTAAAGTCGTATTGGCTGCCCGCCGTAAGGACCGCCTGGAAGCACTCAAAAGCGATATCGAAAAAGCAGGCGGCGCAGCATTGGCTGTCGAGGCAGACGTAACAAAGCGCGGGGAAATCAAAAACCTCGTCCAAAAAACGAATGAAACCTTCGGTCCCTGCGATGTACTGGTGAACAACGCTGGTATCATGCCGCTCAGCTACATGAAAAACATGCATGTGGAAGAATGGCTAAAGATGGTGGATGTCAATGTAAACGGTGTCCTCCACTGCCTTGCAGAAACGCTGCCTGATATGGTAGAGCGCAAAAAAGGACATATTGTGAACATTTCCAGTGTTGCAGGCCGCGAGGTCATGCCGGGTGGTGCGGTATATTCAGGCACTAAGTTTGCGGTACGAGCCATTAGCGATGGCCTGCGGCAGGAACTGGCACCCAGCCATAACATCAGGGTAACCTGCATAGAGCCCGGTGCCGTGGACACGGAGCTGACCAACACCATCACCGATAAGGAACTGGTCGAAGACTTTAAGGATGCTATGGGCGACCTGGATTTTCTGAACAGTGATGCGATTGCTCAGGCGATACATTACGCTGTCTCCCAACCAGATGACGTGCATGTTAATGAGCTGCAGATGCGGCCCACGAGCCAGGGATAAAGCCTTGAGTCAAAGTAAACATACAGCACCTATTGTTTGATGAATTTCATCAGATACGCCCGGTCTGGCGTAGTCAGCCTTAGCTGATAAAAGCCTGCCGGGAGTTGCGTTACAGACAACGGAATGAGCTGGCCAGTTGTGGAACCTTTTAGGAGCAACTGGCCGCTTTTGTTTAATACTTCATAGTCAGCCCGCTCCGGCTGAGAAAATTTCAGGTATAAAACGTCTTGCGCAGGTACCGGGAAAAGCTTGGGCGAGGCTTCAGGAGAAAGTGTTTTCGTTCCACTAAGGACTTCAGCGGCTGTAGTTTGACCGGTTACCGGCTGGATGATTTCCGAGAAATTGATAGCCCGTATATCGTCAATGGAAAAGGCGTAGCCCGGGCCCCGTTGCTGAGCCAGGATATCATCCTCTACGGTAATGATGAAAGCGCCAATTTCGCCAAAGCCCGATGCGTTGCTCCCGTTTATGCGCGTGATGGCGACGTCTATTCTCCCGGTCATTGCACTGTCCTGTTGCATCACTAATAAATCCGTGCCCGGTGTGCCAAGCCAGGAATCGGTTAATGTTACGAAGGCGGTGCCAGGCACGACGACTGTTGGGTCATAGTCAATGGTAAATGCAATGCCGTAGATTTCCTCTGCGGGTTGTTGCTGGGTTCCAAATACCAGAGGGAGGGCCATGGTCTCCCCTTCAATCAGCGTATCAGGCTTTACGTAGAAAGGGATGCTGCCATTGCGGTGCTCTTCGGGCTGCGGGGAAAAATTATAGCTGCTGCCCCAGTTTTGCCGGATGGCCATTGTGTCGGCTGCTGAAATCAACCCATCTCCATTGGTGTCAATATGTTTGTAGTTGACCTCAGATAACGGGGTGCTCTGCGCCCAGTCCAGTGCCGGTTCCTCTGCCCAGTTGAGGGTTGCATTGGGGCGTACGGGCCCCAGACTATCAAAAGCAAGGCCGATATTTAGCAGGTCAAAGTGGTTGGCAGCCTGACTGGTATCTGTATCGCCAGGCCACACGCCTGAGGCAGTCTCCTGTACCAGCAAAATTGGGCCTAAGGTGTCCCGGCATTGGTTGCGGTCAGTAGCAATTACAGTGTAAAGCCCTTCGCCAAGATTGTTGAGCAGGCGGCGCTCGTAGGTGCCCACCGCCGTCTCATTTCTAAACCACATGAAGGAGTAGGGTGGTTCTCCATTGCCCGGCCAGTCTAGCAAAAGCCGTCCATCATCTGTGCTGTCAGAAGGCGTATGGGTAGATTGTAAAGACAAATCCAGCCCTTGCGTACACTCAATTTGTATTGCACCGGCCTGTTGGGAAATCCCCTGACCCTGTAAAGGAAAAGAAGCAGGAAAAATAGTTGATATCCCTGCTTTATCTTTCAATTCAAAGCAGATAGAGTAGGCGACAGTAATGGTATCGGGTAAAACCGGGTTTTCACTAGGCGATACCCATGACCATCCAAGTTGCGCATAGTCATTTTGGTAGAAGAGCGTATTGTTAAATCTAGGGTCTTCCGCATGAGCGTACAAAAAGTCTAATGCCTCCGGGTCCCAACTGTAGCTAAAACGTAAATCACTCAGCGTACTGGCCTGGCTAACTTCAACCGGCAGGCAAAGCGTATCCCCGGATGCACCGCTCGCCGTCCCAGCTACGACCGTAGCACTTGAGCTTCGTTGAGCTTGGTTAGCAATTGAATGGCCTGTCCGGTACTCCGGGGCATCAGGGCCCCATCCTTCGCAATCCACTAAAACAGGCGCGGAAATAGCTTCGCACCCTGTAGCATCGGTTGCTGTAACGCTGTAGGTCTCATTCGGAATGCCAAGTACTGTTGAGACGAAATCATACTCGGACTCAATAGTGGCCTCCGGTGACCATTGATAGCTGACCGGATAAACATCATTGGGGAAAGGGCCCCATGCAACTAGTAAAGCCGATGCGGGAGGAGGGGCAAAGTCGCAACTCAGGCTAACGTCCAGAACCTTAGGGCGGTAAAGGATGTCAAATGTCGTTGCTCCGCTGCATCCGGTTTGCTCGTCATAAACGTTTATGGTGTAAGTTCCTGTAGTGTCTACATTGAGTAAGTCTTCCTCGTTGCTAAAGTTACTCCAAAGATAGGATATACCGGCTCCCAGTCGGGGCGGATATAGGTCTATTGCCGTGTGAGGCAAATAACAATCGAGTTCGGGCTCGTAGTCTGCTTTTAGGTCCAGCCCGTCCTGCCGGGGCACGCTTATGGTGCGGGAAAGAGCGCATCCACCGGCGTTAGATACCGTGACTGTGTATTGCCCTTCGCTTAAGTTGGTACGGTTGGGCCCAATCGGCCCATCTGACCATAAAAAAGCAAGGTTGGATGGGCCCCCACCTCCAACATCAAGAGAGATACTGCCGGTGTTGATTTCGTCACAGCGTATGGGTTGAACTAAGGATTGCTCGGTGAAATAGAGGTTAGATTGGTTTTCAAGGACAGCACTCAGGTTATCGCTGCAGCCGGATAGCGTATCCGTTATTGTCAGGCTATAACTTCCGGCAGGCAGGTCGCTCAAAACCGGCGTTACGGCTCCTGTACTCCAGATATAATCCAGGCTAAGGCTGTCCAAATCCGTATGCCAAATGGGCGTAAGCTGTCCGTTTTCCGCACCACAGTCGGGCTGAATCACTTCAAAGCCAGTGAGATTAAGGGCCGGGGTGTATAGGCTGGCATGGCCAGTGCGGGTTAGGGCATTATCAACGTCTGTAATACTGAAATGGTAGGCGCCGGTGCTCAGTCCGGTGAGCAAACCAGTGTTGCCAGGAGAGCCGGTTCCGCCAGACCAATTATATTGCAGGGCATCCGGGCTGGTGAAAAGTTGCAGGCTGCCTGTGGCTTCATTAGGGGCGCACCCGGGGGGCATTAGGCGTACTGAATCTACAGTTGGGATTACGGACCCCGGGGCTGAGTAAGCGTAACCATCGGTCAGGACATAATTGCGAAGGAGGAGATTAGGCCCGATAAATTCGATCGTGGTATTAGGCGTATTGATAAATGCAATAACACCATCCGTTGCATTGGAAACCACGAGATAGTCAATTGTACACAGGGTGTCACCTGCCTGAAAATCATGGGGGATAAGGTCACTGGCAAACCAGTTGACCACAACAAGGCCTTCCTGTCCGGGTTGAGGGCTGATGGAAAAGTTGAATTCTGTCAAAGGAGGGTATGGCACTGCCCTAATTGGGTCTAGCAACTGAGGCACAGCTGCTAATGTGAAAGCAAATCCTGTTAATTCCTGTTGACTTTTTACAATGACTGGTACGGTGACCGTATCACCAACTGTTCCTGTTTCTACAGGGGGCAATTCCAGGTGGACGGCAGACTGGGCCTCCAAAATACAAGGCAAAAAAAGGAACGCGAGCAGAGCTTTTTTGAATAGGTGCATAGGGATTATAATTTGTTGTATCCTTTGCGAATGTAGCAGTAAGTGACTTGCCGGGCAACTACATTATTTTCAGGCTATAACTTTTTTTGATTTAAGAATAGGCCCAAAAAGCAAGGTATGAAGACATTTAGGGTTTTAAGTATAATTTTTTTTAAATTTAGCATTGCTCTGAAAAGCCAGGGATAGAGCTTATTTTTACCTGTCCGCTTATCGGGCTGGCCTTAGTCTAAAATAGCTAAGTATGGAGCAAACCTCTTTAATTCAACTGCTCAGGTTACTGGATACCCGTACGCGCACGCGCCTGAAGCACTACGTACATTCCCCATTTTTCAACCGCCACGAGGGGCTCAAACGCCTGGCAGACTGGATACTGGGCTTTGCTCCTGAGTTTAAGCACCCTCACCTGACGAAAGAAAAGGCATGGCTGGTGGTAGCCCCTGGCAAACCTTATGACGCCCTTAGGGTGAACAATCACTTGTCCAACCTTACTCAACTGGCTTATGGCTTTTTGGCACAATTAGAGTTGGAAAAGCAGCCGGCTTTAAAGCAAATTTGGGCGCTTCAGGGGCTACAGGAGCGTCAGGCAGACACCTTGTTAGACCGCAATCTCCGGCGGGCAGATCAGCTTTTAGAGCAGGCGGATGCGCGCAGTGCAGATTACCGGTTGTTGTCTTGGCAGTTGCAGGCAGTAAAAGACCGGGCTGCCCTATATCGCCAGCAACGAAAGTACTCGCCCTTCCTTCAGGCTCAGAATGATGAGCTGGATGCGTTTTTCTGGTGCAGCAAGCTCCGGCTGGCTTGCGAAATGGTGAGCCGGAGCGGTGTCATTCAGACCGGGTATAAGGCTACCTTTCTGGACATTCTAAAGCAGGGGGCTACCGCCACGCCCGTTTTGTCTGAAAACCCGGTGGTACAGCTGTACCTGGCTGCCCTGAAAATGCTGGAGG
Source organism: Phaeodactylibacter sp. (assembly GCF_022763345.1). Classification (GTDB taxonomy): domain Bacteria; phylum Bacteroidota; class Bacteroidia; order Chitinophagales; family Saprospiraceae; genus Phaeodactylibacter. The sequence continues at coordinate 20,022 of NZ_JALEGS010000083.1, forward strand.
AAGGGCAGGAAGCAGACTACGAAGTCTGTTCAGCGCTCTTGCAACGCAACCGGCACTTAATTTCCATTGAAGAGCGGTACAATCTTTACCATTACCTGCTTAATTTTTGCATCCGTCAGATCAATTCCGGAACGCATGGTTACTACCGGCAGGCCTTCAGGCAATATCAGAATATGTTGAGGGATGAGGTACTGCTCATCAACGGGGCCTTATCGCAGTGGTCTTTCAAAAACATCATCACCACCGGTATTCGGCTGGGGGAGTTGGAATGGGTAAGTCATTTTATGGAAACCTATCAGGTTTGGCTGCCGGAAGAGGACCGGGTCAATGCCCTGGCTTTCAATCGCGCCGCGTTGCACTATGCCCGGTCAGACTACGGGGCTGCACTTACGGCATTGCAGGCAGTGGATTTCACCGATGATGCGTATTACCTGGGCGCCAAAATCATACAATTGAAGAGTTATTTCGAGTTGAGGGAGTCAGCTGCCTTTTTCGCACTCATCCAATCCTTTGAGCAATATCTGCGTCGGAACCCTAGGCTGTCAGATTACCGGCGGACCGCAAATCTGAATTTCCTGCACCTGGTCAGGAAGGCCTTTGAGTTGAAGCCGGGCACTCGGGAGGCCGCACTATGGGTAACGTCCGTTCAGCAAACTTATCCGCTGGCCAACAAAGACTGGCTGCTACAAATCCCCACCTCCCGCTAAATCCTTCCCACAGTGTGGGCAGGCCGTCTCCTCCTTTTTTGACAGTTCCTCCGAAAAGCCAGAGGCGAGGATGCCAGTGGGCAGTGCAAACAGCCCGATGCCGATGACCGCAATTATGCCGCCCAGCAACTTGCCCAGGGCAGTGACTGGGTACACATCTCCGTAGCCTACGGTCGTGAGGGTCGCAATGCCCCACCACATGGTCTCGGGTATGCTGGAGAAGGCCTCTGGTTGGGCTTCGTGCTCAGCGTAGTACATAAGGGTGGAGGCGAGCAACAAAAGTAGCGTGGTGAAAGTCAGGGAGATGCCGAGTTCTTCCCGCTTGTCGCGGAAGACGATGCTGATGTGGTGCAGGGCTTTGGTGTAGCGGGAGATTTTGAATAACCGCAACAGCCGGAATAACCGCAGCGTCCGTGCAATACGGAAATCAAAGCCGAGCAGGGGCAAGTAAAAGGGAAGCACGGCCAGAAGGTCAATCAGGGCAAGGGGTGTCAGAGCGTAGCGGAGGTTGCCGGTGAAGGGCTTGCGGTATTTCGGAGCGGCATTGGCAGACCAAACCCTCAGCACATATTCTACCGAGAAAATGATCACCGAAATGAGTTCGAAGTAATAGAAAAAGGTGGCATGTTGCTGGTAAATGGGCTCTACCGTTTCCAGAATCAGCGCCAGGGCATTCAGGCTGATCAGGGTGATGAGCAGCATGTCTACCCACCAGCTCAGGTCTCCCTTTTTCCGGGAGATGTTTAGGATTTCATAAGTTTGCTGTTTCAGGCTCATGTCCATTGTTTTTGATATCAGTACGGGTCTACGTCCACGCTCACCCGCACATTGCTCAGCCCTTTGGCTTGGTTGAGGTATTCAGTAGCTTCCCGGATGCTGGCCTTGGCATAAGCCAGCTTTTTGGGGTCTTTTGGTACCTTGATCATAAAATCCAGCAGGTAGTAGCTTCGTATCCTCGACACATAAGGTACCGCCGGGCCCATGGCCCAGTCGCCCAGCCGCTTTTTCAGCACTTTTTCGAATAGCTTGGCTCCATCGTTGACGGTAGCGGGCTTGGTGTGCTTAAGCGTGATGCGGATCAGGCGCACATAGGGCGGGTACTGGAATTGATTGCGCTCCATCATTTCCCGGGTGAAAAAGCCGGGATAATCTCCGGCCAAGACTTCCCGCAGCACCGGGCTTGTGGTATTGAAGGCTTGTATGATGACCTGTCCGCGCTTGTGCTTGCGCCCGGCCCGGCCAGCCACCTGCAACATGAGCTGAAAGGCCCGCTCCCCCGCCCGGAAATCCGGGAACTGCAACAGCTGATCCGCACTAAGCACGCCCACCACTGCGACCTTCTCAAAATCTAGCCCCTTGGTCACCATTTGTGTGCCCACAAGGATGTCGGTACGGCCTTCCTCAAAATCATTGATAAGCCGGGCGTGGGCATGTTTGCCGCGCACCGTGTCGAGGTCCATGCGAGCTATGCGTGCCTCCGGCAGGTAAATCTTAAGCTCATCCTCAATTTTCTCGGTCCCAAATCCTTTAATGACCAATTTTTTATCGCCGCAGGCCGGGCAGGCCGAAGGCAGATTGGTTTGATAGCCGCAGTAATGGCAGCGCAGGTTGTTATGGTATTTGTGGTAGGTCAGGCTCACATCGCACTGAATGCACTCCGCATGCCAGCCGCAGGTGGTGCAGCGGTAGGTCGGGGAATAGCCGCGCCGGTTTTGGAACAAAATAGCTTGTTGCCCCTGCTCCAGCGTGGTTTTCAGGGCATCGATAAGCACGGAGGTGAAGTGGGATTGCAATTTGCGCTCCTTTAGTTCCTGCTTGGCATCCACAATCCTGATTTCGGGCAGTTGCAGCCCTCCGAAGCGCTCCGGCATTTCCACCAGCCGGTACTTGTCCTTTTTGGTATTGGAAAAGGACTCCAGCGATGGCGTGGCGGTGCCCAGAATGACCTTTGCACCGTGCAGATGCGCCAAAAAGACAGCGGCATCCCGGGCATTATACCGCGGGTTGGGGTCGTATTGCTTAAAGGAAGGGTCATGCTCCTCGTCGACCACAATGAGCCCCAGCTTGGAAAAAGGCAGAAAAAGGGCTGAACGTGCCCCCAGAAGCACGGGCTTGCCGTTGAGCACGCTATTCCAAAGCTCCACCCGCTCGTTGTTGTTGAGGCGGCTGTGGTAAACGGTAATATCATCCCCAAAAACTCGCTCCAGGCGGGAAACGATCTGCGTGGTCAGGGCAATTTCCGGCAATAGGTACAAAACCTGCTCGCCCCGGTCGATGGCTTCCTGAATCAGCTCAATGTACACCCGGGTCTTGCCACTACCGGTCACCCCATGCAGCAATACCGGTTTGTTGTCTTCAAATCCGGCGCGTATTGCTGCCATGGCTTGGGTTTGTTGATCAGAAAGGGTACTGGCTTCAATGGTCGTTTCTTCATACCCGCCAATTCGGCTCACCTCATGCTCATACAGTTCAAAAATGCCTTTTTTCTCAAGGGCCCGCAGCACGGTGCTGTCTACACCCGCTTTGTCATAGACATCTTGTTTGCGTACATGGTCCAGCCCTCTTGAAATCTGAACGTAGGCCATCAGTGCTTCCACCTGACGGGTAGAGCGGCTCAGTTTGGCGAAAGCTTCCTCCAGCAGTTTGGGCTGAGAAGCATAGGGGTCCTGCAGGCGGACACAGCCTATGGTCTTGGGCTTGTACTTCTGTTTGAGGTCTTCCTTGAGGTAAAGAATGCGCTTGTCGAGCATCCGGCGGATGAGCGGGTAGACCGTTTTGCGCTGAAGAATACCGCGCACATCATCAATCGTAATCTCTTTCTGAATGGTCAGGGCTTCGGCAATAAGGTATTCCTGGTCATTGAGATCGCTGAAGTCCTGCCCGAAGAGGGGGCTGAGGCTGAGAATTGTCTCACTGCTGAGCTTGAGGTTGGCCGGCAGAGCTGCATTCATCACTTCACCCAAGGTGCAGAGGTAATAATCTGCAATCCAGCGCCAGAGCCTGACCTGTGTTTCGTTGACGATTGGTGATTCATCAATAACGGACAGGAGCAGCTTGGGTTGATAGGCTTCCGGAGGAGTATTGGTGACCTCCAGGATAAGAGCACTGTACCGTTTGGCTTTTCCAAACTCCACTTCTACCCGTTTGCCGAAGTCGACTTCCGGCACCAGGGGCTCCGGTACTTCATAGGTAAACGTTTTAGGTACCGCCAGCGGAAGGATGACCGTGACGTAGGTTTGTGTGGCCGTTGCCGGGTGTAGTTGTTCTTCCAAAGGGATTGCGTTTGATGGGAAGGTAGCCAATTTAGGTTACTCTCCGTAGATCAACTGTGTCATTGCCCATTGCTGTGGCCCTGTTTTTTCAAATTGGGCGCGGTAGCCGGTAGGGCGTGCCACAAATTTACCATATACAAACCCCACTTTCCCCCCGGATAGTTCAATTCGGCACCAGGGGTGGGTTTCCCCGCCGATCACTTCGGTCTGATTGGTCGTTTCGAGGTACTGGACTAATTCGTAGGAAATGGTTTTGACGATATCGCTGCTGAGGTTTGGCGCACTGCGTATGCGTACACCACTGCCCGTGATAGCGGCGTACTTGTTTTTGGGAAGTGCCTCCGGCCAGGTGGCAGCGTAGTAGGGGGCTGTGAATGCCTGGCCGTTGTCGCTAAAGGTGCCCCCGGCTTTCAGCAGCTCCTCCAAAATGGGCCAGATAGGGAGGCTGTCGGCGGCGGTAGGGGTAAGCCCGTAGCGGCTCACCAGGCCCGCTACGCCCGGTTCTTTTGCTCCTGAAACCTTGATGTCTTTGTCCACGGCATCCAGCAGCGCAAAAACATCGCGTTGCTGCACGGCTTGCAGCAATTGCTCCCGGAAAACGAAGAAGGCCGTATCCATTGGGGCTTCGTCCACCGGATAAAGTTTATGGCGCTCCTGCACTTGTTTTGCAGGCAGCGTATCGGTTTGCATGGAACGGTACTGCCGGTATAGTTGGCGCAGGGAGTCGGAGGGAATACGGCTGACGGTTTCGGTGGCGGTGTCAGCCGGCGGGGCATCACTCTCACAGCCGTAGCCGAGAATGAATAAAAAAATAAGGATGATCGTGCAGCCTCTCATGGTGGTTGGTTTCCGTTTACTGGATATTTGCTAACTCCTAAAGTTAAAAGATCATTTGCGGATTCAGCGCATCGGGCAAACAGTGATTTAGGATTAATGGGCCTCAGGCATTCTTATTTTTTAGTTATTTCTTGCAAATAAGCCCATGGAGTTCGATATTACAGGTCTGTACGGAGGCACCTCTGACAAAACCCTGGATATGCGCAGCCCGTTAATTATACTTTTATTTTTTCTCCTCTCCCTTTCGGGGAGCTCCTTGTTGGCACAGCAGTATAAGGTGTTTAGTTACAATGAGCTGGATGGCATGCAAAACACCCTGATCAAAGCCACTGCTGTAGATCCGTTTGGGCTGATTTGGCTGGCCACGGATGGGGGGCTCATCCGGTACGATGGGCATCAGTTTAATACCTTCCTTGACAAGATTCCCACGCCCTTTATCAAAGATGTTCAGCTGGTAGGGGAACGGCTTCTGGCTTCCACTGACGAGGGCTTATATTGGGTAGAGCCTTCCCTGCAGTCCGCTGTCGTCCGGAAAGCTTTTCCTGACCAACCTATCCGGCTGACTAAAAAACTATTCAAAGATGAACAGGGGCGTATTTGGGGCAGTAACAATAACAAAGTTTTCTGTGTAGAAGGGAAGGCGATGAAAATCCACCCCTTCAGCGCGGAGTACCATAGTGATGATTTCACCCTGTCATTTAGTTTTGCTGAAGATGGCTGGGGGCATTTATTCACAGTGTCCAAGAACGGTGCCCTCTTCCGGTATGAGGAGGACAGTGATACGTTCTCCGGCCCGCTGCACCGATTCCCGGTAGGAGCTAATGCGGCATTGCAGGTAGGCCGTGGAAAAATCTGGGTCGCCACTTATGACGGGATTTATCAGGTACTTCTAAGTGAAGCGGGCAAGCTGGAGGGCGTAGAACGGCTTAACAGCCTGGGTCCCATCGCCATGCAACGGCTTGGCAGTGGGCATGTAGTGGCTGCCGTGCGCAATGACGGTATTTTTCGATTAGATAAAAGCGGGCAGGCTAAAGCGCTCGAGCAGGATTGGGAGGTCTCCTCTTTTTCTTCCTTAACGGAAGGGATGAACGGAGACCTGTGGGTCGGTACCGATAACGGGTTGCTGCTGCTCAAGCCAAAGTCATTTGAATTGGCTTTCCCCAGTCAGCTCAACAACCGCTACATTCAGAATATCACCCACTTTGAGGGGATGACGTACCTCTCCGATGGGGGGCAGGTATTTGCCACCCCTACCAACAGGAGTGAAAGCAATCGCCTTCAGCCCTTTTTTAGGCCACCCTTCGAGGTATACACCATGGCAGCAACGGCTTCCGGGTTATGGATGGGCGGAGCCGGAGGCCAAGTGCTGAAGCTTGATTGGGAGAAGCGTTCCCAGCAAACCTACGACCTTTCGGGTTACGGCAGGGAGGTGTTCAATATGACTGTTGATCAGAGGGGCAGGTTGTGGGTCTGTCAGGCTCAGTCCAAAGGGCTGCTTTGCCTTGGCAAAAATGGCCGCGTGGAGGTGTATCAGGATCAGGGGGACGGTTGGCCTGATAATCCGGAGGCTATCCTTTTCAATCCTCAGGACGAGCAATTGTACGTTGGAGGAACGCGTGCAGAAAAGCCGCTTTTCCGGTTTGACGAGGCACAGGGGCGCTTTATTCCGGTAGAAGGCCAGCTGGAGGTAGACAAGGAACAGGATTTTCGGGTTATAGACTTGAAGCATAGTGAAGATCACGGGCTGGTGCTGGGGGCTTCGCTTGGTTTGTTTTGTTACACAGATGAAGGCTACTCGGCTGTATCTCCTGAAAAAACTAATGGCATATCTGTTTCTGCGCTCTCAATCGGAGCGGATAACGAGATTTGGTTTGCTACTGCAAATGGGCTAAACCGGCTGGAGGACAGTGTGCTGCTTACCTACACGACCATGCACGGGCTACCTTCCAAAGCCATTAACTGGCGTAGCATCAGGGCTGATAGCTCAGGGGGTATATGGGTGGGCACGCCCAACGGGCTGGCTATTTCAGTTCAGCCTATGCCTGACAACACCACGGGGCAGCCACTGCTGCTACAGGTAGAGTCTTCTAAAGGGGTGGTTTACGAAAAGGCCAGCAACCGCTTTGAAGCAGATATAGATGATTACCTTTCGGTGCGCTACCTCAGCGTAGGCTATCCTTCCACTTTGACAGAATATCGCATCCAAATATCAGGAGGGCAGGAAGCGCCCCGTACCATCTACACCCGCGATAACGAATTGTCCTTTTCTGACCTCAGCAAGGGCGTTTCCGAGATCACAGTTCAGGGCCGTCAGTCTTCTGCTCACCGTTGGAGTGAGCCCTTAAAGTTTTACCTGCAAATATCGACGGTCTGGTACAAGTCTTTGTATGGTGTACTGGGCATACTTGCTGCTTTGGGCGTAGTGGTGTTTTTTGTTAATATGGTGCGGCAGACCCACTACGAACGGCAAAGCAAACGCCTGAGCCAGTACAATCAGGAGCTGGAAAAGAAAGTGGAAGCGGGCCGGCAGGACTACCAGATGCTGGTCAACTATATTGGGGATAGTGTGCTGAAGGTCAATACGGAAGGCGAAGTGCTTTATACCTCGCCCAGCTGGCTGGACAACTACGGGTATACTTCCGAAGAGACCGATGGGCACCGCTTGTCCTTGTTCCTGCACCCGGAAGATATTGAGAAAACTATCCTCGCCCTGGAGGCCCTGAAAGAGGATGACGCGCAAAGTTCGTTCGAGCTGGAACACCGCTTTAAACACCGCAATGGAGAATGGCTTTGGGTGGAGACCAAGGGGGAATTGGAGCCCCGCTCCGGAGAAATTGTACTGATCAGCCGGGAAATTACGGAGCGCAAGATTTCTGAGCAACGCCTGCAGAGTCTGACGCAGATGCAGAAAATCCTGATGGATATCTCATCCAAGTATATCAATCTGCCGCTTGGAGAGGTCGCTTCTGCTATTAATATTTCCTTACAGCAGATGGGCGAGTTTGTGGATGCTGACCGGGTCTACATTTTTGACTATCACTTCGAGCAGGAGATTTGCACCAATACTTACGAATGGTGCCGGGATGGCATAGAGCCTGAGCTCGATAACCTGCAGGAAGTGCCTTTGGAAATGTTGCCTGATTGGGTGGATACGCACACCAAAGGACTGCCAATGTATATTCCGGATGTGTTCGATTTGCCGAATGATTCAGGTGTCAGGCAGGTATTGGAACCACAGGGTATAAAAAGCCTTCTGGCGGTGCCGCTCATGAACAACGAAACCTGTATCGGTTTTGTAGGCTTCGATTCGGTCCGGCACTGGCATCAATACACCCAGCGTGAAATTACCCTTTTGAAGCTTTTCGGCCAGATGCTGGTCAATATTCAGATGCGTACCCAAAAGCAGAGGGACCTGGAGCAACTGCTCGAGAAAACAACCGATCAGAATGAGCGCCTTCGGGAATTTTCCTTCATGACCTCCCACAATATCCGGGCTTCTGTAGCCAATCTTCTCGCGCTTAACGAAATGATCAAAGCAGAACCCGATAACCGGGAATACCTTGAAATGCTGGAACTAACGACTAAAAAGCTGGATACGACGATTTCAAATATCAACCATCTGCTGAATTTCGAGAAGGAAATAAACCAAAAGGAAAAGGAAAGCTGTAACCTGTCCGAAACAATAAGCAGAGTTGTGGACCTCAATAATCAAATCATCAAAAAGCACGGTGTGGAGGTGTCTGTAAACGTGCCCGAAGATATCAGGGTGAGTGCTATTCCGGCCCACTTAGACAGCATCTTCCACAACCTCCTGACCAATGCGATTAAGTACGGGACTACTGAGGCCTCCAAGAAAATTCTGATCAATGCAGTTGTAGGCAAGGGTAGAGCGGTGGTCGCTGTCCAGGATTTTGGCTTAGGTATTGACTTAGAGCGGTTCCGCGACCGGCTCTTCCAGCTGGGCTCCCGGTTGCATGTGGCAAGTGCAGAAGGGCAGGGTTTGGGCCTGTTTATGACCAAAAACCAGATTGAGGGCCTGGGCGGGCAGATAGAGGTGGAAAGCGAAGTGGGCAAGGGCACCACCTTCCGGGTAACCTTGCCCGTAAAAGCTGCTGACCTTGCCACTCTCAACACTACAACGGCTTCTTCCGGTGAGGAGGCAGATTAAGAATTAAATAGTGGGGCAATCCCGAGAATTATTGGGACCAATTGCTTTGGTAGCTTTAGCCTTGATAAGTCCCAAAACCCGCCCGATGGGTGGTTTTTGTCCCTCATCAAAGCAAAACCCAATTGAAAAACTTTTTTTCGAGAAACCCTAAACTGCATTAGCGCCATCTTTTTGCGCCGCAAAATACTTCTCCATTAGTTCCGGCGCTTTTTCAAACGCACTGGCCAGCCCGCTTTTCTCCCGGGTAGGCAAGAATTGGATTGCTTCTCCTCGGGTAACGAGGAAGCCGATTGGCTCCATGCCCATACCGCCGCCTACGCCCATGCCTTCACCCCGACCTTCTTTGGGGCTATTGCCTTCTCCGCCGCCAGAGCCGAAGCCCATGCCTACCCGCATAACGGGTACACAACTATACTCGCCCAGTTGGAAAGCCTGTCCAATAATTGTTTCTGTTTTGGCCTCAGATTTGAGGAAGTCGGTGATTTGAGGGAGGACCTCTTCGAAATTGATTTTCATGATTAAATAGGTTTATTTACGAGTGATTTGACTTTTGATCGTAGCTGCGCCGAGCCACCAAAGCCGGTTGCGCAGGTGAAACGCCAACGCATTCCTGCCTTCAAAATTCACAGTGATATAGCGTTGCAGAATAGGGAAAATGCCTAAAGGAATGTACAACCAGGCATTCCAAACGTAATCATCGGTATCCAGCTCCAGGCGGCAGGTTTTAACCTTGAATGTTTTCAGGAGGTGGCGCATCAGGCGATAAGGAAAGCCTTTTTTGCGGTTGCCCTTTTTGCCTGAGGGCTTATTGGGCTGTGCAGCTCGTCGGCTTTGCTTCCCTGCTGACCGTCCGGCTTTCTCTACCAGGTCTTCCAAAGACCAGTACCAGCAAAATGGACCGACCCGCAATTGGACCAGAGGACGGTCGGTACCGGGAGATAAAGTCACTTTTCCTATCCATCCCCAGCGTAGTTGGTAGCAGTTTTGGTAAGAGTTGAGCACCAAATCAATAGGCGCCAGCAGCAGATAGACCAAAAATGCCAATATGATAATAGTGACAATCAGCAGGGTCATGACGTATTGTTTTCACTATTAATCTCCCTGTAATTCATGAAACGAGCAAGGGGATAAATCAGGGAAAAGTAGTGATAAATGTCAGTTGCGCTTATGGTCCGAACGGGCAATCCGAAGCAGAAAAAAACCGGTGACAGCTCCCACGCTCAGCCCTCCGGTAATACCGCCCAGCGCACCCGCCAGCAGGATAAGTGGCCAGCCTGTGCTGGTATCTGGCCAGCTCGCGCCAAGGAAGATGAACACCATGCCCACTGCCCAGCCTAGTGCATTGGCGGGGATCCAAAGCATGGCCTCTTTGCGCAGCCCCTTGAGTGTCAGCCACTGGAAGTAGCCGAATAAAGCACCGAGTAGCAGCCCCATCAAAGCTGCCATACTGTAGAAAATGAGAGGAGCAGGTTCCATGCCGGGATCGGTAGCGCCATTCTCTGTTAGAAAAAGGGAGGGCAGCATGCCCAGCATCCAGGCACTGATGGCAGCGGCAATGGTATAGGCCAGCCACTGCTTCCAGGCAATTTCCGGGAAAATTTTGCCGATAAGGCGATACTGGAAGTAAGCGAGGATGCTGCCTTCCAGGGCACCAGCGAGGAGCATAAAGAACAAGTTGAGCAGGCGGTCGGAATTACTCGCCGGTTCCCCCAGCAGCAAACGGTGAGCAATAGCGATACCTGCGGCTGCTGTGATGCCCAGAAATTCTCCCGTGCCGCAGGCAAAC
>NZ_JALEGS010000009.1 GCF_022763345.1 Phaeodactylibacter sp.
TCTGCCTCCTCCTGAAACCGGCAGCGGTAAATGACGTCCGCCTCGAACCGCTTTAGGTTGGGGCGCAGGCTGACACTGTTTTCCAGCTTCAGGCTTGAAAGGTCTGCAATAGCTGCAATTTTAGGATAGAAATGCTGAAGATAAGCTTTGACCACATCCGGGTCGCTCATAGCCGACTTGAAAAAGCGGTCGTCTGGTTGATGGACATCATATTTTATAGGCATGATACAGAGTATGCGTCAAGCCCAAAAATAATCATTTTGTTCTAAAAAACAGCGATTTGATACAAAAAACATTATCCGAGCAGCGCCTTATGCGTAGCATCCAGGATTTGACGTACCTCATCATGCTCCGGAGCCTGCGCATAAACCCGCAGTACCGGCTCTGTACCTGAAGGGCGGATCATCACCCACCGGCTGCCACCAAAGTAAAACTTAAATCCATCAATATCTTCCACACGCTCCACCTGATAGGGGCCAAAAGCTTTCAGACTGCCTTCTTTACATTGGTTTATGATCGCCTGCTTTTTCACTTCCGTAAGATGCAGATCATCCCGGTCATAGGCAAAGGACCCTACCCGGTCGTAAACTTCCAGAATCAGTTCTTTAATGGATTTCCCGGTTTTCGCCATGAACTCCATGATGGTCAGACCAATCCAAATGCCATCGCGCTCCGGGATATGGCCACTTACGGCGAGGCCGCCGGACTCTTCCCCGCCTACCAGAACGGGTTCCTGTGCCATAATCTCGGCAATATATTTGAAGCCAATTTTGGTTACTTCAATATCCAGCCCAAACTGCTTTGCCAGTTCCTGCATTTTTTCCGTAACAGAAAAGGTGACAACGACCTTGCCGGTCTGCTTTTTATACTCGTGCATGTAAAGCAGCAGCAACAATAAAATATGGTGAGAATCCACGAAGTTACCATCCTCATCGTACATGCCAATGCGGTCCGCATCACCATCGTTAGCTAAGCCAAGGCCGATTGACGGGTCGTTTTTAATCAGTGCAGATAGTTCACTGAGGTTACGGTGGATGGGCTCCGGTGCCTGCCCCATGAATGAAGGATTGTAGTCACAGTGCAGCAAAACCGCATCGGGCAATAAGCGGCGCAGCGCGTTCTGCCCGGCTCCGTACATCGCATCGTAGGCAATTTTAAAATCGGCATTGCGGATACTCTCCAGATCAAAGCCGTCGGTAACATGATCGACGTAAATCTGCTCCAGGTCGACGTACTCCAATAGCCCCTGAGCTTCCATTTCCTGAAGGGTCGGCAGCTCGAGGTCCACACTTGCCGGAATTGCCGTTTCCACCTCCGCCACCTGCGCGGGGATCATTGGGCCGCCCAGTTTGGACTTCAGTTTGAAGCCATTGTAAGAAGGCGGGTTGTGGCTTGCCGTAATGACAACGCCCAGGTCTGATCCGGTCTTCACTACGCCCAAAGAAACCATAGGTGTGGAGACGAAGCCCTTCGCCAGCCTGACCTTCATCCCGTAAGCGCCCATTACCCGGGTAGTGGTGTGGGCAAATAATTCGCCACCAAAGCGGGCATCGTGCCCAATCACCACCTGAGCTGCATCATTGGCTTTCATCCAAATCGCAGTACCGGCCGCTACCCGCTTTACATTCTCAACCGTATAATCTTCAGCAATGATGGCGCGCCAGCCATCGGTTCCGAACTTGATCTTTGTCATATTTGTCAATGGTTTATATGCTATGGTAAACAGATTTGTACGAGGGGTTCACTGCCGGGTTGCAATTCTACCACAAGGTTGGCAATGATTAGCGCCCGAATTTAGTAAATTCGCCACACTCTATTGTTAGAAAACCATAATCGTTTGACAGACACCTACCGGCACAAAGGCATGCGCCGAAAGCTCGTGGAGCAGCTTAGCGCAAAAGGCATCAGGGATGAGCAAATCCTGAACGCTATTGGTACGCTGCCCCGGCATTTCTTTCTTGATAAGGCCTTTGAGGAATGGGCATACCAAGACAAACCTTTCCCAATTGGGAATGAGCAAACTATTTCCCAGCCCTACACCGTAGCTTATCAGACGAGCCTGCTGGAAGTCAAAAAGCGGGACAAAATCCTGGAAATCGGGACCGGTTCCGGCTATCAGGCGGGAATTTTGGCCATGCTGGGTGCCAGAGTCTACACCATTGAGCGGCAGGAACTGCTCCATCGCCGGGCCAAAAAGCTCCTCGACCAATTGCAACTGGGCAATATTCGCTGCTACCTGCGCGATGGCTACAAGGGCCTGCCTGAATTTGCGCCCTTCGATAAAATACTCGTCACTGCCGGTGCTCCGGAAATTCCGGAACCCCTCCTGCTCCAACTCAAAGTAGGCGGAAGGCTGGTTATCCCTGTAGGCGATAAAGCACAGAAAATGCTCCGCCTGACCCGGCTGAATAAAGCCGGGGACGTGGAAACGGAAAAGTTTGCGGATTTCAAGTTTGTGCCTTTCTTAAAAGGCATTAATAAAGTGTAGCATTACCTCAGCAACTGGACTACCCCACTTTTCTGTGCCAGGCTTCCATCCAGCACATTACGGTAATCGATAAGGTACAAATAGGCACCAGTGTTGACTACCTCCCCTGCGGCTTCCCCATCCCAGCACGCTTCTGCCCCCATTTGATCGAAGAGCAACCCACCCCACCGGTTAAAAATGCGCAACCGGCGTATTTCCACATCCGGTCCGTAGACCTCAAACACATCATTGGTGCCGTCATTATTAGGCGAGAAGGCCGTGGGGATAAAAATGGAGGTGCTGCATTCGCCTGGTATTACATTGATAACCACACTATCGGCACACCCCTGATGATCGGCGATGAGTAGGTAAGCGCCCACACTATCTACTGAAAATGAATTACCCGCAGAGCCATCCGGCCAAAAGAACCGAACAGGCATGTCAGCATTTGCCTGTAACAACAGCGCAACCCCGGGACAGTAAACGGTATCAGGGATGTAGGTAAAAACCGGAGGTGCAACGGCTGCCAGCACAACTGTGTCCAGAGCAGAACACCCATTTTCTAAATCGGTGACCGTAACGGAGTAGTTGCCCGAAGCAGCAACCTGAATCTCCGGGCTCACCTCGCCTGTACTCCATTGATACCAGTGGTTATCCACTCCATTCTCAGCTGACAGGCTAAAAGTATCGCCATCGCAAAAGGCTGTGTCCCTGCCAAGGTTTACAGTGGGCACCTCACCTGGAGTTATTTCAACGGCATCTTCATAAGCACAGCCTTCCGAGCCAGTAGCAGTTAACTGATAAGTACCGGGCTGAGTCGCCCAAATGCCAAGGCTGGCATCGCCATTTTGCCAGATCAGAGAGTATGACCCGGCAGTCAGCCCACTTTCCAACCGGATACTATCGCCCGGGCAAAGTACTGTATCCGGGCCCAGCTCAAAGAACGGCCCATCCTCTACAACCACTTGCCTGACAACAGTATCTGCACAGCCATAGGCAGTACGAATATGCACCACGTCATACACACCGGGAGCAGCTAAGGGGACCAGCACAGTGTCTCCATTCAACGGCTCGGGCAACAAACCTGGTAATTTCCAGATCGACACAGTAGGAAGGTCAGTTGCAGCCGCTTCCAATGCCAGCACCTCGCCCCGGCAGAGCGTATCTGGAATCGAAAAATCAGCGGCGGCGGGTTCTAAAGGCAGGCAAAACGGCGTGAGTACGACGGGGTAGTCCTCCAGCGTCAGCGGCAATAGTTCCTGTTGATTGTAAGGTTGTATATCTACTGGTATAGGCTCCGGATCCAAATGCGGTGCTGCAGGCATCTCCAAATCACAACGCTCCACACTCGGGCAATCCGGGAAGCTACCATCAGCTTCAGTACGGTATAGAACAGCGTGCCCGAAATCAGGCCCTGTAAAGAAGTAGTGCCCTAACCGAGCCTGACTGCTTAACGGCTCCACGTCAAAGTAGGAATACAGTATATTATGCCATAGTCGGCTTACACTGCCGGAAATAGGGTCGCCAGTTGCTTTATCAATTTTGCTGACCCCTCCTAAAGGCTCATTGCCCTCTGTTCTGTAATGAAGACCAACTGTAGATTCCTCCAAAAACAAGCTTCCGGTCCGACCGACAGCTCTGCTCCAATCTGGTGTGCCGTTCGGCTGATACTTTATCAGGCGGCCCTCTTCGAAAGAACCGCCACTTACAATAGTGTAAATACTTCCATCCTCATCTACCTCCATATCCCATATAGCAATGCCATCGTAAAAATCGCGCCGAAGCATTTCTCCTGATTCGTAGTCAAAAACCAAATGTACAGACCCTGAGGTGATATAATTCGCAGGCGGTCCTTCAAACACCCGAACATTAATGTGAACCTGGCTTTCATAAACACCAAAACGAGGGACGATATACCGGTCAATCGTCCCCACAAAAAGCTGATACCCCTGTAGAAGCATACCCGCTTCATCTAACCTAAGTACAACAATCCGGTCCACAGTACTTCCGCAAATAAGGTAGCCATCGTCCAGTTCCTTCAGAAATGCCCCATTCCCAAAAATTGCTTCCACTATTTCAAATACCAAACCAGGAAAATAGCGGGCCCATTCCAACTCCCCCTGTGCATCTAGTTTAACCAGCCCACAATCTGAGGCGAGCGGGCCCAAATCCAAGGATTCCCGCAGGTTGGCTACAACCAGGAAGCCCCCATCGGAAGTAGCGATCATACTGCCCTCCCCCAGGTACTTAGAATCTATTGAAGGTGCGAGCTTTTTAGCCCATTCTACCGTCGCATCAGGTGCATGCAGGGAAAGGTTGACATTATTATACTCAAATTGTTCCCCGTGCAGAAAGCCAAAGCTTCCATCGTTATGAGCTGCCAGCTGATAGGGCGCTACCTCGATCAATTCATCCTCACCCGGATACTGTAAATGGTATTGAAAAGATTGGGTATAAACCGTAATGGTCAGCAAGAAAAATGCCAGGATCGAGAGCAAATACTTCATTTGGGGTCGTTTTAGTACGCGTTTACTTGGTACTAAAAAAAAGCGCTCCAATCAGCATTATTGCCTGTAAAAATGACTTTAACAACCTCCATTAATCGACCCGCCGCCCGCCAGCCGTCCGGGAACGCACCGATACCTGATCTACCTTCCTCAGGTCCACCAACAAGGTAGCCAGGGCGGCACTTCCACCCGCACGCCATTTGCGGCCGTTATAGGTAACAATCGCAGCACGCCGGTCCCAGTCGGAAGCACGCAGGGTGTAGCGGTCGTTCATGGTCGGATTGGGGCCAAAAATAAGGTAGCGGTCGTCACTGCCGCTCTCAAAGGAAATGGCAAGCCGCTCCCGATCGGGGGTAAAGAGGACAGCACCAGGGGTGCCTTTGGGGATAACTACCTGCTCCACCTGTTGCCCGTTCACCAACTTGATCTCACCGGAAATGACTTCGGCTTTCTCTGCACGCAACTCCCGTGTGAGCACAATCGGCTCAGAAAGATAAAACTGAATGCGCTTCAGCTCAGCTTCGGTAAAGCGCCCTTCATCGTAGACCCTTGCGGTAAAAGGGCTCAGGGTTGGACCGCAGGAACTGAGCAAGATAAACGACAGGATGGCGAATGGGAAGAAAGTTTTCATAGCAAGTCGGATTTGGTAAAATCACAAAGGAAATGCCTCCAATGTAAAGGTAGGACGCCAAATTTGCCAGTGGGTTAAAACTCTTTAACCTGCTTTAACGCCAGTTTAACGCCGCTGCCGGAAGAAGGCTTTAAGCAACAGTTGGCTTTCCTCTTGCAGTACGCCATACTCAATCTTCGTTTTGGGGTGAAGGAGCTGATTGCCCTGCTTGAGATAGCCCCGCTTCTCATCGGGTGCCCCGTAAACCAGCCGGCCCAACTGCCCCCAGTACAAAGCACCGGCACACATAACGCAGGGCTCCAACGTCACGTACAAGGTACAATCGCGCAAATATTTGCTGCCCAAATGGTTGGCTGCGGCCGTAAGGGCAAGCATTTCAGCGTGGGCCGTCACATCGTTGAGGAGCTCCGTCTGATTATGAGCCCGGGCAATGATCTGATTTTGGCAGACCACTACTGCTCCCACCGGGATTTCACCGGCTTCGTACGCCATTTGAGCCTCTTGCAAGGCTTTTTTCATGAAGTGTTCGTCACTGAGTACGCTTAGCATGCCGCAAATATAGAAGGTGTACGGCGGACCTCCACCAACCCGAAAGGGATTTTTAGAATTCCATGGCGTCTCGCTTTTATTTTTTGCAGGCAAATTCCATACCTTTGCGCATGGAAATACAGAAAACAGCTAACAACAAATTCGTCAAGGAAGGGCTCACCTTCGATGACGTACTCCTCGTCCCCGCTTACTCTCAGGTTTTGCCACGGGAAGTCGATGTATCCACTCAACTTACAAAAGGTCTTCGCCTGAATGCGCCCATTGTTTCAGCCGCCATGGATACGGTGACTGAGAACAAGCTGGCCATCAGCATCGCCCGGCAGGGTGGTATCGGGATCATCCACAAAAATATGACGATTGAGCAGCAGGCCGAGCAGGTCCGCAGCGTCAAGCGCTCAGAAAGTGGCATGATCGTCGATCCCGTCACGCTGGAAGCCGATGCTACCATCGGTGATGCGCTTAGCTTAATGCGGCGCTTCAAAATCGGTGGGATCCCCATCATTGACAAAGCCAATAAACTGGTGGGTATCCTTACCAACCGGGATTTGCGCTTTGAGACCCGCCTTGATGCTTCGGTACAGGAGCTGATGACAAAGGATAACCTCATTACCGCACCAGTAGGCACCAATCTGGAACAGGCTCGCGACATCCTTCAGGGGCATAAGATCGAAAAACTTCCGGTGGTGGATGACAACCAACAACTGGCCGGGCTGATCACTTATAAGGACATCATGAAGGTGCAGGATTTTCCAAACTCCTGCAAAGACAGCCTGGGCCGCCTCGTAGTAGGCGCTGCCGTTGGTGTCACTTCTGATATGATGGACCGGGTAGAAGCCTTGGTGAAAGTTGGGGTCGATGTGGTCATCATTGACACGGCTCACGGACATTCTGCTGGTGTGCTCAACGCCGTCAAAGACGTAAAGGGGCACTTCCCTGAACTACAGGTCATCGGTGGCAACGTAGCTACAGGCCCCGGAGCCCTGGCGCTGGCCGAGGCTGGCGTGGATGGTATCAAGGTAGGCGTAGGGCCAGGCTCTATTTGTACCACACGGGTCGTCGCTGGCGTGGGTGTCCCACAACTCACGGCCATCAATGATGCTTATGAAGCGGTTAAGCACCTCGGCATACCGATTGTTGGTGATGGCGGTATCCGCTACACTGGTGATATCGTTAAGGCTTTGGTCGCGGGCGCGAATACCATCATGGCTGGTGGATTATTTGCCGGTGTGGAGGAAGCCCCGGGCGAGACGATCATCTACGAAGGCCGGAAATTTAAGGTCTACCGTGGCATGGGCTCCATAAGCGCGATGGAAAAAGGCTCCAAGGACCGGTACTTCCAGGATGTGGAGGATGACATCAAGAAGCTGGTACCGGAAGGTATCGAAGGGCGTGTACCTTATAAAGGAACCGTCGCTGAAGTGATGGTACAGTACCTGGGTGGCCTGCGGGCTGGCATGGGCTACTGTGGCGCAGCTACCGTTGAGGATTTGCAGCATGCGCAGTTTGTCCGGATAACCAGTAGCGGTATACTGGAGAGCCATCCGCACAACATCACCATCACCAAAGAGTCGCCGAACTACAGCCGTCGGTAAAGCATTTTGCAAAAAGCGGCAATAGTGCTATTTTCGGTCCTAACTGAAATTTTGCCCGCACTATGCCGCAACCGCAGAAACGTATTCCTAAGTCCTTTTTCACCCGCAGTGATGTGCTGCAGGTGAGCCGGGAACTGCTGGGGCAGCACCTGATTACAGAAATCGATGGCGAACGTACTGTTGGGCGAATCGTGGAAACGGAAGCCTACCATCAGGATGGCGATAAAGCCTGCCATGCTTACGGCGGGCGGCGTACCAAGCGCACAGAAGTGATGTTTATGGAAGGCGGGCATGCCTATGTTTATCTATGTTATGGCATACACCATCTTTTTAATATCGTTACCGGCAAAGCAGATGTAGGTTCAGCTGTCCTCATCCGCGCGCTGGAACCTGTGTATGGTCAGCCCTTAATGCTGGAGCGAAGAGGCATGGAGCGGCTAGAAAAACGCCTGACCGCCGGCCCGGGCACCCTTGCTCAGGCCATGGGCATCACGAAGGCGTGGACAGGTACGGACCTCACCGACCCACCAGGCCCGATATGGCTGGAATACGGCGACCAAATACCGTCTACTGAAAACATAGCTGAAAGTGCAAGGATCGGTGTAAGCTACGCAGGGGAGTGCGCCCAATGGCCATGGCGCTTTACCATTGCAGGCAACCCCTGGCTCAGCCGCTGACAATTCTAAGCCGGAAAATTCGTTGACTAAAAGAAATACCAAAATACGAGGATGAAAACACTACGCTTACTCTTTATTACCCTGCTGATCAGTTCCTCATTGATTGCCCAGGACAGTGAAATCAAGAATTACGACTACGTTTATGTGGATCACATCCGGTCGGTTCGCTTTCATGTGAATGGGCTGGTTCTGTCAAACCCCATTGTCAACCTGGATGCGGGCGCTCAGCTCAAGCTTTCCTTTGACGACCTGGATGCAGATGTCAAGGACTACTTCTACAGCATCGTCCACTGTGACCGCAACTGGAACCCCTCTAATCTGCAGGAGATGGAATACCTCGATGGCTTCAACGAGGAACGTATTCAGAAGTACGACTTTTCCTTTAAAACGCTCTGGCCTTACACCCATTACACCCTGACTCTCCCCAATCGTGATATGCGGTGGCGACTGTCTGGCAATTATCTCCTGCTCGTTTACGATGAGTCCAACGACCGGCAACTGGTCATTACGCGGCGGTTCGTGGTAGTGGAGCAACTGGTGGGAATCAGCCCTCGCTTTTTGCGGGCCAACAACGTTAGCAAACTGCGTACCCACCAGGAAATAGACTTTAATGTTGCCCACAAGCAGCTCAATATTCAAAATCCGCAACAGGAAATTACCGCAACCGTGATGCAAAATGGGCGGTGGCGCAGTGCGATTACCGGGATAGAGCCCAAATTCATCCGTCCCGAACTCATGATTTTCGACTACCAGGACGAAATTGTCTTCCCCGGCGGCAAGGAATTCCGATTTGCAGACCTGCGCAGTTTCAGGCGGGTCAGTTTCAATGTAGCCTCCGTTCGGCAGGAACAAGACTCTTACATCGTGGAGATGAAGGCCGATAATCCCCGGGACAAACTCGCCTACACTACGTTTGAAGACCTTAACGGTAAGTTCATTATTGAAACCACTGATCAAAACCGGGGAGGGAACCGGCAGGAAGACCTGGCACTCGATCAGCTTTATGCCGAATATGCTGATGTCTCATTTGCACTGAATACGGAAAAACTTCCGGGCTACGATGTATATATTGTTGGTGGGTTCACGGACTGGACCCTCAAAGACCGCTACCGCCTCGAATATGACCCTAATCTGCAGGCCTATGCCACCTGGATCATTCTGAAACAGGGTTACTATGACTACATGTATGCTGCCGTACCCAAACCGAATAACAATCGCAAGAAGCAGGACCGCAACCTGAACATTTCCCTGCTGGAAGGCGATTCTCACGAAACCATCAATGAGTATACCATTATTATTTACTACCGGCCTTTCGGTAGCCGATACGACCGGGCGGTCGGCTCTGTTACTTTTACCTCCACTTTGGAGCCCTAAATCCGGAAAAAAGGACATTAATCCGACATAAGTTGGCCTTAATATAATTTTTGTGGCGGTTTGGAGCCGGGCACTTATTATTGTGCTGCGTTCGATGAATAAGCTATTATGACTTATTCGCCAGAGAAGCAGCATTGACTACTGCAAAATCCAAATCGTATGACCATCAAGAAATCCGCCCTGACACTAGTTTTCTTTGCTTTGACCAGCTGGATGATCCAGGCTCAGACCCAGCCTTGGTCTCTGGAAAAATGTATTGAGTACGCCCAACAAAACAACCTCAGCCTGCGGCAGGCACAGTATGACATCCGCAGCGCTGAACTGAATATACAGGAAAATAAATACAGCCGGCTGCCAGCCTTAAGTGCCGGAGCAAGAGCAGGCTACCAGTTTGGGCGTACAATTGACCCCACCACCAATAGCTTTAACAACGAGCGCATTGGTTTCAATAGTTTTTCACTGGATGCCAACGCCACGCTTTACGGTGGCGGCTTCATAAATAACTCCATCAAACAAAGCGAGCTCAACACCCGCGCTGCCAGGCTTGATGCCGAAGCGACTTCCAACAACCTAGCCTTAGATGTGGCAGCCGCATACCTCAATATATTGCTCGCAGAGGAGCAACTAACCAATGCAGAAAAGAACCTCGAACTTTCTGAAGAGCAACTCGAACAAACCGACAAATTAATCCGTGCAGGCTCCGTACCAGCCAATGACCGGTTGGATATCCTATCCCAAATCGCTCAAAACGAGCGGGCCATCATCGAAGCTGAAAATGCCGTGAATATTGGCTACCTCAATCTCAAACAGTTGATGCAGCTTGGGCCGGAGGACGATTTGAAAATCGTTCGCCCTGAGTTTATTGAACTCCCTGGCAATGCCAATCCACAAGCCGTAGGCTTGGAAGAAGTATACAGCGCCGCCCTGCAAACCCAACCGCAAATCAGGGCCGCTGACCTGCGAATCGAGTCTGCTCAGGTTTCTGAGGCTATTGCCGAATCTGGTTTCCTACCGACCCTTTCGCTCTTTGCCAACCTAAACTCCAACTTCTCTTCTGCCTTTCGGTCCCCTATTTTCGAAACTCAGCGGGTACCACAAACTGTCTTCATCGATGGCAGCCCCGTAACCATTGAGTTTCAATCGCAGGTGCCGGTAGATGACGAACAAATTGCCTACACGGACCAAATTGACCAGAACTTTGGCCAGGTTGTAGGGCTCAACCTGAATATCCCAATTTACAGCCGTCACACCAACCGCATCAATAAAGAACGAGCTCGGATCAGCAAACTGAATGCCGAGGTGGGCAGCGTGCAGCAACGCCAACTTTTAGAGGCCGATGTACAGCGCGCCATCGCAGACACCCGGGCGTCTTTCAACAGTTACAAAGCCGCCCAACGTTCTGTAGACGCTGCGGAAATGGCCTTCGACAATGCGCAAAAGCGATTTGACCTAGGCGCCATCAACACCCTGGAATTCGCAACCGCCCGCACCACACTCGATCAGGCACGGATTGAGCTGATCCGTTCCAAATACCAGTACTTGTTCAACCTGAAGACCATAGACTTCTATATGGGCAAGGCACTGGAGCTGAATATGAATTAGAAAAGTTTCATTTTTGGAGCCGCCCCGGAACAAGCAGCGGTTCTTAACCAACTTTAGCCACACATCATGTCTAAAACGAAGAAACGCAGTAACACCATTATTTTTGCCTTAATTGGCCTGATTGCGATATTGGTTGCCGTTGTTATCTGGCGCAACCAATCCAAGCCCAAGGGCGAAAAGGTCATCACCGAGCAAGCCGAAAAACGGACTATCGTGGAAGAAGTCTCCGCCAGTGGCAAGGTATTCCCTCAAACGGAGGTAAAAATCAGCTCTGATGTATCCGGTGAAATCGTTGATCTGCTCATCGAAGAGGGCGACTCCGTGGTATCCGGACAGCTACTGGCCCGCATCGACCCGGATGCCTTTGAGTCTCAGGTAGAGCGCGGCGCCGCAAGTGTAAACAGCGCCAAAGCGCAATTGGCCAATGCCCGTGCCCAAATTGAGCAATTCACTGCCCAGAAAGAACAAATTGAGGCACAATTGATCAACGCCCGGGAAATCCAGGACCGTAATAAGCCGCTCTACGAGGATGGCGTGATCTCCGAAGCAGACTATCAGCAATCACTTGCTAATCTCCGGGCGCTGGAAGCCAACCTCCGCTCTGCCGAGGCTAACGTTAAAGCAGCCAAACAAAGCGCAGAAGCTGCCGCCTATACCGTCCAAAGCTCTGAAGCCAGCCTGAAAGAACTAAAAACCAGCCTGCGACGCACCGAAATCTTTGCTCCCATGAGCGGCATTATTTCCCGCCTTGACGTAGAGGAAGGGGAACGCGTGGTGGGTACCATCCAAATGGCCGGTACAGAGATGATGCGCATTGCCAACCTGAATGCCATGGAAGTCCGGGTGGAAGTAAGTGAGAATGACATCCCCAGGGTCACGGTAGGTGACGAAGTGGCGATTGAAGTGGATGCCTACATCGACCGCGTCTTCAAAGGGAAGGTCACTCAAATTGCCAACTCGGCAACCAATGCCGCCTCTGCCGCTTCCCTGACCAGCGATCAGGTGACCAATTTTGAAGTCCGCATCAATATCGACCCCGCTTCCTACGATGACCTCATCACTCCCTCGAAGCCCTATCCATTCCGGCCCGGTATGTCTGCCAGTGTTGACATCCGGACCGAAGTGGCCAATGGTGTACTTTCTATTCCAATTCAAGCAGTGACTACCCGGGAGCGGGAAGACGATGAAAAGCCCGAAGCTAAGCCTGCAGCCTTGGAAGAGGAAGAACAGGACTTAATGGAGGTCGTTTTTGTGGCCAGCATCGATACGGTACGCATGCAGAAAGTCAAAACAGGCGTGCAGGATGACACATACATCGAAGTAGTTGAAGGGCTAAAGGAAGGCGATGAAGTTGTAACCGGCCCGTATGCAGCCGTCGCTCGTAAGCTGAAATCCGGTGAAAAGATTCAAGTCGTAGATGAAGATGAACTCTACAAACGCGATAATGACTAAAAAAGCAAAACAGGCACTGATTATTTTTGTCCGCAACCCGGAAAAAGGAAAAGTAAAGACCCGGTTAGCCAAAACTCTGGGCGAGGATCAGGCACTAGCCATCTACAAGGCGCTCCTCGCCAAAACCCGTACGGTAGCCGAAGGCGTGGATGCCCTTCGGCTACTGTTTTATAGCGTGCAGGTAAGAGAAGACGACGATTGGCCTGGCAGTAAATTTGAGAAACGCCAGCAACAGGGCAATGACCTGGGCGAGCGCATGGCTCACGCATTTGAAGTAGCATTGAATCTTGCAGATGCGGCAATCATAGTTGGCAGTGATATTGCGCAGATCAACACCTCGATTATTGAGCAAGCCTTTGCAAAGCTCTCCAGCCATGATTATGTTATCGGCCCTGCCCTTGATGGTGGCTATTACCTTCTTGGCATGAAGCGACCCAGCCCGGAGCTCTTCCGGGGTATGGAGTGGAGCACCAATCAGGTCGCAAAAATAACCCAGGAACGTATATTGAAAACCGGAGGCACACTTGCCTTTGCCCCCACCCTTTCAGATATCGACTATGCGGAAGACTGGGAGAAACATGGCTGGGAAATTTAAAGACAGGAGAGAAAGAAAACAAAAAAGGGAAGCAGTGAGGTTTCCTTTTGATAGTGTAGCCCGTACGGGATTCGAATGCTGACGATCCCAGAGGATGATCAGCATCCCGACAAGCAGCGCTTCGTCGGGGCCCGTGCTACCAGGATGAAAA
>NZ_JALEGS010000084.1 GCF_022763345.1 Phaeodactylibacter sp.
AGCCCACCGCCGATAGGCGGAGGCTGTGGAGGGTTTTGAATCTCCACCAATTGCGGAAGGGGCGCAGCCCAATCCGCTCCCAAATCTTCTTACCAAATAGCCTGTTCAATCGTAAGCGTCTGTAAAGCAAACAGCCCACCGCCGTCAGGCGGAGGCTGTGGAGGGTTTTGAATCGTTGTCCCGGCGCCGAAGCTAATGGCGAAGGCAGCCCACTCGCGGAAGGGGCGCAGCCCAATCCGCTCCCGGAATCTCTTTTCAAAACGCTAAATTCGATTGTAAGCGGTTGGAAAGCAAACAGCCTAGCGCCGATAAGCGTACGCTATAGTTAGTTTTACAGCTCCGTCCCTATGCCGAAGCTGTATGCGAAAGTGTACAGCTGCGGAAGCGTCGACGCCTAGTCCGCGCCCAACCTACACCCATCAATTCAAGTTGAACAAACTCCTGATCTTTTTATCTGCGACGATCCGCTCAAACAACCTCCGGTCATGAGCCTTCTCTTGAAACGGGTGGTCCCTGAACAAGCCAGCATAATCTATTTCAGTCAGCTCACACAGTTCTTCGGCTTTTTGAGGGACTTCCTCGCGAATCTTTTTCAAATAGGAAATATTGTATTTCATGTTGTCTGGATCAACCCACCCTGCTTTGATGAACGACCGGGTCTTTCGGTGGCAGCGGCAGGGGTTTGCCTTGTTGATCAGGCCGCATTTGTTGTTCATGAAGTGGTAGAGGTCTTTTCTGGCACGTGAGAGCTTTTGGCGAAAGTTGTCTTTGGACAAGTCCAGCATTTGCGAGCCTATCGTGTGGTCTACACCGAAAATCTCACCGAGAATATATACCAACCGTTGCTCCCGGTCGAGGCACAAAAGCATGCCGCTCATGCAACTGATATTGGCTTCTGTGATCAACTCTTTCATTTCGGCTTTCTCAAGCGCAGAGAGCTCGGTGTCTTCCATTTGCGCAAGCTCATCCCCATACTGATCAAAAGAGGTAATGTAGTCTTCCAGCCAGACCTTCTTCATTTTAAGGAAATGATTGAAAGTGATGCGGTAAAGCCAGGTCCGGAAGTTGCTCTTGCCCTTAAATTGCGACAAATTGGTGATGACCTTTATGAGGACTTCCTGAGTAATGTCTTCTGCGTCGAAAGGGCTCAGGGTCATCTTTAGCGCCACGTTGTAAATGTAGTGCTGATGCTTTTTTACCAGCGTCTCCAGGGCAATTTTAGAGCCTTCTCGTGCCAGTGCAATCAGTTCGTGGTCGTCTTTGTCCGGGTAGGAGGGTTGAAAGGGGTTGCTCATTTTCTATGATCTGATTTTGAAAATTAGAATCCGATAACAACGGCTTTGCCTAAAAATAGCCCTCCAGGCCAGGTTTACATAGGCCCGGAGGGGCTGGTAAGCTTATTCTGCAGATAAGATCGGTGTTGTCAGGTTCATTTTTACGGAATTGAAATCAATTTTTTCCATAAAGGGCATTACCAGCTCGGACTGTTCCGCCATTTGCATGGCTTTTTCGGCGCTTTCCTGGTCTTCCCAATAGACGATATCTGTCCAGGTACCGTCCTGCGAAACGGTTAGCGTCCGTTTAAGGAAGCCAGTCTGAAGAGCCAGGAACCCTTTCTGCATAGCACGGGCGGCAGCTTCAAAGTCCTTTGTGTCCACGCCTGCCCGAAGCTGGAAGGTGGTCACTTCTACTATGCCGGCTTGTCTTGCGTTTGTTGTCATTGCTGTTGTGTTTTGAATGGATGGGCTGCAAGCGGCCAGAAAAGCCATAGCCAACCCGGTGAAAATTACCTTGTTCATACAGTCTCGTTTAAATGTTTGGTGGTTAGATCGCGGGGAGGGTGGGGTGTGACAGTTTCTGTAAATTTTTTTGAAAAAATTCCATAGATGGCTCGATTGGGGCTCGGTTTTTCATTTACAATGCCCCCCTAAGCGAGACTGTTAAGGAAAGCATTGCGAATACCTTAGCGAGTTTGAGAAGCCGGATAACAGGAGCTGAATTGAAAGAGTATTTTTCCGCTGAGGACGACAGGGCTTGGCTGTGTAGAATAGTTCTAAAGCCTCAGCCTATCGTGCTATTGCTAAGGCTACAAAACCGGACAACCGGCTGCATAATAAAGCTGGGCCCAAACACCTCCACCAGGCTCCATCAGCATGTTGTAAAATCAAGGCTTTTTCTGAAAAGTGCGTATTGCCAACGGCTTTATTTTTTGATCAGCTTCCTGTCCAGGCTTCCGCCTTCAAAGGTGAACTTCAACAGGCATATCCCCGCCGCCAAATCTGAAATATTTATGCTACAGGACGTGCAATCGATTTGCCGCACTTCACGGTCCATCGCATCAAAAAGTGACAAGGACTGTTCTCCAGCTCCATATTCTCCAGACGCTATATGCAAGATGCCTGTAGCAGGATTTGGGAATACCCGAACAGCGAAGGCTTCGTGTCCTATGGAAACGGTGGATAGCTATTTTGAATGATTTGTTGTGGTCATGTCGTGGTATAGTTGAGTCTTTGTTGTGGTGGTTATTTACTGGAAACTGAGGGTTAAACCCTAACTTTATCCGCTGTGTTTCATTTAAGCACTAGGACGTGCAGGTGATTTATTCATCTGTGCGTTTGCTACAGTAACAGATCTAGCCACCTGGGTATTCAGGGGCTTTTCTTTGTTTTAATCAACTAAAAGTTTAGAAATTATGAAATCAATTTTTACAAGTATTGTACTTAGTTTGTTTATCCTCCCTGCGCTCTTTGGGCAAAATACAATTGAGGTAAGCGCTTCGGCCGAGTGGAAAGGCTTTATGAATGTTTTCAATTTGGGAGGAGGATACGAATTTGGCTCTGAATGGGGCATTGCAGATTTGAAAACCGTTCTGGACACGGATGCCAATACAGTTACCCTGCAGCCTAATTTTAATACCTACGCTGATAACCCCGGTGATGCATACTGGATTGACCCTGCAACGGGCGAAGGTGCGAAAATGATGGAGGCTTCCACTTTCATTGAGCCGGGTACAAGCTTTAATGGCGAAGATTTAACTTTTTCAGGTGCTGTAGTGTCCAACACCATGGATGAGTCTTACGAAGTGAGGTATTTCATCAAGGCGCTCAATCCTGATGACAATTTTTCAGATGCACTCGGAGGGGCGGGAATCATGGATATGCCGGAAAGCGGTATGTTCACAGTAACCATTTCTGGAGATCAGCTGGCTGCTGGTTTACTTATTCAGTGTGGTTTCAGTGTGACTGGCAGAAATGCTAATCCTGCTAACGAAGCGGCTCTGGGCAGCGTCGTAATCAGTGATATGGCAGTATCCGTTGATGGACTGGTTGAGCAGGAGAACAACATCCGCGTGTTTCCTAACCCGGCGACTGATTTGCTCCTGATTAAGAGCAATTCTCCCGTACAAGCCTATGAGGTTGCAACAATCACAGGACAGACCGTACTAATGGGACAGGCAAATAACAACAACATCGACGTTTCCAGCCTGGTAGCCGGAACCTACCTAATCCGCGTACAGGTTGCAGAAGGACAGCAGACCTTGAAGTTCATCAAGCGTTAATCAGCGTTTGTTTCTGAATGGATGGTAAAAAGAGTGCCGTCTCCGTTTAAGATCGGGGGCGGCACTTTTTTGTACAGGTGGCTTTTGTGGTGAGGTAGTTAAACGTGACGCCACACTCTGGCTCCCAAAAAGGAAGAGGAGGAAGGCAATACAGCAGTAAAGCCTTGCTCCGCTCTGGTTGTTCTATTTCTAATTCGTGCTCACCGAAATCTTTTCACAAGCTTTGTCTCCGTTTACAGAAAACACCGTGCGCTTATATCCCTCCGGACAGCTCCAGCATCTATTGGTACCTATGTCAAAGAAGTAGCCAGATCCACAGGTTTTAGCACTATTGACCAGCTGGGCATTTTGGTAATCAGCTGGCACGCGCTGTGAGCAGGCTTTGTCAGAAGTGACGGGATAGGCTGTGCGGTTGTAGCCCTGCGGGCAGCTGTAGCAGTAGCCATTGGGGTCTAAAAACTGTCCGCCAGGGCAGTCCGTACCTATTAAGCCACCACCGCGCCCGTGACGGGTAGCGCGAACTAGCTTCTCTCCACCGGCACGCTCGCAGGCTTTGTCACTCTTTACAGAAAATACGGTACGCTTGTAGCCCTGCGGGCACGTCCAGCAAGTACCGCCGTCAATCGGGTCGTAGAAGGTGCCGTTGCCACAGCCAACCTGGCCTCCCTTTGTGGCAGGCTTATATTCATTGCTTACCGTAATGCTGCTGCCGTTTGGAGTATCGACAGATTCCAGGTAGGGCAGGCCGTAGACTTCCACCTCCGCCAGAGAAAGGATGCCTTTTGGGTTTCTTAACTGTATCATTACATAGCGGCCTTCAGCTTGGCCTTCAAAGGTAAGCGGGTTGGTACCTGTATTGCGCTGGGAGCCTGAGATGAAGCCTCTCCAAGATTCCTGAGCGGTGTTTTTGACCAATATCACGAAGTTATCTAAGCGTTCCTTACAACAGTCGGTGCGGTTCCAAACCCGGATTTTTCTGATGTCGTGCACTTCGCCCAGATCAACGGTCCACCAGGGGTTGTTTGAGCCGCCACCCTGGGTATGGGTGACCGAGCCGCTCTGCCAGCGGCCATCCGTATTGCCGTCCACGGCTTTTGAAGGTTGGCCGGAGCTGCTGGTGTAATTACTGGATTGGGTGGCACGCTTGTTGAGTGCTACGTTGTTTTGAGCCGAAAGTCCCATTCCCATAAATAAGATAAAGGCTCCCAGGCAAATGAATTGAATGAGGTTCTTTGAGGATTGCATAAAGGTTAAATTTTGGTCTAGTGTAAATCTTGAACTCGCTGACAAAGTAATGGGCAATCCTGCTGGGGTAGAACCACAATTGAGAATTTGGAACAATAGGGGAGAATCTGGAAAAATTGACCAATCCTAATCCTTTTCCCTTGTCACAGGAAGCATCTCAGTAGCTGCTGCATGTATAAAGAGTACCAGCTCCACTTTAAAGCGCCCGCCTTCTGCCGAAACGTGCAGGGTATGCTGGTCAGGCAGGAAAAGCTTCAGGCGTTCCTGTACATTTCTGATGCCAATACCATAGGAAATGGGTTTATCCGCACCTGACCTGGAGGGGGCATAAGTGTTTTCAATGTTGAACTGTATATACGTTTCCCGGACCTCCAATGAGGCATTGACCAATGCCTTTCCTGGACTGTAACTGCCGTATTTAAAGGCGTTTTCAAAAAAAGGCTGCAACAGCATAGGGGGGATAACGATAGTTTGCATTTGCTCCGGAGTGGCACTGTGTTGAAACGTAACCTCAAATTCATCTTGGTAAATTGTGGTATTAAAGTCGAGATAGTTTTCCACAAACGCGATTTCATGCCTTAATGCAATCACGTCTTCTTTACCATAGCCCAATAAGTACCCCATCAATTCAGAAAGGCGTAGTAGGGCATGGTCCACACGTTTGCTTTCTACGAGAGCCAAATGATAAACCCCACTTATGGCATTGATGAGAAAATGGGGGTCTGTCTGTGCTTTAAGGAATTTTAGCTTTTCCTCCCGGATACGGATGGCGCTTTGTTTTTGCTTCAATTCGTTTCGGAGCAACTGTAATTCCAGCTCTTTTTGATTGAACCAACTTTCTATTAAGCGAATAGGGGACGTAATGAAAAAGACGCCTACTGTACCTATGGTCATTCCTAGGTAGTAAGGCGGCAGAAAACCGTATTTTAGAGAGAATAAACCGGCATTGATCAAGCTTGTCTTGGCTTTTTCAGCAGCCCCCCGATTGTATATGTCGCCAAGCAATGTTTTGGTGCTTTCGGAAGTAAGCAAAAAGTAATCCAGCCTGATCCGTAGGTAATTCACTACCACGATGAGCGCAATGATCAGTAAGATGTACGTAAGGTATCTGCCCCTTGAAAAGAACCTGGGATATAGATAGTACAAATTAGGGTAGATTAGCGCAGAGAACAAAAAAGCATGCAAGAAAAACCGGACTGTGAGCGCACTGTAATAGCCCCCCAGAGCACCGCCTGAAGATAGGATGTCAAAAATGGCAAAGGATACCCAAAAGAACACATTTGCTAAGACCAGCAAATGCATTTTCGTAAAAATTGAATGACGAACAGGGTTTTTAGTGTCCATTTTTATTGGAAGAGGTGCCAAATTCTCAGTAAAATAGACAAATTCTCATTTTTGCTTACCTATGCTTGCCAAGAATGGTCATATTATGAACTTTATAGCAATTGAAACTCAGCTTTTCCATGCCCGATACAATTAAGACGATACTTATAGACGACAATAAACTGCACTTAAGTAGTTTATTGATCTTGTTGCAACGCAACTGCCCCAAGGTAGAAATTTGCGACACCTGCCGCTCAGCCGAAGAAGGGCTGGAATCTATAAAAATGCACAAGCCTGATTTGGTTTTTCTGGATATCCAAATGGAGACCCCCGTAGCAGGTTTTGAACTCTTGGAACAATTGCCGGAACGGGCTTTCGATGTGATTTTTACCACCCAGCACGATATGCATGCCATGCGGGCTTTTGAGGTCTACCCTATCGACTTTCTCGTCAAGCCTATTGACCCCAAGCGGCTGGTCAAGGCTATGAGCATTATTGAAGAGCGGCAACTACCCTTGGTTTCAAATGCCTTATTGAGTGAAATAAAAACGGTATACCAAAACCCGGAAGTACCCTCGCCACAGGTTTCAGTGCCTACCATGGAAGGCTGCTCTTTTGTCAAAGCCGCAGATATTATCCGGTGCCAGGCAGCTACGGAAAAAGGCAACCAAACGCTTTTCTACCTGAAAACGCAGAAGAACCCCATCCTTTGCTCGAAAACCCTGAAAACGGTTGAGCAGGAACTGCTGAAAGGGCACGCTTTCTGCCGTATCCATCAAAGCCACCTCGTCAACCGGCTGCACCTGAAAAACTACATTAAAGACGGTGGCAGTCCCCCTGAGCCGGCTGGAAAAGATAAGAAGGCCGCCGGAGGATGGGTCATCACAATAGATCAAGCCGTCCTGCCTGTTTCTAAAGCAGGAAAACAACGATTGCTCTCATAAGCTTTTCTCCACCTTTGACTATCCTCTGATCAGCCTTGGAGAGGCTTAAAACGAAAATGGGTACGGAAGCTATCAGCGAAACGCAGCCCTTGCCCTTTTTCCCTACCTTTGCCCCTCATGACCTACCTGAACCATAGCTTATTGGGTTGTGTGGTGACCATGCTCGCCATGCTGCTGCCCGGTATGGTAAACCTAACGGCTGCCCGCGAATACCTGCGTCGGGGCGCCCGTGCAGCCTTACGCTTTAACCTCGGTGCTTCAGTCGCTGTGTTTATCCATGCCTATATCGCCATTGCCTTTGCCGGGCTGCTGGCCCGCGAACCGGCCTACCTCACCTATCTGCGGCAGGGGGCCGTACTGCTGTTTCTGGCGCTAAGTGCTTTTTTCGGCCTGCAGGCTTTGCGGAAGCAAACGATTCAGGCGAGTGAGCAGAAAGGGCAGCCGTTGTTGAAAGGCTTTTTTGTTTCGTTATTCAACCTGGTTAACATTCCAGGTATGTTCGCGCTGACTACTGTGCTTCGGGCGCGGGGGTTGCTTGTCTTTGCATCGCCTTACCGGTTTTTCTATGTGGCGGGAACAGCCGTTGGCGCCTTCGCTATGCTGTCGCTTTACACTCTGGCCGCCCGTCGTATTGAACAAACCGGCCCGGCTTTCTACCAAAGGCTGAATGCGGGGCTGAGTGGATTGTTCCTGCTCCTGGCACTTATGCAGGTGGGGCAAATGTGGGGTTAGTTCTTGTCTCTAAAACGCTGCTTCCAGCCCAAAAACAAATTGCCGGGCAGGCAGGTAATAATCCAACCGGTCAACGCCTGCTACCAGAGGTGTACGTTGTTCCGGCGATAGGGTGCCCCCAAAAATGGTCGTTCCCGGGTCCTCCAGTACCGGCTCGGGGTCTATTCCGGAGTAGCGGGAGGCGAGTAGAATGTTGCGCGCAGTCAGCGATAGCCTAAGGTGAAGTGCCCGCTTGCCCGTTTTAGGCGTAAAATTTTTAGCTAGTTGAATGTGGTCAAGCTTGATAAAGTCCGCTCGCTCCACGTAATAGGAGGAAAATTGATAAGCATTCAGGTTTTCTATAACCTGTTCGCCCTGGAACAAATTGAAAGGGCTAGGCTCAATAGGGCGGGGCTCGTAGCGCAACCGGTGCATGTTAGCCAAGCTATGCCCCAAAGCACCTCTTAGCAAGGCCCGGGCCTCCCAGCTTCTCCATTTTATCCGGTGGGACCACCCCCAATCCAGGGTGGGCAGCCCGTTGCCTAATTCCGCCAGGTCACTTTCCGGCTGCCCAAACCAATCGGGCTGCCGGTTGATTACCCCATCGCCGTTCAAATCTTCAAAAACCGGAGCACCTTCTGCATCAACGGTCCCTGTGAACTGAGGGCCTGCCAGCTCGCCCAGCTGTCCGCCATTCTGCATTATGACTACAGGTGTGCCGTAAATATTGCCGGGTACAACTAGGAGGGAAGCGGATTCAGCGCCTGTTTCCCGGTATACAGACCGGTAGGTGGTACCTTGCAAGCCTGTAGTGTAGGCAAAACCGGGGCGCTCCCATAGGGTAAGCTGCAGGTTGAGGTCGAGCCCAGTCGTTCGAAAAGCGTTTTGATTAGTGTACGGGGTGTTAGAAACAAAGCTGCTGCTGATCCAGTCGCTGACTGTCCGGGTATACCAGTCGATTTGGGCCCTTAGCTTGCCGGCCTGCAGGGTCAGCCCGATATTGAATTCCTGCTTTTGCTCCCAGCCCAAATTAGGGTTGGCGGCATGAATAACGGTGGTGTCTACAAAACCATTAGGATAGGTAGTAATCCGAATGCGTTGTTGCGACAAGCCCGCTTCGTCTGGCAGGGCGCCGGTAACGCCAAAGCTGGCGCGTACCAAGAGTTGTTCCAGGCCTGATGAGGCTGGGTTGTTAATCAGTTCGTATCCAGCCCCTACTGCCGGGAACAACCCCCAGTTGTTGTCGTTGCCCAACTTGCTCGACCCTTCATACCGCAATGAGGCATAAGTGTGCAGGCGGTCCTGTACCGTCAGGTGCATCTGCGCGAAGAATGCGGAAACTTTCTCTGACCAGCCACTACTGACCGTATCGGAGCGGTAAGTACGCTCCGCCCAGTCTCCGTAGTTGCTGATTTCCTTGTTAGACAACAGGCCGGCATCCGTGAATCCGAAGAGCTGCAATTGGTCAAAAGTATGTGCGGTATTGGAGTATGACGTTCCACCGGTGAGCCGCAGTGACAATTTATCGGTGTGCTGCTGGTAATGCACAAAGACTTCGTAAAGCGATAGCGCCGCACTTTCATCGGTCAGGTCGGCCCGCCCGCGCCTTTCCTCGTAGGGGCTGTAGGCGCTGCCGCGAAATTGGGACTGAGGGCTGTAGAAGGCCCGTTGGTTGTTGAATAGGTACTGATAGGCATAACGGGCTTGTACCGACAAGCGGCCGCTGAACCGGTATTGCGCAAGAGCGGAGGCTTGCAGGACCTCTACCAACCCCATATTTGAGTTCTGTTCCACGATAGCTTTAGGGTTGAAGGAGTCAAATAGCCCGGGCGTTTCAAAATAGCCCCCAAACAGGTCCGTATTGTAGGGGAAGGGAGCGTTGGCAGCATCGAGCGGGATTGTCGGGTTGAAGGCCGCTGCGTAGCGGAAGGCTTCCGGGAATCCCAGTTGGCTGTTGCGGTTGGTATAAGCCGCATTGACTTTGACATCCAGGGCATTCTTCAGGAAAGACCGGTTGAGGTAAGCGCGCAGGTTGGCTTGTTCGAAGCCGGAACGCTGTAGCACTCCTCCGATATTCCGGAAGTGCCCGCCCACGCGGAATTGAGTCCCTTTTTTTAACCCGCTGACCGACAAGCTGTGTGCCTGACTGCTGCCATCGCGTTGCACTTCGTCCAGCCAGTTGGTAGAGCTGCCGAAATCCCAGTGCCCGGCTTGCCGGAAAGCAGCCGCATCCATGCTCGGGAAGCCCTCATAGGGGGTGGATAACGCTAGCTGCCCGGTATAATTTACAGTAAGAGTATCCTGCCGGAATGCGCTGCCCCTGGTCTGCACCAGGATGACACCATTGGATGCACGTATGCCGTAAAGCGCTTGCGCTGCCCCGTCCCGAAGCACCGTTACAGAGGCAATATCCTCCGGATCAAGGCTATACCAGGAAGCTCCCGCAATACCATCTATCACCAGCAAAGGCTGCTGCTGTGAGTAGGAAGACAATCCTCTGATCCGAAAGAGCGGCAATGCATTAGGGTTGCCGCCCCGGTTGTAAATCTGAACGCCCGGTAATTGCCCCTGTAGCAGTTCAGCCGGGTCTGAAAGGAGCCCCTGATTGAAGCTTGCTGTGTCAGTAGTAGCCGTTGCCGTGACCTGTCCCAGCGGTTGGCCAACCGTGTATCCCCATACGTTGTTGGTGGTTTTTTGCGCCGGCCCGGCATCCTGTGCAGGAAGGCTTAGAATGCATAAGAAAAAGGCAAACACGATATACGCTGATGTACGGAAGTGTATGTTGTTGGGGATATAGAAAAACATAAGGGCGTATTTTTTATCAATTCAATATACGGTGTTTAAGCTATTTGTTATACGCAATACGAAGTGGTCACCTACTGGCGCTGACGGCCAGCACGGGGAACGATGAATGTCGGGCTTAAAGTCC
Organism: Phaeodactylibacter sp.; assembly: GCF_022763345.1. GTDB lineage: Bacteria > Bacteroidota > Bacteroidia > Chitinophagales > Saprospiraceae > Phaeodactylibacter. The sequence goes on from NZ_JALEGS010000084.1 coordinate 10,712, forward strand.
AGACATTCATCGTCTGGGTCACTGATCCAGACATTCATCGTCTGGAATCTTGGATTTGCGACATCGGCCACTGACGAAGCATAGCTTGTCAGGGCAAGCCAAGCCACTTCCCAGCGTAAATGCTGACCCTCCTGCCTTTAAGGTGGTCAAAGCCCAAAGGCGACGAGACGCGGGCAAGCATTGAGTAGGTTTGCTGTGGCAAACCACTTAATCGTCAGTATACCAATGATCATGTTGCGGCTGTGTTTATTAGCCTCTGCTGAACACACTGCTCAGCTCCGCTTTTATGGCTGGCCTCCTGGGGTAACGGGCTAACAGCCTGGATGCCAGTTCTTCATTGGTTATACGTTCCAGTTGTTCTGAGGCGTTCAGAGCAGCTCGCGGCGAGTTTTCAGTGACAGCCCCCGGTCCTGCATCCAAAGCTGCTTTGATGCCATATAGCATGGCTACCTGATGCTTGCAAACGGGCCCATAGTCATAGGGGCAGTCGCATTGCATAGCGTCAATGCTTGTACCTGTCATTTGAACCGATACCTCATATTCTGCACTTCCAAATACAATGGCATGCCAGTGCCCTTCCCCAATCTGCTGCAGGTCTTTCACTGCGCCGTGGTGGAAATAGGTCCATCCTCTTTCTTTGATATTAGAGGAAACGGAAAATTCAAAGTCTTCTAAACTAAGCATAAGTATTTTTTATCAGGTCTTTCTTGCGCTTACCGCACGCCCGCTTCCAGTAAAATGATGGACCGCTCTGATGCATTCATCCGAGCTCGTACGCCCACGGGGAAAGTACATTGATGGTCAATATGACCAAATGGGAAACCATAAGCGGTTGGGGTAGCAGTAGGCTGTAGTTGTTCCTTTAGGGTTTCGGACAAGGTCAGCGAATCACTGCCTTCCGCTTTGGCGCAGTCGGCAAACACGCCCAAAGCGATCCCGTTGGCGGCTTTCAGGGGCCAGGCCTGCCGGAGTTGGGTGAGCATACGGTCCACCCGGTAGGGCGCCTCCCCAACATCTTCCATAAACACGATAGCGCCGGTTGGGTCAGGTAAATACCCGGTGCCTGCCATAGCCGACAGCAAGGACAGATTGCCGCCCATCAGCACCCCTTCCACATCCCCTTTGCGGATAACCTCCGGCTGATAAAGCGGATCATCGGAGGTTTCGTTGCCTTCGGATAAGGGGATAGAGTAGGGGGCTGTCCCGTCCATCAGTACAGCCCGTACCTGTGCTTCGGTGTAGCCCGAAAATTCGGAAGCGCCCACCGGGCCGTGGAAGGTGACCAAACCCGTTTTGTGGAAAATGGCATTGAGCAGTGCCGTAATGTCGCTGTAACCGATCAGTATCTTGGGGTTTTTGCGGATGAGCCCATAGTCAATCTGAGGCAGCAGGCGGGTGCAGCCATAGCCGCCTCTGGCACACCATACGGCATCAACGGAGCGGTCCGAAAACATCATGTGCAGGTCATCCAGGCGTTGCTGATCGGTGCCGGCTACAAAGCCGTGCTTCGCGCGGATGTTTTTGCCCATTTTTACTTTCAGCCCAAGCTGAAGCATATTAGAAACAGCTTTGTCCAGCGATTCTTCACTGATGTAGCTGCCGGGGGTGATGAACCCGACAGTATCGCCCGGGCGCAGGCGTTTGGGAAAAATGCGCTTGGCCTGCGAGCCAAAAAATCGGGTGCTGCCCGCAAGCAGGGGTAAGGCTAAGGCTTTCCGGGAAAAGGATCTGCGGTTCATCGTTTTGGTCAAAAAGATAGGCTTATTCCGGCAAAATCCAATCGGAAGACGTCCAAAACGACCATTCTACCTGTGTGAGGTCCCGCTCGGGATCGATGTAGTCATGGTAGTCTCGGTAGTTGAGCTTGCAGCGAATGTTGGCATAAACAGCGACTTCCTGCCCTTCTTTTTCAAATTCCTTTTCCAGGAAGTGGGCAAATTGCAGGATCATATCGGGGTGGCCGTACAGCTTACGCTCCTGCCGCTCTGAGAGGTATTCCCGGGGGCGGACAATTGTTGCTTCTCCGGTGCCCTGATTGACAACCTTGAACTTTCCAAAACCAATTTTTGAGCGTAGCATCATCCGCCAGGAATAGCGGTGTCCCTCTTCTGTCCAGGTTACATCACCCGTGTACAGGTGGTGGCGCAGGGGCAGCAGCAAATGGACCGCCATCAGTACGCCAAGCCCGCTGAGGATAGCAGTGCGGTTGCGGGGAGCGGCCTGCCACATTGGAATCTCTCCAGTACTGGTTTGCATCCTCGAAATCCAGGCGTTTTGTTGTTTTTTCAGCCAGCCCCATCGGCCTGCAAGCCAATGCACGAACCGGCGCGGGAAATCCGGCGCAAAATACAAGGCGGTCAGGGTAACGGAGAGGAAAGGGAAAATGCCGATACTAAACACCAGCAGATTCATAAAATGGAAAAACAGTACGGCTGCAAACGCCCATAACCGTGTCCTTTTGAAAACCAGGAAAAAGACCACGAATAAGTCCAGGAACAGTCCCCCATAAGCCATAAAGTAGGCCATCCACTCCTGCTCCAGCAAAAAACCGATTACCGGGTGGTCTGCCCGGTACCCAATCCACTGCTTCAGGGGGATGGCATGGAGCCAGTCGCTGTTGAGCTTGGCAATGCCGCCAAAAAAGTACACTACGCCCATGAGAAACTGCGGGATGAAGAGGCACCAATAGGGAGCTGTATCAGACCTGAGGTCCGGGTTCTTTTTGACATCCAGCGACAGCTGCCGGTCCACGGGCAGGAAAATCATCAGAAAGCTGATCCAGCAAAACAGGTAGCCGTGATTGAGGTAATGAGCTTTCTCGAGAAAATAGGTATAGGTAAATCCGAAGGCAAAAAGGGTGGCTGATATGCGGTACCACTTGCCTAACACTACGAGGATGGCACAGGCACAAATACTCAGCAGCAATATGGACATGAAGGGCTCGGGCAGCGGCCGCACCCATTCAAAACCGTAATATTTAAACTGGAACCCTTCCGTATCGAAGGCTCCTTTTATCATATGGTAGTAAATCCAGGTACCAAAAACATCAGCAAAGCCCAATATGCCAAATACGATGCGGAGCATAATGAGGGTAGCAATGTCTACAGGTTGAAACAGGCGTTGCATGGAAGTCGGGTTGTATGCCTATAAAGATATGGATTTTCAGGCCGGTCCAGGTAACACCGAAGCCAAAATGTCCAAAACTGGTCAGGTGGTTTTCTTATTTTCGCACTCAAATCAGAAACTTATGCTTCGTTTACTCCTCCTTTTGTTTTTTAGTGCCCATTTTATCTTAACGGTTTCCGCCCAGGAAAAAGCCAACGTCCCGGCCGATCAGCCCTACGTGATCCTGATTTCCTGCGATGGCTACCGGTGGGATTATACCGCCCGCTTCCGCCCGCCGAATATCACCAAACTGATAGCCGGGGGCGTGCAGGCGTACTCCATGATCCCGAGTTTCCCTTCCAAGACTTTCCCTAATCACTACGCCATTGCCACCGGGCTGCTGCCGGAGCACAACGGACTGGTCGATAACACTTTTTACGACCCGGAAAGAGCGCAGCTCTACCGCATCAGCAACCGGGATGCGGTGGAGGATGGCTGCTGGTACAACGGAACGCCCCTTTGGGTGAATGCAGCTCAAAATGGGATGAAGGCTGCCAGCTTTTTCTTTGTGGGCTCGGAAGCCGATATTCAGGGCGTGCGGCCGAGTTACTATTATCCCTACGATGGTAGTGTCCCCAATGAAGACCGGGTACAGCAGGTCCTCGACTGGCTGGAGTTGCCGGAAGCGGAGCGCCCCCATATGATTACCCTCTACTTTTCAGATATGGATGACACCGGCCACCGGCACGGTCCTTCCGACGATGAAGCTATCCGCGCTGCGCTGATGAAGCTGGACTGGGCGTTGGGCAAGTTATTTGACGGTGTTGAAGCCACGGGGCTACCCGTGAATATCATTATGGTCTCCGATCATGGCATGATTGATGTCGGCCCCGAAAAACTGGTCAACATCGATCCCCTGCTGCAAGACAGCCGCTACCGGGTAGCCAATAACGGTGCCCTGGCGCATGTCTACCTGGAGGACGGTGCCGATCCGGAAGAAGCTTTAGCCTTTATGAAGGAAAAATCAGAGGGGTTACCGCTGGAGGTTTACCCTATTGCTGAATTCCCACACTACAGCGATAAATCTGACCCCCGCCTTGGCGATTTTATCCTCTACCCGGCGTATGGCTATTACCTGGCCGACAGCCGCCGTATTCAGTTGGTCAAAAGCGGGAAGTTTTCTCAGGGCGGGGAGCATGGTTTTCATCCGGAGTTTCCGGAAATGCACGCTATCTTTTATGCCAAGGGCCCGGCATTTCGGAGTGGGCTAACAGTACCTTCCTTTCGAAATGTACATGTGTACCCGCTTATCTGCAATATCCTGGGCTTGCCTGTACCGGAAGGAATAGATGGACAGCTGGAAGTCCTTTCAGGAACGCTCAAGCACTGATAAACGCCTAAAAACGAAGCAGGCTGCCATCCATATAGCGGCAGCCTGCCCGTAAAAAAAGGTTTAGTTTTTTGGAGAAAAAAGCCGGCTTCCTTTTTACGGGTCGCCGGTGCACTGAGTGTATTTGTGTCTTTGCCCAGTTACCCTGATGACCAAAAGCGGCCATCAGGGACTCAACTGAGATACATTACTTAAATAATGCGATATGAAATTAGGCCAGCTTGCAAAATCATACATAGGATTAATCCTGGTAGCGGTGCGTATTGTCCATGTATTTTAATGTTTAAAAAATTGTTTTTCAGGGATTTGTTATTAATTTTATTCTAAATAAAATTTGCAATAGATGCGGAAAAGCAAGCTGTACGAGGTATTTGACCGGCTTAAGCCAGCTGATAGACGTAGTTTTCTGACAACACTGGGACTAAAGGAAAACAACCTGTCACAAAATGATCAGGAACTGGCACAACGGTATGTAGAAGAAATCATCAACCGGAAGTTTCCACAGGGAGAGGCCGCGTTCTGGGAAGCCAATGACATGAAGCCGCTAGCTGCCAATAAATTTAAATCCCGCGTGCTGCGTGCGCTGGAGCGATTTCTACTGCTAGATGCACTGGATAAAGAACCCCGCCTCAAGCACATCCTGCTGGCGGGCAAATACGATCACCTGGGGCTTAGGAAACACCTTGATCACCATCTGCGGGAGCTGGAAAAGGAGCACCAAAGCGATGAGGAACAAATTATTGGGCCTTATCTGGGAGAGGCGCTGGGGCAGTATATCCTGATCAAAGCCTTCTCTGAGGAGGAAAAGAATGACCCTCAAAAGGCACGCGCTGTCTTTAAAAAATGGGATGATGCGCTGGATAAATTTAGCGGATATATGCGGTTGAGCCTGCTTTTTGTGGCTTACGGTAAGATAAAAGTGTTCGGAGGAAGCGATTCTGAAGTTGAAGAGATTCGTGAAAGGGTCAAAGCTATCGTAGACAACACAGGAGATAAAAATATTAAGCATTTTGGTAAATTAATCCGGCTTCTTGATCAATGCCCGCCAGCAGAGTATTTTGAAATTACCAAGGAACAAAACTCTTTCGATAAGGAAGTAGCGCACATTTACCAAAAATTATATTGGACGGAATTATTTAATTACTGTGTGGGTCGCATAAACCGGCACAAAGACCGCCGCTTTGCAGCAGAGCTCGTCCGGATTATGATACGCCTTGAAAACAGTAACCTTCACTTGAGTGACGGACATGTTATCATATTGGCCAGAATTAATGGTGTTATGGGTGCTGCGGTGATTTCCGGGAATATAGACTGGTTTGCAGGTTTCCTGGAGCGGAACTGGGATAAAGTGGCTTTGGCTTCAGGAAAAGAACGGAAAGCATTCAAACGTTTTTCATTAGCTTATTTAGCTTTATATCGAGGAAACCTATCGAATGCGCAGGACAACATTTATGCTTTTCAGCGCTCTGTGCTTTACAGCAAAACCAGTTACTCCAATTTTGTTATGAGAATTGGCTCTGATAAAGTGCTGAGCAAGATTTATTTTGAAAATGGGGAGTTTGTAGCTTTAGAGCGTCAAATCCGAAGTATCCGGGGGTATGTAAGCCGGAGCCAGTATTCATCGGCTATACAACAGCAGATATTGAGCTTCTTTGATGATTTGCTGGACTGTAGCCAAAGCGGCCAGCCTCTCACCGCTGAGCGGATAGAAGGCTGGCCACTGATTGATCAGGTTTGGGGTGAGCGGCTGCTCGCCAAAGCGAAATCTACGTCTTGATTATTGTGCCGCTGAAGGAACCTGCATCAGTAGTCACGATGACCTGATACGTTCCTGTGCCAAGACTGGAAATGCCATCACGGCAATAATTACTGCCGCAGCCTGTGATCGTAAGCTTGAGTACGCCAGCTTTGTACAGCTCAATGTTGAGGATGTCCTCGCTCGGGTCATTGGTGGACGTAATTAAGACTACGTTGTCTTCATTTCCCACATTACCTCCCAGCGTGTCTTCTGGCAGTGCCCCGGACCCATCGGGTGTACTCATGGGTAAAAAAAGACCTAAAACCGTTACAAATTGCAATAGTGTTTTCATCATAGTAAGTTTGAAATGAAAGAATAGGTAGTTCAGGCCTGCCCGGTGTGGCCTTGCCGTTGGGCAGGCATCGCAGGTTAGGCCGGTTCAGCTTTTTGAGCCTTTGCCTAAGCCTGTTTCCGCTTGGTGTACTTCTTTCGCAGGTAATTGCTATCTGTTTGCACCGTGGGTTTTACATCACGTACATTGTATGCTGATTTGTGGGTATAAGCCAGGCTGTTGCCAGCGTTACGCTTGCCTTGTCAGGGGCTTGATTCCGGGCTTTTGGCAAAAGGAGTTCAGCCCTGAGCAGGCGCGTGGTTCTGACTCAGCGTAGTAATCCGGTAAATTTGTTGCTTTGGTTTTCCGCTTTAAGGCGTACTGCATCATTGTACAGTAATAGGTGCAGATATAGTAGCCTCTTGTATGTTGTTAGTAAAATGGATAGGTGAAAAGATAAAAAGTAAATACTTAATCTTTTTTATCCGTAAGAAATGGTGAGATGGTTGCAGTGTTATAAATGTCAACGGCAAGGGAAATGAAAGCGTTCCCAACCAATCATGATTTTTTGAAGTTTTTTCGTTCAGAGGAAAAGCCAGTAAGGCTTCGGCTTTTTGCTTAACCGTTTAATAGAAAGCGGAGACTGACCTTCCAGCCAGCCTCCGCGATAAAGTGCATCATCACTCTCTTTTGCAGAGCAGTTTTTCTGCCCGCTCTGCAGGTATTTACTTCCAATTACCCCGCCTCCAAGGCTTGCCGTATCCCCGACAGCCCCTCATTAAAGGCATCCATCTGTGCGATGACCTGCGCCATGCGGTCGCTGCCGTCCGCCCCGCCGAAGCGCTGCTTTTTCTGGAAGGCCGTTTTAATTGCCGACCAGCGCGCTGCCTCTTCGGGGCTCAGCCAACCGAGCAGTTCCTTCAGCTTGAGGAAGTTGGCCTCTGCATCTGAGGTCAGCGTCTGCACTTCGCCTTCGTAGTGGGCGAGAAGCAGGGTACGCAGCTCCGACTCGTTCATGATGGGGGCGATCTTCTCCGCCAGCTTGTTCATGTTGCGGTAGGAGCCTTGCAGCTTGAAGGCCGGCTCTGTGCGGTAGTCCTCCGCCATCGCTGCCGAACGGATGTACGCCTGATTGACGGTCAGGACCACATCCCGGACTTTTAGCAGCAACTGCAACACCTTCCGGTAATCGGCTAGCTCCTGTGCGCTGTGGCTGCCTTCGTACTCCAACCCTTCGAGCTGCCCGGTTTCCACGCTTTGAATGAGCATGTGCACATCCTTCATACTCCTGCCGGCAAGTTGCGCCAGAGTGGAGTTGGAAGTCAGGGCGTTTTCCAGATAGCTGAGCTTGAAGGCTGCTGCAGAATCCCCAATGATGTCGCCCAGGTTGTAGATGTCTGCGCGGTTGGCCAGCATGTCCGGGATTTGAAAACGGTCACCGCTCTCCGTGTAGGGGTTGCCTGCCATGACCACAGCGAAGCGGCTGCCCCGCAAGTCGTAGGTTTTCGCCTTGCCTTTGTACACGCCCTCAATACGGCGCTGCGCATCGCAGAGGGAGATGAACTTCTGCAAGAACTCCGGATGGCAGTGCTGTATGTCGTCTACGTAGAGCATGACGTTATCGCCCATTTCCAGGGCTAGGTTCAGCTTCTCCAGCTCTTTGGCAGCAGCCATGCTATTGGCATCCTGCGGTGCCAGGGAGGTCACCTGATGCCCGATCGCCGGGCCATTGATTTTCATAAAAATGAGCCCCAGGCGGTTGGCGATGTATTCCATGAGCGTGGTCTTGCCGTAGCCGGGAGGGGACAGCAACAGCAGCAGGCCCATGCGGTCGGTGCGGGCCTGCTCGCCCGCCGTGCCCATCTGCTTGGCAAGGTTGTCACCAAACAGGGGCAGGTACACCTTGTCAATAAGGCGGTTGCGCACAAAACTGCTCATCACCCGGGGCTTGAAGCTGTCGAGTTGCAGGGCTTCTTTCGCTTCCGCCGTGATCGTCCGCTTCCGGCTTTGGAATTGCTCAAACAGGGGCACGGTTTCCCCGCAGTAGCGCTCCAGCTTGTCCATGAAGGCATGGAAGTTGAGCTCGTACCGGCCTTCCTTCAGCACAGGGTGGTCACTCCGCAGTCCCTTCAGTTGGCGGCTGGTCTGTAATTCGATCACCCGTGTTTTCTCAAAATCATCTGCGAACAACAACGCAGCAATTTCCTCCTGATACGGCAGCCACTGCGCCTCCCCTTGCTCCTCCAGAAAAGCATGCACCCATTTACGGATGAGGAGGTAACGCTCCCGGGGGCGCTCGCGCAGGGCATCGAGTGACTGCTTGAAGCGCTTCAGGGCTTTTTTACCGGAGAGCAGGTCTACAAACTGCCGGTACAGCTGCCCGGCTTCTGCACTGATGACAAAGTGGTCGTCCTGTGCCAGCTCGCGGAACAGGTACTCGGCGGCCCGCTCCACGGTGAAGGCCGGGAACAAACGGGTGTGATCCACAAAAGCCTGCAGGTCTTCTGTCAATTCCTCGATGAGGTAATCAAATTCCCGGGTATTGGGGAAGAGCTCCAGAATTTCGCCGGCGCTCTTGAGCTGCTTTTGGAGGAGAGCCTTACGGTCGGCTTCCACGAAGGCCGTCCACCAGCTTTTGGCGCAAGCCCGCACAGTGGGCGGGAAGCGCAGCAGCCCGATACCCTGACTCATTTCCAGCAGCGTAGAAAGCATAATCGTAGCGTCAGCATCGTGGATGCCCTTGGTGTAGCCCTCCGAGTAGCGCTGCCCGGCGGCCTTAGTTACGAGCGGTAGCAGCGCCCCTGTTTTGACCGGCCAGTCCGGATGCTCCCGGTACAACTGGTAAGCCAGGTACTCGCTGCGGCAGACCTCCGGGTTTTCCGAAATCAGGCTTTGCTGCCAGACGGCTTGGGTGTGCAACAGCGCCTCATCCTCAATCGGCTCATAAAAGTTGGTGCCGGTGAGGTGGTACAACAATTGCCCGTCGTCCTGCACCACAGTCAGCTCCAGCGGCTGCACATTCACGGAGAAGCGGTGCTGCCCGAGGCGGATGATGTTCTCGCCTTCCTCGAAAAGCTCTTTGCGGTCGCGCAGGCTGCGCAGGGTGTCTTCCTTCAGCGTTTTCAGTTGGGTCTGTACGGCATTGGCTTTGTTGCTGTCATCGAGCTCCTGCAGTTGGCGGATGAGATCGCGTACTTTTTCCACCATCAGATCGGCAGCGAAGAAGCTGTTGACCTCGGCCTCCTCCTTAAAGGCAGCGGCGCGTTTTTGCATGCCGGACAGGATGCGGTCGGCGGCCTTCGCCAAATTAGCGGTACGGCTGTTGCGGGCTTCCACCAGGCTGTTCTTGCGGCTCTCCAGGGCGGCGTAGACCTCCTCCCGCTTGACGGACAGCTCGGTGATAAAGGCATCCACCTCTGCAAATTTGCCTTCCAGTTCTTCCAGCTGTACCATCAGCTTGGTGAGGTAGTCGTCGCACTTCTCCGGCGTATCGGCCAGGTCGAGGTAGTTGATGATGCTCTGATCCAGCAGCTTGAGCTGTGCATCGAACTCGGCTTTGGACTCCTGCGTGCGGAACTGCTTCCCGCGCTGCTTCACCGCCGCTTTATGCTGATTGAGCAGCGTGAAAAGGGCAGAAATGCCATCAATGATGCGGGTGGTCTGCGTCGCATCCTCGATTTTCAGGTTACTGACGATCTCGATGAGCAATTCCAGGGCCTTGCCAATCTCATCAAAGGCGGCTTCCAGTTCCGCTGCCTGCCGGGCCGTTTCCAATTGGGGAATGCGGGCGGCTTCGGCTTCAATCTGCTTGTGGTAGGGGAGCAGGGCATCCTCTTTCAGCAAAAAGGCTACACAGTCTTCTGCCAGTTGCGACTGCGCTTTTTGGGCTTGCTCCTCCAGTGCATCCACTTGCTCTATGTCGGCATAGCGCAGCTCGCGCAGCCCGGCGATGTCTCCCCGGAGTGCCCGCAGCCCGGCCAGGTTGGCCACGAAGTCCTCAATACGGTCGAAGGAAGCGCGGCGGATGGCGTCAAAGCGTGCCTGTGCTTCTTTTTCCACCCGCTGCATTTCTGCCTGATCGCGCCGTTGTGCACTTACTTTTTTCTCGTATTCCTCAATGGCTGTATTGGCCGTTTGCCGTAAGGCTTTTAGGGGCGCATCCAGTTGGAAAGCGTCCGGCTGATCGATCCAGTAGTAGCGGTCGAGTACATCGGTGGTGCGCTTGACGAGCTCATCGTAGAGATTGGCGTAGGCGTCCTCTTTTCCCGTAAGGGTGAGGATCTCCTGGCACTCGGCCATAGCGCGCACGATGTCCTTGTTGCCTACTTTGTACAGGTAGGCATCCGTATGCTCGGAAGGGATGACCTCCCCTTCGAGGAAAGGCGTTTGCCAAATCTGCAGCACGTGGTGCTTGGTAGGCTCTTCCTCGGCTTTGAAGTAGGCTAGCTCTCCGTTTGGGAAAAGGGTGAAACCATTGCAGACGATAGGCGTGGCTACTTCCTGATTGATGATGTTGTAATGCAGCAGCAGATAGGTGCCGCTGTCCGCTCCGTAGAACACAAACAGGAAGTCCTCCCCATTGGGCGAAGCAATCCGCTTTTTGAACAGCAGCCCGGTCGGAGAGTGGTCGAAAAGCTTGTACTCCCCCGTTTGCAGGTAGTAGCCATTGGCAAAGATGAGGCCCTGCTGATCGGGCAGCAGTACGCCGGAATCTGCCAGTGCCGCTACGCGCTCTATGCTCTGCATCTTCTCATTGAAAACAAAGTAGCGGTAGTCTTCCTGATAGGGCTTGATGCGCAGGGCAATAAGATGCCCAAGGTCGGCATAGGCAAATTCCGCATCGTCCAGGGTTTGGTCTTTGTACTCTACCGGCTCGGTGTAAATGCCCCGCCCGTCATCGGTATTGTCCTCTACCTTGATGGTCAGGTCGCCCCCGGTCGTTTCCACAAATACCCGGTCGAGGATGGAGACATGCGGGTGCCGACCGTGGCGCTGCTCGTCCCGCCCGGCCTGCTGCCAGCGGAATTCATACTGATTGGGAAAGCGTACTTCCTGATCGGAGCGGTTATCAACGTACAGTAAGCCCTCGTCCGTGCGCAGCCACTTGAAGGCTTTGAAGTCCGTGCCGCCCGGCTTAAGGTTGAAAATCATGTACAGGTGACGGCCCCGCTGTGCAAAGCGCGCAAAGTAAGCCTCCTTGTAGTAGCGGTAGAGGTTGTGGAAGTCGGTCTGAAATTCCTCTTTTTGCAAGAGCGACAACCCGGCCTCCTCGAACCCCTTGCCGTGGAAGCGGTAAATGCTGAAGACGTCCGTCAGCTGTATGCCGGTGCGCAACCCGAGGTGGACATTGTAGCCCAGGATGCAGTGCTCGCCTACCGCCACGATATCGCGCGCCGTACAGTAATTGCCGGTCGTGATGCGGTCGTTGGCAATCAGTGCGCTCTCCACCGCGCCGAAGACGTCCCTGCGGGCGGTATTAAGCTGCTGTAGCCGGTTGCGCAGCTCATCGGCTTGCTGCTGCAGGCGGTTGCGGATGATATCGTAGGTGGTGGTTTGCGTCATTATTTGAGGTTTTGTTGGTTTGAAATGGGCGGCTATGGAGCCCCCTGGAGGAGGCTGCCAACTTCGCTGAAGCTACGTCGGCCAGAGAAGGATGAGGTTGAGGCAAAGCTAACGTATACGCCCGGGTCGGCAGCAAGCTGCCTATCGCCCTCAGAGGATAAAGGCAGCTTGCTGCCGCGCCCGGAGTACATGCCGTGTCTGCCTCAACCTTAACCTCAACCTCAGCCTACCCTGGAATTCCCCTAGAGCAACTGCCCCGCACTAAGCGCCCCCAGCCCCAGCTCCTCCACTTTGGCCGTCAGGCGCTTGAGCAGGCTTTTCTCCTCCACGGTGCCGGACTGCTCGCCGAGGCGCAGCAGCAGAGCGGTGAGGGTCAGGTCCTTGATGTCGTCCATCGTCAGGCCGGCGCGGCGGATGAGGTTGCCCAGTTGGGGGAGCAGGCCCTCGCCGTTGCCGGATGCGGAAGACAGCAGGTTTTGGCTCAGGCTGTTCAGGTGGCTGCTGTGGTTGAGCAGGCCGTCGATGCTCTTGCCGCGCTGTACGGAATTGAGGATGCTGTTGACGAACTGCATCTCGCCTCCGACGATGTCGATATTGGCGTGCTTCATCGCCTCGCCCAGGACACCCGCCTGTGCGTTGGCGATGTCTTTGGAGACGTTGATATTGGCCAACTGAATCTCCTTCTCGGTCTCCAGGCGCAGCTTGAACTCCTCGTGCTCGCGGCCTACGCCGTCCAGCTCCTTCATGGCGTTGGCTTTCTGCTCGATGCCCTTAGCTTCAGCCGCAAACTTCAGCTCCAGTACGCGGGCTTCGGCTTGTCCTTTCTCATCGGCCACTTCTGCCTCAGCACGGCCCTGCTTGCGCAGTGCTTCTGCCTTGGCTTCTATGCCGATGGCTTCAGCCTGTGCCTTGCGCTCCAGCACGCTGGCTTCCAGTTTGCCTTCCAGCTCTTTGGCTTTTGCCTTGGCCTCGATGACCTGCGCTTCGGACAATCCGATGGTGGCCTCCTCGGCAGCAGTCGCCTCGGCCTGAATCTTGCGGGCTTCGGCTTCTTTCTCGGCGGCGTTCTTCTCCGCTTCGGCATCAATCAGGAGCTTCTCGGCGTTGATCTCGGCGGCCAGTTTGGCGGCTTCGGCCAGCTTCTGCTGCTCGATGACGGTGGCTTCGCCCTTGGCCTGTGCTTGGATAACTTCCTTTTTCCGCAAACGCTCGGCCTCGGCCAGCACCTTGGTGTCTTTGATGACTTCCTCCTGCTCGACCACCTTCTTTTCGACCATGATGCGGTCGCGGATGACGTCTTGTATGTTCTTCTTCTCCTCTTCCACCGCGCGCTGCTTCTCGATCTCCGCCAGGGTGACGATCTTTTCGCGCTCGGTGCGCTCCAGCATACGGTCTTTCTCTACGCGCTCCTGCTCAATGGCTTCGGTGCGCTCTTTGTTCTTCAGGGCAACGATGACCTGCCGCATGCGGTTCTCTTCCGCTACCTGCAGTTCTTCTTCGGTCTTGATGCGGACCATCTCGGAGCGAAGACGCTCCTCTTCATTGATCTTGGCAATCTCGGCAGCTTCCCGTGCCTTGATGTTAGCAATCTCGCGCTTCTGCCGCTCTTCTTTCTCAATGAGTTGGCGCTCGTATTCCAGTATGGCTTCCTTCGCCTCCGCATTTTGCTCGGTGATGGTCTTCTCCTCCTCGCGGCGGATGAAGTTGGCCTTCACCTTCTGCTGGGCGGTGAGCTCCGTGATCTTCTTGATACCCTCAGCGTCCAGGATGTTGTTCTCCTTGAGGTAGCTGATGTCGGTCTGCTCCAGGTAGTCAATGGAGGCATCTTCGAGGATGTAGCCATTCAGGTTGAGCCCAATGGCGTTCTGTATTTCCGAATTGAATTTCTCGCGGCTGTCGTAGAGCTCTACGAAGTCGAAGCGCTTGCCCACCGTTTTGATGGCTTCGGAAAACTTGGCTTCAAACAGCTCCCGCAACGTCGCCGTATCGGAGGCCCGCTGACAGCCGATAGACTGCGCGACCTTTTTGATGTCGGCTACTTCCTTATTGATGCGTACAAAAAAGACGACTTTCGTATCGGCGCGGATATTGTCCTTGCAAATGAGGCCATCCTCTTTCATACGGCTGATTTCGATGGTGCGGACGCTGAGGTCCATCACTTCGTACATCTGAATGCCGGGCACTACAATGATGCCGTTTTCGATGGCGACTTTAGTGCCGCCCACGCCGGTACGGATAATGGCTTTGCCCTGAGGCACCTTTTTGTACCAGCTGATGAGCATGACGATGAGGCCAAAAATCACCAGCAGGCTAATGCCGAGTACGGCCCAGCCCAGAGGGCCGGCCAGGTTTTGGAGTAAGATCATTATGTTACGATTTTAAGGGTTGGTCAAAAAATGAAGTCGGATTTTACAGCACTGTGCTGCGCTCCGGCGGGTCCTCCTCCGGGTACGCCCGGACGAGGTAGTGGCTGCCATCGGGCGCGGCCCGGGAGACGATGGCTTTGGTACCGCTCGGCAGCTGTAGCTCCGGAACAGCGGTCTTAACGTAGATGAGCAGCTCGTCGTCTTCAGCCTGTACCCGTGCCTGCCCCATTTGCGTGAAGCTGGCGGGCAGGATGAGCTCGCAGGCCTGCCCGATGTAGTCCATAGGCTGGGCTTCTTTGCTGATTTGCTCGAAGAGCGGCACGAAGGGCGTCGTAACCACCTTGGCGGCAAACAGTCCGATGAACAGGATGGGAATTGCCGTAGCCAATGCATAGCCCAGGCTGTAGTGCCCGAGGTAGTGGTTGCCCAAAATGGCGAGCACCCAGGCGGTGAGCACCGTCACGGTGATGATCAGCATGAAGGGTACACGCCCGAAGTTGAAAAAGTGCAGTGCTCCGGCAAACCAGCCGCTCATGCCGCCGGCGTCCACATCGGTATCCACGTCTGCGTCCACATCCACCTCAGCATCGATATCAAAGTCGAAAGCACTCAGGTCCACCGCTCCGAAGATGACGGAGAGCCAGTACAGGACCACCAGGCCCAGCAGCAAGGTAAAGGGCAGGTTCACGCCTGCCATTGCAGCGTTGAGTAAGTCTTGCATAGGCATACCATTTTCAAGCTTGCAGAGGCACAGAGACCGCTGTAAGCAAGGTTGTACAATGATGTTGTTGGTGTCGGGGAGGCGCTATACCGACGACGAAATGGTATCCAAATGGACTATTTCGTGTCGGCATAAACTCGTCCGATGCGTTTTGCTGTAACGCTCGACCCTATTGTTCCGAGTTTAGCCAAGAGCGGAGGTGCTCTTTCCTAATCTTCAGTATATAATTTCGGAAATTTCAGTTTCTTACCGGAGTATTTCCGAATACAGTCTTAAAATGTGTTAAAATCAGGAGATTTTTCGATTTTCCTCGGCGAAGCTGTATGAAATTACGACGAAAATGGGCTGTACGCCGGGTAACTATTTAGCCGCAGCGTAAATAAGCTGGGCTGGCCTGCTGAGCAAGCTGGGGTGAAAACACATTCACGCATTGAAACCAGCTGCAAAAAAAACTGCTATTTTGAGCAGCGATATATCAACCTGGATCATTATGGCAAAACGGAAAATGAAAAAGCAGGTACCCAAGAGGGCTCAAGCCAAAGCTAAACGTTCGGGCTTTTGGCGGCGCTATGCACTGCCTGGGCTGCTGTTGTTCGCCCTGCCTTTTTTACTGTACGCCACTACGCGCACGTTCGGCTACGTCTTGGACGATGTTCTGGTGTTGTCTGAGAACAACTTCGTAAAAAAGGGGCTGGACGGCATCGGTGATATTTTCACAACGGATAGTTTTACCGGCTACTTGGGTAAACAGCAGGAACTGGTAGCCGGTGCCCGCTACCGGCCTTTGTCGATTGCTACTTTTGCGGTAGAGTATGCATTATACGGCTTGAATCCGGGCAACAGCCACCTGATCAATGTCCTTTTGTACAGTCTGACCGGGCTGCTGATCTTCCGGTTGCTGGCCGTCCTAATCCCGGGAAAAAAGGGGCAGGCTTGGTACGAAAGGCTGCCGTTTTGGATTGCGCTGCTGTTTGTGCTCCACCCCATTCATACCGAGGTGGTTGCGAATATCAAGGGGAGGGATGAAATACTGGTGCTACTGCTTTCCCTTAGCACGTTGTACTTCAGCCTCCGCTATGCCAAACAACAGTCCTGGTTTGCGCTGCTGCTATCAGGCGGGCTCTTTTTACTGGCTCTACTAGCCAAAGAAAACGCAGTGACTTTCCTGGCGGTAATCCCGCTAAGTATCTATTTGTTCACTAATGCTAGCCTCAAAACCACGGCTGTTAGTGTATTGCCCCTATTGCTGTCCTTTGGGCTGTATTTGCTGATCCGGGTCAATGCGGTGGGGTATTTGTACAATCCCGATCTGGTCGTTTCGGGCATTATGAACGACCCCTACGTGGAGACGAGCGTAGCCGAAAAGTATGCAACGATCACTTATACCCTGGGGCAATACCTGAAGCTATTGGTTTTTCCGCACCCGCTCACGCACGATTACTACCCTTATCAGGTACCCATTCTTAATTGGGTGGACTGGCGGGTCCTGGTTTCACTTGCTGCCAATCTGGCCCTGTTGGGCTGGGGCATCCGGTCGTTCCGGAAGCGATCCATTCCAGCCTGGAGCATTCTGTTTTACTTTTCTACCCTGTCCATTGTATCCAATATCGTCATTTCAGTGGGCGCTCCGATGAACGAGCGGTTTGTGTACGTTTCTTCCCTGGGTTTTTGCACTTTATGGGCTTATCTCTTCCTCATCCGGCTGCCTGCCTGGCAAAGCCGGTATTCATGGGCCAAACAAGCCGGTCTGGGTATTTTACTGGTTACTGCTTTAGCCTACGCTGGAAAAACCTACGAACGCCTCCCTGCCTGGAAAGATGCGATGAGCCTCAATCGTGCTGCAATTAAAGTGTCAACCAACAGTGCGCGGGCAAACAGCTATATGGCTTATTCCCTGTACCAGCGAGGTTTGCAGGAGCAGGGCGCGCAGCAACTGGCTACGTATCAGGAAGCCCTTCCTTATGTGAACCGGGCGCTGGAAATATACCCGACTTATTCTGATGCACTCACGTGCAAGGGAGGTTTGCTTGGTGGGCTGTATCAGCAGAACAGGGACCTGGATCAGCTGTTGGAAGGGTTCTACGAGATACTAAGTGCCCGGCATGTCAACTTCATCGATCAATATATGGTCTACCTGAATGGGAGAGAGAATGGACAGCGGCTGGCGCAGTTTTACCATCGGGCAGGGTATGAATTAATGGCTAAACAGCAGAAACAATATGCTTTGGCGCTACAGTACCTGAATTACGGGCTGGAGGTAAGCCCGGACAATGTGACCCTATTGGAAGATTTGGCAGAAGTCCATGCGCTAGCCGGCAAAACCGGGCAGGCGCAACAGATGGCGAGACGGGCCTTGCAGCTCAATCCGCAATCCGAACGGGCAAGGGCTATACTTCAATAAGCGGCAGAAGAAAAAGCCTGGTTTTCTAATGATGGAGAAGGTTTTAGCTTCAGAACAGTGCGAAACAGAAGGATGGTACTCTTCTTAAGAATTGATGTTTAAGCCGATACGTCTGGAGCAGGAATTTGTCCTGCTTTCTTACATGATTATGCCGATAATCCGGGTTGAGTAAAAAAGTGCAGCTATGTATCTATTAGCAGCTTTCGCCAGTTATTTTTCCGGAAGACAAGCCCTGCCCAAAGTATGATGACCACCAGCATGTTAATACCCAGTGTGAGGAATTCATTGATGCCTTTGATGACTGATACCCAAAATTCACTGGCGTGGTAAATATCGGCACTCGGGTTATTGAAGAAAAACGCCAATGCCATGATGACCCTGAAAACGGAAAATAGATAATAAAGTAACGTACCAGCAATCAGCCCGACGGCCATCTCTTTGCGGGGTAGAGGGGAGAGCAGTATCAAAGCCAAAAAGAAGATGTAAAAGCTTAGGAAAGTGTTGTAGAAGTAGAACTCATAGAATTTACCCTGCACCTTTACGGTATTGCGGCCTGCCGATTGCCTGATTTCGGCCAGTCGTTTTTGGGAAATATATTCCACCTGAATAATGTCAGCGTCTGCCTCGTTTGCCTTCAAATGAAGGTAGACCGAAGGGAAGGTCTTCTTCAGTATGGCCTCCGTGGGCTTACGGTAGATGCTGTTTAAAGTATGACCAACCTGAGGAATAAGGCTGATGGCGGTCAGTGTACCGTACAACAGGCAAAAATAGAGCAGATATTTCAGCCCGGCGATCAGGATTGGCTTCATGAGGGGAGCGATTTGACAGTTGCTTTAGTGGCCCAATTCATCCAAATGAACCAAAGTACCACACTTAGCAACGTGAACAGAATGAATCCACCCTGAATGTGCAGGACATCAAACACTGATTTAGAGAAAAACTTCCCTGAAAGATAGAGTCCTGCAATCCGTAAGATATTGGCAACAAACAGGATGGGGATGCCCCAGCCCAGCCCGGTAAATTTCTTTCGTAGGGAAACGGGGAAAATCAGGATGCCGCTGACCAAAATAGCTGTTGCTTCCAGACCATCGCAGCCGTTTTTGATATTTACGGAAAACGCATCGCTCCCAATCGTCGATCCGGTCACAATAGTATCTTGCCCAAAAAGCTGCAGCAAGGCATTGCCCAATCTGGCCTGAGCGTTCAGGAACGGGGCCTCCAGGTAGTTCCTGTACAAGCCAGAGTAGTAAAACAGGTAGAATGCTCCCATACAGCCTGTGAAGCCCAGCAAAAACTTCAGGACCGGGTTCCTGTCCTGAAACCAGGCCTGTATACGCTGGCCGAGGCGCTTAGATTGCTGGGGTGTTTTCCCAGCCTTTCTACGTTTTTTTGCAGACATGCCCAAAATTATGACATAAGCCACCATTAGAAACTAATGATGGCTTATGATGGAATGATGAACGGAATTTAAACAACCTGATTAAGGTGTTCAAATTTATGTTTTAGTGCTTGGAGCCACTTTTGACATAATGAACAAGATAAGCAACGATCGCACCGGAAAGCAGTGCACCTGGGATATCCGCATTCGTCAATTCGTACCCAAAGAAGGCAATAGCAGCGGTAAATACAGCAGCAATCGCCAGGTAAATGCCTGGAAGCACCTGGAAGTATGCCTTACGGTCAAATGGCAGGCGGGAACGCTGACGGCTTGTGTAAGCCCCGCCGTTCGCCATCGCTAATGCACGCTGATGCTGTGTGCCGAATACAACGCTTAACGTAAAGATAATGAGCGTGAGCAGGATAAGCCCCCATTCAGACATCGTTGGGATATCGGTTGCATCTGGAGAGCAATTATCTGGGCCTGTTCCTGCATTTGCACTCAGTGAACAAGCAGCATCATCAGAAAAGGCAGCGCTGAGGAAAATACTACCGCCGGAAGCTGGCAGTTGTACACCGGTGAAAGTATAAGAGGTAGCGCCAATAGAACCTACGCTCACGGATTGGCTGGCACTTGCGCCAGATAAATCTAAAGTACCTGTAGATGGCGCATCCACGAAGTTCACGACAACATCCGCAGTAAAGAAATCATCAAATGCCACGTCTGTAGTACCATTGTCGTTACAAGCTGATGCATTAGCCAAAGCTATGCTGGTGATATTACAACCACTTACCTGGCTGGTAACAATTGGCGCATACCGCCATGCTACACCAGCGGAGATGTTGTTGCCCGGGTCCTCATACGTTTGCATGCCTACAATGACATTCCCATCGGGTACAAACACAGCAGGTTGGGCACTACCGCCCATTCCGCCAATAGAAGCCACAGCAGTACTGCTGGAGTTTGGCGTTGCGGCTCCGATGTCAGCGATAGGTTTTGAAAAGCCCTGAATGCCATCAATGGCGCAGCCAATACGGACTTCAAATCCAACCAGTGCTTCACCCGTTGCAGCATCGGCAGGCCCATCTGGCGAATTTCCAGGGTCAGAACCATTAGCACAGGTTACTTCAACCACAGCGCCAAGGGAGCCATCAGCATTTAATTCGCGGCAACGCAATTGAAACTGGCTGAGCACCATTGCTCCGTAGCCATTGCCTTCCACGCCTTCATAGCCTACGGCTACATAACCACTTGGGCAATCACAAACCGCAGTGGCTGCGGCAGGAGTTGGGCATACGCCCGGGGTGCTCTTGAGCAGTGGAGAAAGTTCCTCTACCGGAGACCCTAAGGAATAAACGGTGGTTTGCGCATCCAAAGTGGAAGTGAGCATTAACCCCGAAGCCAATAGCAGGCTAAAAAGGAATAGTGATTTTTTCATCGGTGTATGATTTGTTAATAGCAAATGTATCTAGACAAAATGGAATTATTCTTCCAAGTGTTTTTGTATTACAATTTAGATATTTGTAAAGGTACGGTTTTGAAAGATATAAAATAAGCAAAACCTTATTTTGTAGCTTTTCTTTTAGTGTAATTGTCATGTAAATGCTGTTTGCTAGTGCAATAAATCAAGCTTATGCATAATAATCGGGATGTAAAATTTGGTCAGGAAGTAGCTGGCGCCCTGCAAAACAGCCAACCCGTTGTCGCCCTGGAATCCACCATCATCTCCCACGGTATGCCCTACCCCCGGAATGTGGAAACGGCCCTGCGGGTGGAAGCTACAGTCAGGGAAAGCGGCGCCGTACCCGCAACCATAGCGGTGATCGGTGGACAGTTGCGGGCGGGGCTCTCCGAAGCAGAAATTGAATACCTGGGCAAAAAGGGTACGGCTGTAGCCAAAGTCAGCCGCAGGGATTTGCCGGTGCTGGTTGCGCGGGGAGTGGACGGCGCAACCACGGTAGCTGCCACCATGATTATCGCAGCGCTGGCAGGCATCCGGGTATTTGCTACGGGCGGTATAGGCGGGGTGCACCGGGGTGCGGCGCGTACTATGGATATTTCTGCAGACCTTCAGGAACTGGCCCGGACGGATGTGGCAGTGGTTTGTGCCGGAGCCAAGTCAATCCTCGATTTGCGCCTGACGCTGGAATACCTGGAAACGATGGGCGTGCCGGTGCTGGGCTTTCAGACAAGTGAACTGCCAGCCTTTTACACCCGTACAAGTGGTTTGCTTGTGGACTACCGGATGGAGTCGCCGGCGGAAGTTGCGGAGGTACTGCATACCAAGTGGCAGCTTGGGCTGCGCGGGGGCGCAGTTATAGCCAATCCCATCCCGGAAGCTTTTGCCATGCCGCGGGAAGAGATGGAACGGGTTATCGGGCAGGCGATCGAAGAGGCAGGGCAGCAAGGTGTTACCGGTAAAGCGCTGACGCCATTTTTACTCTCCCGTATTGAACAGCTGACACGTGGCGATAGCTTGCAGGCAAATATTGAACTGGTGCTGAATAATGCGCGCTTAGCAGGGGCGGTGAGTGTTGCCCTTAGTGATTTGTCTTAAGGGTTATTATGCCTTCACACTTTCAAGTAGGAAAAAATGCCCTCATTGGTCCGTAAACCAATAAGGGCACCCGAGGGATTAATCCACCCTTTCAAATACTAATGAACCGCCCGTAGCCCCAATGGCAGTGTATTCCAAAGTAGTTGTATTCGCCCTGATAACCAGGTTGCACTGTGCATCATACTGACCTTTTTCGATAAAGCAAAAGCCTTCGGGAGCCGTGCCGGTCACCGCACAAGCTTCCGAACGGCAGCCGGGATCCGCCTCAATCGTTGAGGAATAAGTCAGCCGCTGATTGTTGTAATGGCTGATTTGGTCACCCTCGATAATGATTTCGTATCCTTCGTCGGTTGTCGAGCGCCAGCCGCCCTGCATCATGGCCATCAGATTGGGTAAAGGATCGCTGAGCGTAATCTCACTGACGCTTGCTTTTACGGGTTTTAATGCCGGGTTGTCGCTGCTCAGCGTGACATCGCCGACGAGCTCCATGGCGGTCTCACCGCCTGCACCTGGCTCAAAACGGATGCTCAGCCCCTGACCGGTGAGTTTTCCACCCTTCCAGTCGCTGACGTAGCCACCGTAGTCCCAGCCAAAGCCGTACAATTCAAACGGTTCGCCATTGAGTTCCTGCATTTCCTCAAGAGTAGTACCAATGGTAATACCGTTGGGGGTTGACCAGTCAGATTGCCCGTCCTTGCCATAGATGCTAACATAGCTGGGGCGATCGGAACCCATTGCCGCATCCCAGTACAAATCCACTTGGTTTTTGCTATCTTTAAACAGGACAATGCCTGGCTCAAAAATACCCTCGCCCAGGTGAATGCTGTCTTCCAGTGCAAAGTCACCATAAGCTTCCAATACATCAGCGGCAGTAGCGGATTTCAGGTCAACAAGACCTACACGTGTGCCAGGGACCATTGTGAAATCGAGCCTTGGGTCTGCTTCAGTAGTTACAGCGGTGGTGTCCTGCTGATCAGATGCCACAGCGCCTTCTGAGGAGCAGGACTGGCAATTGGTAAGCCCTAAGACAAGCAGGAAAATGTACAGCGTAGTGAGTAGTGGATGCTTCATAAATCTGTTCAGTTTGAGAATGATGTATAATGCGCTGCAAGTGGAGGGGAAAGCAGCGCATCAAAAATACATCACCCAACTATGAAGACCCTATTTGTGCTGCTTAAATTTTTCCAGTAGTTGGGGAGAAACGTTATCTGTGCCGTACATTCCGTCCTCTTCGATCAGGGTGCCGTTATCATTACTATCTGTCTTGATGAGGAATAGTGTGGAGCGTGTATTAGGGCTACTGTCTGCACCTTCAAAGTGGAGCACCTGCTCTACCTCAAAGTGGTCAGGGGTGAATGCCTTGTTTAAGTCTTCGCAATAAATGCGGTCGCGCTTTAGGGTAAATTCGTGGTCGTATCCCTCTTTTTTCAGGGTCTGGGTAGCTTCTACCAGGTTATCAAAATGTCGCATTGGCTTTTCTGGTAAAACGGCTGTTTCGGGACCATGTTCGCCCTACTGTTGAGCTTCCATGTAAATGGCTTTCAGGTAGGCCCCTTCCGGGAAACCAATGGGGTGGTCTGTATCGTGGTAGGTGCGCCTGCTTTCGCGGAATTGTCGGGGGTGATTGTCCAGCACTTCCAGTACGGCTTCAAAAAAGGCCGCAGCTGTAATGCGGCTTGAACAGGAAGCGAGGAGGAGCAACCCATTCGGCGCGACAATTCCGGCTGCCAGTGTAGCAAGTTGACGGTAAGCCTGTAGGGCTTTTTCCCGTTCACTGCGTTGTTTGGCAAAAGACGGTGGGTCAACGATGACAATATCAAAGCGCTGCCCGGTTTGGCTCAGCTGCTCCATCTGCTCAAAGGCATCGCCGGCTAGTGTCCGGTGGCGGCCTTGCAAATGATTTAGGGCTACGTTTTGGGCAGCCATCTCGAGGGCTTGCGCGCTGATGTCCAGGCTGGTTACGGCTGTTGCGCCTCCTGCCAGAGCGTGTACGGAAAAGCCTCCTGCATATGCGAAGACGTCAAGAACGGTTTTCTCTTTCGCCAGTTCTCCAATGCGTTTTCGGTTGTGCCGGTGATCGAGGAAATAGCCGGTTTTATGGCCCTTTACCACATTAGCGGAAAACAACAGCCCGTGTTCCCGAAATAGAACTTCCTCCTTTTCCAGCGTGCCGTGAATAACCTGACCGTCAGACAATCCGTAGCAAAGATCAGGGCGGGCCTGTAGGTTGCGGCTCAGCCGAAGGACGACAGTGGTGCATTCGCTCAAACGGAGCAGCGGGGGCAGTACCGCTTTTAAATAAGGCAGCCAGATAAACGAATAAAGCTTGAGGACCAGCACCTGATCGTACACATCTGCTACGAGGCCCGGCAGCCCGTCATTCTCACCGTATAGGAACCGGTAGCTGTTGGTATCGGTTTCCAGGAGGGGCTTCCGCCGTTCATAGGCTGACTCGATTTTGCCTGAGAACCAAAGGGCATCAATCCGCGCTGGCTGACCGAACTGCAGGGCTTTAATCCGTATAGGAGAGTGGGGGTCATACAAACCTGCTGCCAGAAATTTATCCTTTTTACGGTCAAAAATAATCACCAGGCTGCCAGCTATGCCTTTGGTATTTTGTTTAGTAATGGCTTCCTCAAAAACCCAGGGATGCTCCCGCCGCAGGGCGCGCTCTGCGGCCGGCTTGACTTGGATGGCCAGTCGTTGGGCAGGTGGGTTTGGCAAATGTGCTAATGTGTCCATGTGGCAAAGGTAGGCACTGCCCGTTCTATTCCGATAGGCACATCGCAGGTTTATTGAACAAAACGGATGCTGCATCCGCTTCAGGAACTGTTAAATCTTAACAATTTTAAGATTCTTCAGCTTGCGGCAGTTAGCAGGCTATTAAATTGCCCGGCTTTGCGTTAACCCTCCGTTAAAGCCCTGCATCGTATGGGTAAAGCCCCTATATTTGAAGTGTAATCAAAAACAAAAGCCATGAAAAAGCAACTGCTCGCATTATCCTTCGCCCTGGTCTCCGGGCTGACTCTTACAGCACAATCTGCTGATCAGAACCCGCGGGCACAGTTGGCTTACGAAGCGTACCAAACGGAAAACCCCACTGACCACGCCAATACCATGGGCGTGACGATGGATCAGACCTACGAAGCCTACGACCCCATCCTGATCAAAGAAGCCCGCCGTCAGGAACGCCGCGACTTCCGCCGGCAGCTCCGCCTCGAACGGGCACGCCGCCCACAGTTTATTGCGCCACGCCGCCCTTGGGGCTGGTACGGCTGGTAAACTCTGGCAGACCTTCTAAAATTAACAAAACGAAACAGGTGCGTGCCAGATCGTATTTACCAGTCTGGCATGCACCTCACACCAAAACACAATCTACATGAAACCCTTCCTTCCTCTTTTGCTTTTCGCTATCCTTCTCAGCACCTCCTGCAACCGGCAGGTACAACGTATTGAAACCGACACTACCGTTGACCTCAGCGGCCGCTGGAATGACACTGATGCCCGCCTGACTGCTGCCGAACTGGTCTCCGAAATCATGGGGCAACCCTGGCTGGAGCGCCACAAGCGCAACAACAGCGGGGAAGAACCGGTGGTCATCGTTGGTATGGTGGAAAACAAATCCCATGAACATATCGAAGCGGAAGTCTTCATCAAGGAACTGGAGAAAGCTTTCGTCAAAAGCGGCCGGGTACGTCTCGTACAGGGCGGTGCCAAGCGCGAGCAAATCCGCCGTGAGCGGGCCGATCAGCAAAATAACGCTTCCCAGTCTACTATGAAAAGCTGGGGGCTTGAAGTCGGCGCGGACTACATGCTGCAGGGCTCCATCAACTCCATTATGGACGCCTACAAGCGCAAAAAAGTCATCTACTATCAGATTGACATGACCCTGACCAACATGGAGACCAATGAGGTGGTCTGGATTGGAGACAAGAAGATCAAGAAGTTTGTGAAAAATTAACAGAAGGACTGAATCTGTTAGTTCGGGGGCTGCTCCCTGTGATCAGCCCCTGTTTTCCCTGCTTTTTCTCGCCCCAACCTGACACGCCCATGAAATACCTTTACCTACTGTCGCTGTTTATCCTGGCCGGTGGGCTCACCTCCTGTGCTTCCTTCGAGCGTTACCGGATACTCTACAATGACCGCATTGAAGCCGGCAACTTTGAAGAGGCCACTCGCCTGATCGAAAACAAGCGGTTTTATAAAAAAGACCGCAACGAAGTACTTCGCTACCTGGAGCTGGGGGCGCTGGCTCGTATGCAGGGCGATCTTGCAAAGAGCAATGAATACCTCAATAAGGCTGATCTCCTCATCGAAGACAGAAGAGCTTCCATCGGCTCACAGGGGCTGGCCGTAGTCAGCAACCCACGGGTATTGCCTTACCGCACAGAGTACTTTGAGAATATCGCTGTACATTACCTCAAAAGCCTGAACTATCTTCAGCTGAATGATGTGTCAGCGGCCCGCGTCGAAGCCCGGCGGACCAATATCCGCCTACAGGAACTCAACGACGCCGTACCCGAAAAACCACTGAAATATCATGATGATGTGCTCGGGCATATTATCATGGGCCTGAGCTATGAGATGAACGGAGAGTGGAACAATGCCTTCATCGCTTACCGCAACGCGGCGGAGCTTTTCATTCAGGAGGGCAAAGTACAGCCCTATATGGGCGTGCAAATCCCCGAGCAGCTCAAATGTGACCTTGTGCGCATGGCGGATCAGCTTGGGTTTGCCAATGATGCGAGCCGCTACCGCAGACTCCTCGACCCACGCTGCAAAGATGATGTGGGCGAAGGCGGCTCGCTCGTGCTCTTTTGGGAAAACGGGCAGGGGCCGGTCAAGGAAGAAAACATCATCGGGTTTGATGTGATGCGGCAGGGCGACCGCTCGCAGGTCCGCTTTGTGAACAACAGCATGGGCATGGAGTACGATTTTGGAGAAGACATTTATAACGAATACAACGGCTTCGCCGGCATTAATACCATTCGGCTGGCACTGCCGGCCTTCCGGCCACGTCAGTATCCACTTCATCGTGCAGATATCAAATACCCGGGCGGCCTACAGCGCATGGAAATGCTCGAAGACCTCAATGTGGTAGCGGAGCAGTCTCTGCGCGACCGCTTTGGGCGGGAGCTGGCCAATGCCCTGATTCGCCTGGCCGCCAAGGAAGCCGTGGAGGCGGGCCTGCGTTCCATCAAAACCAAAAAGGAGGACGACGATGAGGATGACGATGGAAATGAAGAGCAGAAAAAATCAAAAGACGAGGATAAAGACAATGATGAGGACGTGGAGTATGACGAAACACTGGGCCTGATCCTGGGCACCACAATGAGCATCGTCAACGCCGCTACCGAGCGTGCTGACATACGGTCGTGGCAGACCCTGCCTGCCGAAATCCACTATCAGCGAGTACCATTGAAACGGGGCGCTAATGAAATCCGAGTGACCTTTTACAACCAATACAATCAACGCCTGGAAGAGCATTACCTGCGCCTCAACGGTGAGGGCAGGCTGCAGGTCAGGCATGTTACGACACCCGACAGCCGTGTATTGCAACCGGCTGCCACTAAAAATCAAAAACCTGTACAACCATGAGAACGATACTGCTCACTTGCTTTATGACCCTGATGGCCGTTGCGGCCTTTGGGCAAGACAAAATGGACGTCATTTACCTCAAAAACGGACAAGTCATCAAAGGCTCCATCATTAAACCCATGGATGCGGATGGCGTACAAATTATGACAACCGAAAGTGATGTCTACACCTTCTCACCGGATGAGGTCCGCCGTATTGTCCGGGAGGAAGTCCCGCATGATAACCTGAAGAACAAAATCATCGTCCACGACGGAGAGGGATTCACCAATATCACCACTCTGGGCTACGGTTTTGGCATTGGGACAATAGGCGATGAACGGGCCATGAATAATGATGAAGATTACTTTGCGATCCATACCGTCAATGGCTACCACATCAATCGAAGTGTCAGCCTGGGACTTGGGGTAGGTGTGGAATGGTATGGTGATTACGAGCTCGTACCGCTTTATGCAGATGTCCGGTATTATCCAACGCTTACCGAGTGGGCGCCCTTCTTCTACGGCGACCTTGGCTATGGGCTTGGCTTTTTGGACGAGGCAACAGAGGGGGGCATTATGTTTGGTATTGGTGGCGGTATTCAGCGCTCGGTCAATCCAAATATGGCTTATGTGGCCTCCTTTGGCTACCGTTATCAGGAGAACACCCTGGGCACCCGGAATGCAGATGCCCATTTTCTACAGTTTAGCGTAGGGCTGAAGTTCTAAGACTATATTGGGATTTCACCCTTTGGGCTGTATTTGCCAAATTTTATCCTGCACTTCGTTGCTCTTCAGTCGCTTAGCTTTGGCTAGGCTCCTTCATCGCGCCTTGTTCAGGATAAAATTTGACTTCATTCGCTCCAAAAGCGAATTCCCAACATAGTCTAAATCTTCTTATCTTCAGCCCCATGGGGCTACTCCAAAACATATCACTGCAGTGGGATCTGTGGATCGGTAAATACCGGGCCTTCTTTGTCACAGAAGCGCGGGACCGGGAAGCTTGCGAGCGATTGTTGAATTATGACAGCGCCCGTGAGCTTCCCGAAAAAGGGCAATTGGTGGCTTGTCAGGATACCCGCCGTAGTGAAATCATTGCCTGCCTGGTCCTTAGTAATGCCGTTGACCGGGCAGAAGAAGCGGCAGAAGCCTTCGGATACGTGAAGACGGGCTATCTGCCCAAGCTGGCTGTGGTTTCTCATTTATCCTTTGATAGCGCTTACCTCAATACGCCCGCTGTTCCTGTATTGCTCAGCCACTGCTTCGTGGAAGTCCTGAAGGCCGAAGGGCAGGCTTTGCTCATGCAGTGCGACCCCGGGCATTATTCTATCTACAAGCGTCTGGGCATGCGCCCCATTGGCCCGCTGCAAATGGGGGAGGGGGGCGACTTTCAAATCCCTATGATCGGCCTGCCGGATATGGATTACCTGGCCGTCATTCACTCACCTTTACTGCCCATGCTCCGTGGGGTGTCTTTCGACCGGTATCAGGAAATTTGCGATTGGTACTATCAGCTGGTTCGTGAGCACAAAGAGCTGCAGACCGGTACCGCTTTTTACCCGGAAGACCACGATGATTTCCATGGTCACCATGTTATTACGGAAGGGTTGAGCGAAGCAGGGAAGGCAGCTTTCCTAAAAGATGCCATGATTGTCAATTGCCGGCAGGACGAGGTCCTGTTTGCGGAGAATGACGCAGGCAAAGCCATCGGTTATGTGCGTAAAGGGCTGCTAAGGGTGGAAATCGGCGGCCAGACAGTGGTGATGCTGGGAGAAGGTGATCTTTTTGGGGAGATTGCTTACATTCTCAATACCAAGCGCACCGCAAAAATAGTCTCTGCGAGCCCGGATACAGAAGTTGTCCTCTTTCAGGAATCTGCTATCGATCAGTTAACAAAGGAATCAGACCGAACCATCATCTGGCGCAACCTGGCGAAAGTGCTGGCTCAGCGCGTGGTGGTGACCAGTAAACTGCTCAAGTAATCACTTGACCTCCTCCACTTTATAGATGAAGTAGTTGGTGTCGCCTTGCCAGGGCATCGCCTTGTATTTTTCCCGATAGTACAGCTTGACCTGCTTGCCTTCGTAGTTTTGCAAAGTGCGGTAGACCTCATCGTCCCACACGGAGAATTCCCAGATGTTCCCGGAAACGCCATCGCTTGCATTTTGGCGAAAGCCGCCCAGGTTGAGTTGCCCCTCGTAGGTTTTCAGGACAACGCCCTTGTAGGAAATCTTGATCAGTGTTCCCGCCCGTGTTCCATCACTGTAGGTCCAGTTGCAAACCCAGAGGTAGCCTGCTCCGCCAAGTATGGCTAAAGTGAGTAGGATGACGAAAAATCGTTTGATCCAGCCACCTACTGTGCCTGCTCCATCTTTGATGACTTGTTTAAACTCGCTCATAGTCGTTTAGCTTTGTCTGCAATATTGCAGAAAGTTGGCGGGATTTTCAAATCAAAAGTAATGCCCGTAAGGAGAAGGTTACCTTACGGGCATAGGGAGCAGGGCAGCGCTAAAGGCTTGTTTTAGGGCTTTTTGTACTGATTTTTCAGCAGCTCCGGGTGCGCCTTCATAAACTTCTCAATCTTGGGCATCGACACACCGACCACATAGGGTTGGTTGGGATTGTGCACGATGTAGTCCTGATGATAGCCTTCGGCTGTGTAGAAAGTACTGAGCGGGTTTAGTTTGGTCACGATTGGCTTTTGGAATTTGCCGCTTTCCTCCAGCTGTTGTATAAAAGCCTCTGCTTTGTCCTTTTCGTACGCATCCGCATAGAAAATAGCAGAACGGTACTGTGGGCCTACATCCGGCCCCTGCCGGTTGAGCTGTGTGGGGTCGTGCCCTGCAAAGAAGGCAGTGAGCAGCTCGTCGTAGCTGACCACGGTGGAATCGTAGTAAACGATGACCGATTCTGCATAATCAGTCATACCCGAAGCCACCTTTTTGTAGGTTGGATCGGTTGTGGTTCCCCCTGCATAGCCGGAAATGGCTTCCTCTACGCCTTCCACGCGTTCGAATACGGCTTCTACGCACCAAAAGCAGCCACCTGCAAAGACCGCTTTGGAAAGGTCTTCATAGGGCGCATCGATTTCGCCGACTGGGACGACGCCTTCCGGGTAATCAATTGTTTGGCTTTTTTCAGCCATAGTGCTATTGGCCTTCTGCGAATTAGCACAACTGAGTACCATAGTACTTAACGTTAGAAAAAGAAATATGCGTTTCATTTTTTTTCTTTTGGTAACAGGAATGTGGCACTATTTGTTAAAAACAGAGTGTCCTCAATAGCGAACAGGCGACAAGTACGGGCTTATTCCACCATCTTGACCGAATTGAGGTTGCCCTTCCAGTCGTATTCCTTTATGGGATTAGCGGGGTCGGTGATCCAATTGCCGTCCACGATGAACTTGTAAAGGTGCTTGCCTCCCGTAAGCGGCAGGCTGACCACCCAGGCTTTACCTTCCCGGTGCATCCTCAGCGCGCGGTCTTCCCAGTCGGTAAAAGAACCGGCCAGGCGGACTTCCTCCGCGTCTTCGAAACCCGCCAGGCGAAACTGTGTCTCCCGCTTGATTTCATAAACGGAGTTAAGGGTGGCGTATTGGTTCTTAACGGTCTGGGGGTTACTCGGGTCGTGCATCCATTCGCCATCTACAATGAACTTATATTCATAGCGCCCTGCATCGAGGCTCAGGCAGGTCTCCCAACCACCATCCACTTTTTGCATGGTGAAAGCAGATTCATCCCAGGCATTGAAGTTGCCACTGAGCACTACCTTTTCTGCATCCGGATAGCCAGGCAGGAAAAAGCAATCGTCGGCAGTAGTATCCGGGCGGGCGGTGTAAAGCTCCATGTTGTAGGTCTCTTGCCAGAAAGAGCCTGTGGGCGTGGTTTTGCCTTTGTTGCGTATGGTCTCAGAAGGCTCTGCCCAGAACTTCCCGTTGACGACAAACTTGAATTCCCACCGGAAAGCATCTTCAAAGTCTTCGATCTGCTTGCGGAGTTGATAGCGGCCTTCGCCCACTTTTTTCATCCGCCATTCATCAGCAGACCAATTGTTGAAGTCCCCGGCAATGGCAACCGACTCTACGTCGATGTCTTCAAAATCGGTCTTCCAGAAAGCACCGGCCCGGGAAGCTTCCTCAAAGTACCGGATGTCAAATTCGAAAACGACTTCATCCCCTTCGAAAAAATAGGCATGATAGGGCTCCTGGCTCTGCAAAGGTATTTGCAAGGCACTCCAAAGGCAGAGCAGGATATATAAATGCGGCGTTTTCATTCCGATTAAGGTTGATACCATTTAAAGAAGTACAACTTTTGTTTCTTATAGTTGATCAGGGTACGGCGGACGCACAAAAATTCGTAGCCGATAAGCCCGTCGAGGCGTGTTCGGTAAGTACGGTTGAAGGTATGCATATTGGTTAGCAGGGTTCGCATACCGGAACACCGCTGTTCTCCTGAGCGGAACCGGTACAGTTTACCAGCGATGACCTCCAGCTCCTGTTGTCCCGACATGCCCGCCAGGTGAGTCCGCCTGCTAATTTTGAAATGGTCAAGAATAGCCCGGTTTACCCGGTTGTGCAGCAAATTGAGCTCCGCCCCGGAATCTAACCCAAGCCTAAGGGCTTTGCCGTCTACTTCACCGTTGATAACCAGAAAGTGCTTGTCCATTGTTACTCGGAGGCTATCGGTCGGCTTTTCATAAAAGGCAAGGGTATCTATGCGGTTGCCCTCATCGTCCAGAGCGGTCAGGGTCAGCTGCTTGAGCTGAAAGTCAATCATGAGTTCGTAGTTTTCTACTACGTTGTAACCCAGAAGCCCAAGAAGGCGGATGTTCTTTTTGCGCTCAATGTGATTGAGGTCTATGACATCGGCATACAGCCGGTCGTATTGCAGGGAATCAATGGTAAAGTCTCTGACTGTTGCTTCCCGGAGGTCTTTGATAGCACCGGTCATGCTCATACCCACGGTGTTTGGCGCTGATTGTCCGCCGGAATAGTGGCTTGCATTCAAAATGAGCTTGCTGGAGCCGGTATCGAGGATGAAGTTGCCGGACTGCCCTGCAACTTCCGCCTGTACAAGTATGAGGTGCCCTGCCAGCTTGAAAGGGATTCGGATAGTCGTTGTGGAAAGCCGCTCTGCATTGGGGAACTGTGGCGGCGCTACTTGTCTTTGCTCTAGTACAGGGTAAGACACCGGGAACGGAGAGGCACTGCCCAAAACCGGCAAAGCCGCAAGCGCCATTGATAACAGAAACAGTCGGGATAACATAGTGTGTCGGTGGTGATTTCTATACTTGGAAAGATGCAAAATCTGAGGATAGGCTGCACCTTACTTCTACGAAACCTGACAAATAGCCGACAAGGCAGTGGGTGGGGTAGGGGCAAAAAAAACTGCCCGACTAAGCGGGCAGCACCATACTACTGCATACTGAAAGCACAACTTTAATGCCCTAAGTGCTTCTCTTTTTGATTCTTTATAATGTAGGCTGAATAGCCTAAACCAATAACCAGGAAAAAGACACAGTGGCTGTACATACCGTACAAATAGCAACCCAGACCGGCGATGACCGCAATCAAGCTTAGTAAAAAGAGCCAAAGATCTGCTTTTAGTGCCATGATGTCTTTTTTGATACTCGTAGCCTTGAAACTGATTACTTAGTTGTCAATATTGGTAGTTTTACTATTAGACAATCAGGTTCTTTTTGTGTTCGCAGAAAGTAGAACTTTTTTGATTTTCGTTTAGACAGGACTACTTTGGTGGTGCCGAACCTGCTTCAATAAATAGAAAGGTAGAATTGAACGAAAGCTTTGGTTTGCCAGCTTAGGTCTAAGGCTGTGGATGGAGTGAAACTAATCTTAT
Organism: Phaeodactylibacter sp.; assembly: GCF_022763345.1. Classification (GTDB taxonomy): domain Bacteria; phylum Bacteroidota; class Bacteroidia; order Chitinophagales; family Saprospiraceae; genus Phaeodactylibacter. Next base: position 43,689 of record NZ_JALEGS010000084.1, read on the forward strand.
GCCCTCAAAACAGTAATCGGCGCAAACATTTTAGGCTATTGAATGTAGAAGTAAAGCTATTTTATCGGCAGATTTTATTAATTTAGATTTCCAGTTTTTTTTCGAAAAGTATAATTTGCGAAAGAGGGCTGGCATAAAATCCGGAAAAAAAGTGCGTCAATGCTGCAAGTGAATGTAAACCTGGACATCAATGAGAAGCTGTTCATTAAGAACCCTCAGGAAACTGCGCTGGGGCGCCGTATTATTGAGTATTCTGTCATATTATTTGACGAAGTAGGGTTTGAGAACTTTACTTTCCGCAAACTGGCTGATCGGATTCACTCTACCGAAGCCTCTATTTACCGGTACTTCGAAAATAAGCACTACCTCTTTATCTATTTGGTAAACTGGTACTGGGAATGGATGCGTTTTCGGGTGACCTTCTTCACGATGAACATCCCCGCTCCGGAGGATAAGTTGAAGTCTGCGCTGCGTGCAATTGTTGATACTTCCCGGAAAAGCACAAGTGTTGATTTTATTGATACAGAAGTACTGCACCGGATTGTGGTCACGGAGGGGCCCAAAGCTTACCACAAAAAGAACGTAGACGAAGAGAACAAGTATGGTTTTTTCCTGGCGTATAAAATGCTTTGCGGGAAAATTGCCGATATTATCCAAGAAATTAGGCCGACTTATTCCTACCCCAGGGCGCTGGCCAGTATGCTGCTGGAATCAGCAAATAATAATATTTACTTCGCGGAGCACCTGCCCCGTTTGACAGATATTAAGTTTGAAGCAAATTACCTGGACCGGGTTGTGGAAATGCTATTTTCTTTTGCGTTCGGCTGCCTTCAAACCAACGAAAGCGGACCGCAGGAGCAAGAACCAAAATGAAGCTCGGTGAGCCTTTGGTACGCTCAGGCTCGCTGAGCCCTTCTTAGTAATGCGAAAAGAGTAGCTACAATCAAAGCACTGCCCGCAATATAGAGGGTGGTTTGGAGCAGCCCTTGCGAAGCCTGTCGAGCGTAGATGCCATAGAACGCCCACAAAAGCACACCATTATAAAGTATATCCTTATAGCGGGTAGCGAAGAACAGGCCGGCAATTGCAGCCACCGCAACCATAATTGCAGCCCAGGCTACTTCAGGCAAAGGCCCGCCAGTCCAACCGTAACTTATGAGTACGGCAGTGGTGTTAGCAATGGTGGCAACAGATATCCATCCCAGATAGAGTTGAAAAGGCACCTTAGCAGGCCAGTTGGAAGTCCATTTGAGCGGATTTAAAGCAAGGTAGATTTTAATTAGGGTAAAGAGCAGCAACAGCATGAGCCCAAGCGAAAGCAACGGCCATTGGTAGTGCCAGGTCAGAATCCAGCTTGCATTCGCTACACAAGATACGAAGAACCAAGTGCCTATGCTTGTTACCGCTTTCCCCGCAGACTGGAAAAACTGGAAAACGATGAACCCAAGCAAAGCCAGGTAAATGACGCCCCATATCCCGAATGTAAACCCAGCGGGCACAAAGCGGTTAGGGTAAAGCGCCGATAGTTCGCCGGTGGTCATGCCGTTAATAGGAAGGGCATTCGCCAAGACATTCAGAGTAATGACGAGTATGAAGCCAAGTAGATTGAGGAGTCTAAGGGTCTTTGCTGGCATTCCGGGTAAATTTTTTGATAGTTTTTTCCTGTTAAATATAAACACATGCCCTGAAGCAGAGGTTTGGAAATTCTTTGCCAAACCCTAGTGATAGTTATACTTTCAAAGTATTCTGAAAAATAAAAACCAAACTACCCACCAATACTCTATCGGTTTAGTCCGATAAATTTTTGTTTTCCACCGAACAGTAATTCACTTCTATTGTTGATAGTAAAACTTTAAAACATCAACAATTGTCCAATTTATGAAAGAACAATGGAATGCTGACAACAGCGCCATGGGCAATGCTTCAAGCCCTCAGTCACAAGGCTCTACAGCAGAATCAAAGTCTCTATCCAATCGCATCGCCGTAGCTTTCGGTGATGGTATCGGTCCGGAAATTATGCGTGCAACCCTCGATATCCTCGAGGCTGCAGGTGCCGGGCTAGAGTACGAAGAAGTGAAGATTGGAAAAGAAATGTACCTCAGCGGCCATCAGTCTGGTATCGCACCTGATGCCTGGGATATTTTACGCCGCAACCGGGTCTTTCTGAAAGGCCCGATCACCACACCTCAGGGTGGCGGGTACAAAAGCCTTAATGTGACGATTCGTAAGACGCTGGGGCTTTTTGCCAATGTGCGCCCCTGCCGTGCTTTTACTCCTTATGTAGATAGCAACTTCCCGGATATGGACCTTGTAGTGGTCCGTGAAAATGAGGAAGACTTGTACGCAGGTATTGAACATCAGCAAACTGCTGAGGTGGTTCAGTGCCTGAAGCTGGTTTCCCGCCCGGGCTGTGAGCGCGTCATCCGGTACGCTTTTGAGTACGCCCGTGCAAATGGGCGTAAGAAAGTGACTTGCATGAGTAAGGATAACATCATGAAGCATACCGATGGACTTTTTCACTCCATCTTTGACGAGGTGGCTAAGGAGTACCCGGATATTGAAAACGAACACCATATTATAGACATTGGGTCTGCGCTGCTTGCTGACCGCCCGGAACAGTTCGATGTGATTGTCACGCTAAACCTTTACGGGGATATCGTATCTGATATCACGGCTCAGGTGGCTGGTTCTGTGGGCTTGGGTGGTTCTGCAAATATTGGAGACCCCATTTCCATGTTTGAAGCGATTCATGGTTCCGCACCAGATATCGCAGGCAAAGGTATCGCTAACCCTTCTGGTCTGATTCATGCAGCCTGTATGATGCTGGCACACATGGGCAAAAATGATATCGCTGTTCGAATTCAAAATGCCTTATTGCGTACGCTTGAGGATGGCATTCATACAGGCGACCTTTACAGTGAGGCTTATACCCGGCAGAGAGTTGGTACGAAGGAGTTTGGAAAAGCCCTGATTGAACGTCTTGGTCAGGCGCCCAAACACCTCAAAGAAGTGGAACCGTCATCAGCTCAAAAGCCTATCGAAGTTAGGGTCAAGCCTTTCGTACCAGCCAATAAAAAGCTGGTTGGAGTAGATGTCTTTATCGACTGGGCAGTAGGTGAGCGTGACCCTAACGAATTGGGCCGGGCACTGGAGGAAATTGCCAAGGCAGACTTTAAGCTCAAAATGATCACGAACCGGGGCGTTAAAGTGTACCCTAATGGATTCCCGGAGACCTTCTGTACTGATCACTGGCGCTGCCGCTTTATTGCTGCCGCCGCCGGGGGGACAGAAGCCGGCGGAAAGCCACGTATGGCTGCCGTTACCTACGAGCAAATCACAGGTTTGCTACAACGGCTTACCGTAGAAGGGCTCAATTTTATTAAGATTGAGAACCTCTACGAAATAAATGGCGAACGTGCCTATTCTCTCGGTCAGGGAGAATAAAAAGGCTATATTTTTTATCTAGTCGCAAAAGCAGAAGTCAGGTGCAACAGCCTGGCTTCTCTTTTTCTCTCCTATATATTAAGGTGTCCCTGAAACACCTCTTTTGCAGGGCCGCATAACCAAATCTTGCTGTATTTTCCCTCTCTTTGTTCCATTCGGATCTCAAGTGGGCCGCCCTTGGTTTTCACCGGGATTTTTATAGCCGCTCCCTGTGTTAGTTTATGCTGTAGCGTGTAGGCTATAGCTGCTGCGGTCACACCTGTGCCACAGGAAAGGGTTTCCGCTTCCACGCCGCGCTCGTAAGTGAAAACCTGAAGGGGGAGGTCCGGTGATGCCGAAACGAAGTTGACATTAGTGCCGTCGGCTGCAAATCGCTCGTTGTATCGGATTCGGCGCCCTTCTTTTTCGACATTCAGGGCATCCAGCTTTTCTTCAAACCTGACATAATGCGGTGAGCCGGTATCTATAAAAAAATAGTCCTGACCACGTTCTATCTCTTGCACATCTGACATCTCAATTTCAATCCAGCTTTCTTTTTCCGTGCTCAGCCGGGCCCGGTGAGGCCCGTCCGGGGCAAAGAAGTAATAACTTGATTGTTCCAGCCCAAGGGAACGGGCAAAGGCAACTGTACACCGGGCTCCGTTGCCACACATTGAGCCTCGGCGCCCGTCAGCGTTAAAATAATCCATTTCAAAATCATATCCGTCTCTAGGCTGCAATAGGATCAGGCCATCAGCCCCAATGCCAAAGCGCCGGTCGCAAAGCCTTCTGATAAGGGCGGTCTCGCTTCCATCTAATACCTTTGTTTCCATCTGATTGATCATGATGAAATCATTGCCCGTACCCTGATATTTGTAAAAATGCAGGAGCTTCATTCTGTCGCAGGCTTTTCAAGATGAGTGCTATCTGCTGCGGATTTTTCCTTGATCTCATCCGGCGCTTCCAATCCGAATGGAACATCAAGCGTGTAGTGCCGGTATGCTGCAAAAGCAGAAAGCAGCACAATTACGGCCGCACCAATGAGGGAGATTCGCCAACCCCATATGTTGCCAATATACTCCCCATCAAATGGGTCTTTTTTTTCAGGTTCCTGAGCCATACCTATCTAATTTTTGAAGAACAAATATAGAGCCTATGTCGGGAAGAATACAATCTTTTCATAAGTGACAAATAGCCTGTTTAAAGATCTTTGAACGTCAGAAAAAACGTCAGTAATTGATTGTCAGTTGTTTCGGAAGTTATTTAGTTCTTGTAGTGGTGTGTCCTCTTCTTTGAAGGTGCATTGTTGTGTTTGAATGTAAAATAATACTATCTTTACGGCTGAATTGAGAAGCTTGTAGGAGAAAAAATAATATAAGTTGCAGGCTTGATGCCTGTCAGCTAACACGCGCAGCTTCTTGATAAGACGACCGATACCTACAAGAATTACTCTATCCCTTTGGATAGATATACAGTTTAACGACCTTTTTTTTAACCTAATTTTTTTTAAAACAAATCGTGATCTTATGGAAAAAACGAAGTTTACTTTCGTTTCTCCTTCGCGGCTAGCAGGCGCATTTGCGTTCGCGCTGTTGACTTTCCTGGGCCTTCCACAGGCTTTCGCACAGGATTGTCCAACACCATCGAACGTAGACG